>JALGVJ010000090.1 GCA_029838195.1 Promethearchaeota archaeon
ATGACCTGGGTTTTATTTTGAAGGTGAATTCAAGAGCTTTTATTTCTGCTATTGCATTATCAGAAAACTACTGGGAGAAGTTATGGTTAAACTATGGATATCTCTTACCTTGGAGATTTAGTGAAAAGATGTGGAATGAAACCAAAAAACATTTAGAATTCATTTTTGAACATATTGATGAGGGGACATATGAAGGAGTGGAAGGCCCTTTTTTCAATTGGGAATGTAAATACTGTGCTCCTGAAATCATGGAATTTTGCGGGAGAAAAACCTATAAATGTTCCCATCCGAAATGCAGTAAGGAAATGCATGAATACGTGGGAAACATAACGGATAAATTTGAATCATTTCCTCTATGCGAAAGATGTTTCAAAAAAGAAAATCCTCATTCAAAATATGAGAAATATAAATACATGCATGTATGAGGGATGCCTAAATGCATGAATTCGTTTTTTTTTAATGATCATGAAAAAAGCAGTCCCAAAACCTTTTAGGAGGGGATGGGATACAGGGCAGGGGCATTGTCCACGTACTAACATTTTAGTACGAAACCCACACACGTGTGGGATGCTTAGTAAAAAATAGAACAACGGCTTATGAGGAAACACGAAACCCACGCATGTGTGGGATGCTTGAATGATAAACCCATTACTCCTAACACTGCCCGACAAAACCCACGTGTGCATGGGATGCCTTACGAAAGGACGGCTCGTTATCAATAAAAACCACGTGTGTGTGGGATGCTTCAAAACCAACATCAACATTTTTATTTTTTTATTCTTATTTATTATTCATGAAAAAATGCCAATGCCTTAAATGTGGAAAAGTTTTTAAACTAAGAAAAGATGGCTCGTTTTCACGTTGGGCTTTAAATCATGCGTGTAAGTTATCTTTTTCTGATAAGATTCGTTTAAAATTGGGGACATATGATGTTTCGAAATATTTACAGATAATTGATGATAATAAAGAATCTACTAGCAAAATCGATAAACTACACGATGAGCTCACGGACATAAAGATAATGATAAAAACACTAAAATTAAGAGCCCCAACTGCTTCTCATTTAAGACCACCACCTGGATTTCCTCCTAAACGATTACCTGGACATCAGCCTCCTGTTCAGCAAAGTAAAGAAATGAAAGCAATGAGGGAAGTCATGAGGGAAATGAGGGACATGTTCAAGAAGGTTTCAGGGGATATTAGTAAAGTTTTGAAAGAGCCTAATGAATTAGATGCCAATGATTTGAAACAAAAAACACCTGAAGAGCTTGAACGATTAAAACAAGAATTTTGGGAACGAAAAATGAAGAAAAATCTCTCTAATGAAAAACAAAACATTTAAATACATGTTATGATATTATTTAATTATGAGAGAAAAAAATTATTTTGATGTGTCAAGTGAAACAATAAAAAAATGGTGTTTGAAATTTAATGATGTTAAGACTTCAAACACCAAGGAATTAGCTTCTTTGTTTGTTAAAAATAAAGAGCTCATAAAATCTCTCTTGGAGGGGTTTTATAAGCAGGAATTTGAGAATGTGAATCCTAAAAGTCTCATTTCTTCCTTTTTTCTTCTTAAGGAATTGAGAAGAATAATGTGGAAGAAATATTATACCCGAAAGAAGGAGGAAAAAATTTTAGAAGAGGATTTAAAAGAGAGATAAAAGGAAATAAAAAAAGGGGTAAGAGTGCGTTCCCCTTTTTGAAATCAATAAAATATTTAAATGCTTTTTTTTTATTATTATTAATTTATATTAGAAAAAGTTGATAATTATTAAGAAAATAAAGGCATATAATCCATATTTTATATTATTATGTTATCTATTTGGAGTTTTTAATGGAATCTTAATTGGATTAATTTTAACAATTTTAATCTATAGATTTTATGGCCCATCAATAGAAATCATAATTGGTTAATCATGTTAAAAAACAAACAAAAATTATTATTATTATTGATTGGAATTCCTGGGTCGGGGAAAAGTACATTTACTAAAAAATTGAAATCAAAACATGTCGTTATTTCCCCAGATCTAATCAGGATTAGATTTCTCGGAGAATGGTTTAATCCTGATATGGAACCAATCATCTGGGATCATGTTCATGAATTGGCTGCCACGTGTTTGTATAATAATAAAGATGTGGTCATTGATGCCACGAACG
>JALGVJ010000015.1 GCA_029838195.1 Promethearchaeota archaeon
AAGTTCTTTCAGCAACCCTCGAGTGAGCAATTGAATGGCGTGAAACACGCATTTTTGGAGAGGCGCATCAGGAAATATTTCATCCACCCCTGCCTGAAGGCGGCGGGAGAAATCTATGGTCATGAATGAAACTTTCTTTGGGAGCCATTGTTTCAGCTCTTTCAGCAAAAAGACCACTTCCTCTTCCTTTTCCCCCGTGATGAGAGCCCCGGCAAGGGGTACATTTCGCAAGGAATCCGTGGCGAGCAGTAATCCGGGCTTTATCGTGCGGGGGAGAGGTCGTTTTTTTTTACGTTTTTTTTTACCTTCACCGATTTAAAGGTCCCGTCCAAGGAAAGAAAGCCTGAGAAATTAGGAGGGGGAGTCTCCTCACTTAAATCGATGGGAAGATAGTTTCTATTACCGTGCTCGTTGACCCATCGCTGGACCGTGGATTTCGACACTTTAACCAAATGGAGCTCCTTCAAATCTTGCCACACCCGTCTAATCGAATCCCCTTTTTTGAGCACCCGGGTGATTACATAATCTATAACTCCCGGCATGAAACGGGTTCCAATTGGAATGAGCGGGTGCAAGATGGTGAAGATCTCCTTACATTCCGTACATTGAAAATAAACACGTTCGTAATGGATGCGCCGGCAAATACGGGGTGTTCCCAAATCCTGGATCTCTCTCATTCTATAAGAGAGTCTCTTGATATGGGATGACTTGCAGTGGGGACATTGTTCCGGGAAAAAATCCGCATCGGAATATTCCCGGATTTCTAATTCAATCCCATCATCAACATTTTCTTTCACATGATTACTTGGTTTTCTCCATACTTAAATCTTTTGGTCCTTAAGGGAGATAGAGCAGAGAGAGGGGTGAATTCACTTGATAGTATTCCCCAACGATCCAAAGTAAGAGATAGAGGAGATTCTTTCCAGAGGAAAGGGAAGCATTCCACAAATTTAGTCGTCATGGTTGAAATAGCTTTAAATGGAAGCTATCATGTTTAATTCATAGTCATGATGAGCTGCAGTATAATATCGCATAAAATTATATCATCTTGAACCTTGGTGACTTTAGCTGACCAATTTTTAAATAAGAATCTTCCATGTAAAGAGCTTTACTTTCTGACACGATAAAAATAAAATGTTCTAAATAAAAATTTTATTTTAAAATGGTCATGAATGTAAAAAATATGACAATAAAACTAATTAAAACCAGAATTTCTATTTGTATCTAAGAACTATTTTTTATTTTCAATGATTTAATCTAATAATTTCTTCACGCCGTTATTATTCATTTCATGAATTGCACGATTATCTTTATTTAAATTATTAAGAAATTAGGGCGGAGAATAGTACGTGATATTCAATTTATTTTCTCCTTCTTTTATCCAAACTAAAATCTCATTCTGTGAAATTTTACTGTAAATAATAATACCATCTTTAAAAATACCATGCAAGAATAAATTTCCTTCTTTTAAACCACTTTTTATTTACCTATAAAGAATAATAAAAGACCCAATGAATGGATCAATTACCATGGGAAGTAGGACCATAAAAATTAATCTCACTCCTTGAAATTTTCCAATATTTTCTTCAAGATATTTATCTTGCATCCAAGCTCCTCGGACTACATCGATTAAAATAGAAAAAGTAAGATTTAACAAGTAAAACAAGACAACCATCCACAAGTCTACAACAATGGTAAAAATGAAACCAAGAATCGTGATAATAATGGTATAGAGGTACATTAATGTTTCACGATTACTCTTTTTATTAGAACCCCGCTGATTAATATTAATATTGTAGAGCCTCCGATTACTATTAATCCGATTAAACCAATTAACGTTTTTGAAAATATTTTAATCTCACTTAAATGATTCTAACTAATAATATTTGGCAATTAAATAAAAGAATGAATTAAATCTTTTGTAATACTCTTAAATAAGATTACTTCATTACAATTGTTTAGTTTAATTTTTACTCTTGCTTTTATTTAGAAAAGTTTCTATTCTTAATCTTGCTTCTTCAGTATTTCCACAAGCAATCATGGCTCTCATTTCTCTATACATCGCTTCATCAAAAGTAATCTCCGGTCCCGCATTAATAAGTCTTTTAGCGAGAGTAAGAGCAAAAGGGCTTTTTTGAACGATTCTTTTTGCCATCTTTCTACATTCCTTATCTAATTCATTTGGTTCGCAAATCTTATTTACGATTCCATATTCAAGTGCTTTTTTAGCATCAATTTGCTTTCCTAATATCATTAATTCTTTTGCCTTACTAGCTCCAATTAGCCATGCTAAAGCCTTTGTAGACGCATTAGAAAAAAACATTCCTACATCTAATTCTGGAAGCCATATTTTCGTATTTGAAGCAGCAATTCGAAAATCACAAAATAGCGTTAATTCAAATCCGCCCCCTATAACCCACCCTCTATATCCTACAATGATAATCCCAGGATGTTCTCGCATCAATGAGGTAAGTTCTTGAAAATTAGATACCTCATCATATGCTTGAGATTGTTTTTCGGGATTTGTAATTAACTCATAGGCATATTTAAGATCTTCTCCAACCGCAAAATTTTCTCGACTTGAAGTAAAAACCACGCAAATATCTTTATTTGCCATGCTTTGTTTAAATGAATCAATTAAATTTCTTACTGCTTGCAAATCTAATTCCGGCCTATGAAGTTTTATATAGCCAATTCTTCCAATTTTTTTATATTCTGCTAATTTCATAATATCATTTTCATGTTTAAATGATTCTTTTAGTTCCTATAAAATTAAATCAAGCCTTATCTAATCAATTTTCCCACTTTTCGTGAGAATTTCAAAGGGCGGTTATATTCAATTTTTGAATATTTGTTAAGAAATAACTTTAATAATAATACAACGGCCAATTTGTTCTCCATTAAAATTTCAAGAAATTACCGAAAGCGCCTACTACATAATTAACTTCGTCAATGCCCTCTATAACTTTAATAATTTTTTCCGTATTAAATGAACCAATGGTTTGTATGGCATAATATAGCATATACATGCTATCATTAGCCCCAAGTCCGGTGTATAATGGTTCCTCGTTGTAATGTTCTACCCAATTATCCCATACTTCCACGATTCTCGCTGTTTTGTTGGTTCGGATGGTAGATTGCATGATAATTTCATGTTCGCATCCACCGCCCGTTTCTTGCCAATAATTGTCAAGTTGAGACATGACATCAATTCCGGCAATCAAACATTTTAAGATCTTCCAATCCTGGCGCACCAGGTACTTTTCCATTGAGTAAATAGGTCATGGGCACCGTCCAATCGAGATCTTCACGAATAATGTAGACTCGTAGATAGTCTAAGAAGGATAAAATTTCTTTTACTAAATTTCTCGAGCTAATCGGTATGGTGTGGAAGAAATATTTATAGCGATTATAATTCTTTTCTACATTTTCCGTAAAAATATCAGAACTCTTTTATATAGCGTGAATTCTTGTCATGAATTAATAATTAAACCGTTTTTTCCCCATTTAAAGGATATCTCATTTTAATTTATTTTCATGAAATAGAATCCTTTATTTAGAGTCATACCTAATTTAATTTAATATAAAATGATACCATTAAATTAAAATAAAAAAATATGGGGATAAACAATTATGAGTCAAAACGAAATGAAAATATCCCATTCGAAATGGAACATGTTCTCTTACGGCTGGGGAAAAGCTCTTAACGAATTTTTCGCCATGGCTTTCGGGGCATTCGGCTTTTTCTTTTATGAAACGGAGATTGGTTTGGATGTCTGGCTCACTAGCACGGGATACATTATATTTGCAATATGGAACGCAATAAATGATCCGTTAGCGGGTTATCTCACCAACCGCCCCTTTCGATTTACTAAAAAATGGGGCCGCAGGTTTCCTTGGATTTTAATCGGCGGTATTCCCTGGATGCTGAGCTATATTCTCATTTTCACACCGCCTAACGTGAATCCCCAAAGTCAAGGTCTTTTGATTTTCTCATGGCTCGTCATATCAACATGTTTATTCGATACATTTAATTCAGTGTGGTGGATTGGATTCTCTAGCTTGTTTCCGGATAAATTCCGCTCTGTAGAAGAAAGAAGAACGGTCCAAGCGATCGCCACGCCAACCGGGATAATCGGTATAACTTTAGGAGCATTATTACCTCCTTTATTAGTCGAATATGGAAATCCAACCTCTTACATCATCCAAGGGGGCATCATGATTATCTTAGGATTCATCATTTTCGCCGCTTCTATTCCAGGCTGCCGTGATGATCAAATTACCGTTGATAGATATTTAGAAAGTTATGCTGAACGTCCCGAAAGGGTCTCATTTATTGGCATGTTGAAGCTCTCGTTGAAACAAAAAACTTTTATGGTGTTTATTATTGTGTATACTTTTTACCGGGCTTTAGCCGTGACTCTTCAAGCTTCCATTCCCTATGAAGTGAGATATGTATTAGGAATGCCTGCAAGTGCTCAAACCATTCTCTCCGCAGGATTTCTCATAGGGGCATTAGTTTCCTCTCCTCTATGGATAAAATACACGCATAGAATTAACGATAATAAAAAAGCCATTCTCTTAGCAGGGATAGTTCTTACTATTGCTACTTTTCCATTAACATTCATTAATAATTATACTGTCCTTTTTTTTGGAATGATAGGCTTTGGCGTTGGACTTGGAGGCTTTTGGGCTCTGCTTGCCCCCATTTTGGCAGATGTAATTGATGAATCCGTTGTAAATACGGGCAAGCGTGAAGAGGGGATTTATACGGGTTTTCAGGCATTTTTTGGAAGGTTTGCCATCATCATGCAAGCAGTTACCTTTGCCATCGTACACTCTGTAACGGGTTTCGAAGAAGGAGCATCCACTCAAACAGCTGATGCGATATGGGGAATCCAACTCCACTTTGGGTTAATTCCGGCAATATTCATGCTAATAGCAATACTTATTTTTTGGAAGTGGTATGGCTTAACTCCTGAAAAAGTAGCATATAATCAGAAAAAGATTGAGGAAATGGGCTTATAATAAGAAAAATTACAGAGTTAGGAAAACTTAAAAAAATCATGCTTTTTTTTATTTTATTTCTTTCTAAAGTATTATATCCCATTATAAATAAAGTAGATGGGCTTCTGGACGTTGTAACACCAATCTTTAGAGACTTAATTGACGATTCTGTTGTTAGAAAGGGAAAGCAATAAGAAGTAATTTACGTGGGCTTTCAGGCTTTTTTCAGCAGGTTTGCTATCATCATACAGGCGAGATCTTTTGCTATTATTCACAACATAATGGATTTTGAGGAAGGCTCATCGATTCAGACAGCTGAAGCGGTTTAGGGAATTCATTTACATTTCAATTTTGTCTCTGCTCTTTTTATGCTTGTGAGAATACTTCTCTTTTGGAATGCTTATCAATTGACTCCCGATATCATTGAATCAACCATAAGAAAAGATTAGAGAAATGGGTTTGGAATAATAAAAAAATTGCTTTTTTTTTAAATAGTACTTGAGAAAAGAGATAATATTATTGAAATTTTAATAATTAAAAAAAATAAGGATCCTCAGTAATGATCTATTTGATTAATATTAATTGTTCAAGAGATTCTTGGAAAAATTTATTTATAGCACTATTGTAAAATGAGTGATGGAAAGAGTCTGAATGAAAAATGAAAACACTTCACCAGATATATTATAAAGATTCTAGGAAAATGGAGGAGGTAAAGGACGTCTCTATCGATTTAATCCTTACCTCTCCTCCTTATCCAATGATAGAAATGTGGGATTCGTTATTTATTTCCTTGAACAAGGATATACAAGCCACATTTGAGCAAAATGATGGAAAAAAAGCGTTTTGTCTAATGCATGAGGAATTAGAAAAAACGTGGAAAGAATGCATTAGAGTTTTAAAACCGGGCGGTATAATTTGCATCAATATTGGAGATGCTACTAGAAAAATTAACAACGTGTTTCAATTATATCCCAATCACGTGAAAGTATCCACATTTTTCCAAGAGAACGATTTTCTTCCCTTACCTATCATAATTTGGAATAAGCCAACGAATAGTCCAACGAAATTTTTGGGCTCGGGAATGCTCCCACCAAATGCCTACGCAACGCTTGAGCATGAATATATCTTAATTTTCCAAAAAGGCATGAAAAAGAGACGTTTTAAACCTAAATCCGAAAAGAGATATAATAGCGCTTATTTCTGGGAAGAAAGAAATAGATGGTTTTCTGATGTTTGGAATAATATCAAGGGGGTCTCTCAAAATATTGAAATTGGCGAAAATAGTCGAGTTATTCGGGAAAGATCAGCAGCATTTCCTTTAGTAATTCCATTGAGGTTAATAAACATGTTTTCACTTCAAGGAGATACGATCTTAGATCCTTATTTGGGTACAGGGACGACAACGCTAGCAGCCATGAGTTTAGCAAGAAATTCAATAGGGTATGAACTTAATCTTGAATTCAAGCGCCTATTTGAAAAAAATCTTTGCCAAATAAAGAAAATGACCCGCTCTTTTCTATCAAAAAGATTACGGGATCATTTAGAATTTATTAAGCAGCACCTACAAGATGGTAAGGATGCTAAATATAAAGCCATCCATTATGATTTTCCCGTGATTACCCAACAAGAAAGAGAGATTTTATTTTATTCCATAAAAAATGTAGAGATAAAGAATAGTAATGTTTACATGATTACTCATGAAAAATTTGAATTCGAAGAATCAATAGTTTTTAAGAGAGAAAAAAGATGGACTCAAACACGATTAATACCTTGAAGTAAAAAAATGTATTCTTAGCAGTAGTAAAAGAGGTTATTATTAAAAATAATATTCCTTGCTTCTTTAAAAATCTTCACTATAGAGGTTCTGTTAACTTATTGTTGATATTACATGCCGTTTAAAGAAGTTTTTCTGACTGAAAGGAGGCTAGTTTTCTCTCTGTATCTCAATTCATTATCGCATCTTCTTTTAGCAAGTCGCCTAACGTTTTGCGGAAAAGAAAAGTTGCCGAAGGCAATTTGGGTGAACGTAGCAAAGCCTTTTATCTCCTACTATAACTCCACAAACCATGGATATTATGGTATTTTCTTGCCGCAACCTTTTCTACTCTAATTTTAAATTCAGACTCAAGTTTATCTCCAGATTTTAAGAATTTTCTATAAATATTTCGGGCAACAATTACCTCTATCCATTCAATGTAATGTTTTTCCTCCATAGGATGAGGAATCGAACTAACTTTTATTTTTATGTCTGTTTCTAGCTTTTCTACTATAAGTATACATTTCTCTTTACCAATATCCTCTGGTTTTCCTCAAAAAGTTCCATTGGTTGCCCGCAATAAACAAGTTCACCTCCACCAGCATGTAAAATCTCAACTATGTAGCCGCAGATATTGCATTTGTATTTGTTTTTGTTTAATCATACTATCTCCTCCTTTCATTCATTTTATGCCTCCCTTTTGAAGATGCCCAGTTCCTTGTGTTTATTGAGGATTTCTTCTGCGAGCCTGTCCAGCGCTTTGAAATCAGCTTCTTTTGGTAATCCTTTTATAGCAACAGGTTCAAGTATATCTACTTTTAAATTGGAAATCATCCCTGCAAGTTGTTCTACCATCTTGCTACTCCATCCATAGGAGCCAATGATTGATGCGAATTTCAATTTGGGTCTCAGGGCATTTGCAAGATAAACCGCATAAACCACGATTGGATGTGGTCCAACCAAAACTGTGGGTGAACCGATTACGATTGTAGCAGCGTCTACCAAAGCAATCGCCAATTTCCCGATGTCAGTTTTAGATAAATTAAACTGTTTTACAGTTATACCCCTCTCAATCAAAGCCTCTACGAGGTAATCCACCATTTTTTTTGTGCTCCCATGCATTGAAATATAGGGTAAAATCACTTCATTCTTTACTTCATCGGAAATCCATTCCCTATAAGCATTGAGAATGAGATCTGGGTTATTATAGACCGGACCATGACTCGGTGCTATTATCTCAATCTCTAAATCTTTTATCCTTTCCAAATTCCTCTTAATTGTTCCTCTGAAAGGCATCATTATCTCTGCATAATATCTCTTAGCGGCCTCATAAACTGTCGGCTCATCAGTCACAAAAAGATCACTAGTTGCAAGATGAGAGCCAAAAAAATCACAGGTAAAAAGTATCCTATCTTCCATTAAATACGTTAGCATCGTCTCTGGCCAATGAACCCAAGGTGCGTGAATGAACTCCAGTGTTTTGTCGCCCAATGATAGTGTTTTTCCATCATCCCCTGCTATGAACTTATTCTCGGGGATAAAAAGCAAATCCATAAGTATGGTTTTACATTTTGGTGTGCAAACAACCTTGGCATTAGGATAAATATCTAGTATCTGAGGTAATGAGCCTGAATGGTCCTGCTCGGCGTGATTGGTGATAACGTAATCTACAACCTTGATCTCAAGTTGTTTGAGATTCTTCATCAGTACATCCGTCATTGTTGGGTCTACCGTGTCTATTAATGCCGTTTTTTCGCTTCCTTTTATCAAATAGGAATTATAACTCGTTCCATCTGGTAGCGGGATTAGTTCGTCAAATAATCTTCTGTCCCAATCAATTGCTCCAATTGAGTAAATTTTTGGTTTTAATTGTCTTAGCTCACTCATTTTATCCCACCTTATCAAATTTTTTCATTAAAACCTGTTTTATTGATAGATTAGAACAATTTTTTGTATTTATATAGGTGATGTACCTTTTTAAAGATATTGGTCAATTGCAATCTGAATAGGTTTTTTTCAAATAGTTCGAATAGATATTTTTGAGTTGAATTTCTTCAATCTTGTCTAAACCCTCGTCGTAGGAATTTGGCCAAAGATCTTGATCAACAGCAATAAAAAGGGTTCGTAACTCTAAAAGGAAAGGGTACTCTGGTAAGACTATGTTTAACCTTTCCTGCTCTTTTTTCTTCGGTTTATTCTTTACGAATAAAAAGCGAACATTTCCAATCTTCTCTTTCTTTTTTTCTGAGTTAGATCATTTCTCGCGCAATCATAATCGGATAATTCTAAGCGAACACGCAACGAATAACGCTTCTTGATGCGTGCCCTTTATTAATCTTTTTTTTACATACCATCTCACTAAATAATTGAACGTTTTTTCTCCCGAATTATCATCGATAAAGATTAAATTATCAATTTCTTTTTCACGCGCAAGAGTGAGCTTAATCTTGAATTCAAGCGTCTATTTGAAAACAATCTTAGCCATATAAAGAAAATGACCAGTTCTTTTCTATCATCAAAAAGATTACGGGATCATGTAGAATTTATTAAACACTACATAAAAAAAGGCAAAGAGGCAAGTTTAATCCCATTATGCTTTATATTAGTATGATTATGGCCCCCACCCCAGGAAATTTCTCAAATAACCATTTTCTTTTATTTTCTTATAATGCTATACTTGTTCGATTTATTTTTTACCATGTATTCAATTAATACCGTGAGTTTATTTCCCGAGATGTTTCAGACATTAGAAGAGAGAGCAAAAGCCAGTTCCATTCGTCAAGTGTTTACGGTTATTGGTTTAATCTTTGCTTATATCATGCCGACCTTATTCATTCCCCAATTAGATAATCCTAAATATTTCATGGAAAATCGATATGCTGGAATTTGCACGAGTATTTTTTTCTTCGTAGGTGTAGTTATTTTATTAAAATATGGAGTAAAAGAACGAGAGGAATTTTCTAAAGATTATAAAATTGCCCCTTCCTTCTTTAATTCTTTAAAATATTCATTGAAGAATCCCGCTTTTAGAGTATATATATTAGTGAATATCATCTTTTGATACGTTTATGGCTTAATCCATACGATTATTCCTCTTTATGGGAACTTCGTATTAGGAATTGGGGAAGGCGAATCGATTTTATTAGGGTTACTTCTAGGAATCATATTTTTATCAGCTGCGGGGTTCATTTTCTTATGTAGATTTTTCGCTCCTAAATTAGGAATTGAATTAAGGTTAATGAGTTCCATGGGAATATTAATTCTCACGTTAATCCCTCTAATGTTCATCTCTAACGTTCAGAGTGCATTCATAGCGTTTTTCTTCATGAGAATTGGTTTTGCTGGAGTGTTATTGTTCGTAGATCTGACCATCACAGCCATTATTGATGCGGATGAATTAACTACCGGGATTCGTCGAGAAGCCAGTAATTATGGCATCAACACCTTCATTTCTCGATTTTCAACCATTTTGATGTTTATTTCTATTAATTCCGTATTTAATCCCATAGGATAGGAAACTTTGCCCCAGTTTGCACGTCGTCAAAAACCCATTTTGGCCTCCGCACCTTGGTATCTTTGTTCCCAATCATTGCTTTGATTATTGGAATAATTATCATGGTCAAGTTTCCAATAAATAAAACACGATATCAACTCCTAAAAGAAAAGTTAGATACACTATATGCTAAAACTAAAAAAAGGGAGCAAAAAGATACCGAATGAGTCCGCGCTTTATTTACAAGAGTATTTATTGAGATTTTTATTGAATTTTTAATTGAAAAAATTAGTAATGAAAAAAAATTAAATATTCTCTTTATTTTTTAAATCCAAGTTAAAATATAGGATATATCTCCTCCTGGGGATTTCGATTATCTCTTATCCATCATTACTGCTCCAATTAATCCTATTACGGCACCCACCACTCCGATAAAAAAGCCATTACCCAAGCGCCAGGTCCACGTACCAAGAAATTTAAAGGTTCCAAAAAACACGTTGTGCTCCTCCCCACTGAGAAATTCCATTCCTGATAATAGATCTCCAAAACCTTCATTACCATAAAGTCCGTAGCAGAATAAAATAATTCCGATGATCATTAAAATTGCACATAAAAATGCTCCTGCTTTCATGTTTTTTGCTGTTGCAATGAATAGCAGTAATGTACCTGCTAAATATATCATTCCCGCTAATAATAGCGTGTTATCCACTAATTCCACATTATTATTCGCTGTATTTGAAGAATATCCAAAGGCGTTGATATATATATTTACATCGAAAGGGCCAAATTCATACCTCATTTGCCACCATCCAAGAGAAGGCTCAATGAGTCCCATGAGCACGGCAACTAATCCAATGATACCACCTACATATGCAATTAATTTACTTCCCATTTTTGATTATTCTCCTCATTTTTTATTAAGAAAATTTTTGAATTATCGAATTTAAAGATTATAATTTAGATTAACATGAGCTCATAGTATTATAAATCTTTCTTTTTCTATAGTAGAAAAATTTATAAGATTGAGTGATGATTTATTGTCATTAACTTTTCTTTTCAATGATTTGGAAAAAAATTTAATTCAAAATGCACGAATTCAAAAGATTTTTATCGTTTTATTAATGATCATGCTTACCTCATTTACGATATTTTCTAAAAATCATGCCTATTGTAGGTGTTAAGAATTAGAATAACACATGCAGATCGAATTGGAAGATTACCGCCTTATATTTTTGCAGAAATAGAACAATTGAAACAGCAAAAGAAAAAGGAAGAAGTAGACTTAATTCCCTTAGGAATTGGCGATCCTGACCTTTCAACACCGGAACTAATTCTTAATGAATTGATTGAACAAGTGAAGATTCCAGAAAATCAAAATTATCCCACGAGCATGGGAGAGGAAGATTTTCGAACTGCTGTTGCAAGATGGTACAAGGTACGGTTTAATGTTAATTTAAGCGTGGAAAGCGAGGTTTCAAATCTAATTGGGGGAAAAGAAGGAGTAGCAAATATTGCCAGAGCTTTTATCAATCCGGGAGATATTGTATTATGTCCGAATCCGGGATATCCGGTATATGAAAATGGAGCTACAAAATTATGTGATGGCATTCCTTATATCATGCCCCTGAAAGAGGAAAATGGATTTCTCCCGGATTTGGAAGCAATTGACAGTACTATTTTAAAGAAAGCTAAAATGATGTATTTGAATTATCCAAACAATCCAACTGGAGCCGTAGCTCCCCTGGAGTTTTTAAAGCATGCGGCAGATTTAGCAGAAGATCATGATTTTTTCATAGTACATGATAATCCTTATTCAGAATTCACCTTCGATGATTATATTGCACCAACCATCCTCCAAGTGGATCCCAATCACGTGGAAATTAATAGTGCTTCCAAGATGTTTTGCATGACAGGATTTCGGTGCGGATGGATTGCAGGAAATGCAGAAATCATCGATGGATTGAGAAAAGTTAAATCCCAAATAGATTCGGGTTGTCCAATATTCATTCAAAAAGCCGTGATTAAAGGGCTAGAAGAATATAAATCAGAAAAAAAACCAGAAATCGTAGAGAAAAACATAAAAATCTATGAACAACGACGAGACGTGCTTATAAAAGGCTTAAATGAAATGGGATGGGAAACAGAGCTTCCAAAAGCTACTTTTTATGTCTGGACTAAAATTCCAAAAAATGAACGGGATAGCATGGAATTCACTAAAAAATTAATTAACGTGGGCGTTGTCATTACTCCAGGTATTGGTTTTGGAGAGCATGGTGAAGGATATGTCAGATTTGCCTTAACTCAACCCTTAGAGAGAATTAAAGACGCATTGGAACGAATAAAAAAAGTAATTTAAGAAAAGAAGAAAAAAAAAAGGAAATAAAAAAAGCTCAGTATTTGGATTTATGAGAATATTTTTTAAATAGATATCGCATTTTTCTCTCATCTTCTATTTCTATTTCCCCAGGTTCCGAACGTTCTAAAAATCCGAACTTCGATATTTTAGTAGATAAGTTTGGTTTTTCTTTTATATAGAAATCCGTCCTCATGTATTTTTCAATGGATTTTATTACTTTTTTTTCCAAGGATTAACACGATTTCTAAATGTAATTTTTTCAATAAAATTTAATTTTTTAATTAAAATACTTCCAATATTATTATAATCATTAGATTATTTAAATATTTTGATGAGATTAATCCGTTGGACAAAAGAAAGAAGTAGATAAATGTAAATTTAATTAAATAACATTAAATTAACCTTTTATTAATTTTATTCAAATTTTATCATAATATAACCAATAATAATCCCAATTTATATCTAATCTTCTTACCATGCGATGGTCTCGTCAAAAATATACAATTCCGCGGGCTTGAAGAACCTATTGATAATAAACCGGTTCTCTTCCTTTGCTTCATCTTGGATGAGAATCTTCGATTCTTGCGCAAGGGTCATTTTTCTTTTTTCAACCTCCTGTTTGTAATTTTTCAACACATTTTATTATAGGTGACCCGCAAGATACGAATCCTTAACCTCTTTCAAATAAATTTTCCTTGCCACCAAGAGAACCAATCCGAGAAAATTTATAAGAAAAAGGTCAGAAGGATTGTTCTCTTGCTATAATACTACTACTAATAATACTACTACCTCTAATAAAGGTACCAATGTATTCTTAGCAGTAGTAAAAGAGGTCATTATTAAAATTAATATTCCTTGCTTATTTAAAAATTTTTGCTTTAGATGATAAGCATGAAAGAATTTTCATTTATTTTAATATAGCTCTTTATATTTAAGGGAGAGAAAGATATAAGGTTTTATAGGGGTAATAATTATTTTCTCTAAGGGATCATGAATTTTAAGAAAAAAATGTAGGAACAGGAACATGAATATAAGAATAGTGTTGGTGGGAGCAGGAAGTTTATCATTCGGGGTAAGCATGTTTACTGATTTATATTTAAGTAAGGTATTGCGCGGGAGTACCATTGTTCTTCATGATATAGATGAGAAAAAGTTAGAAATAATAAAAGACTTGTTAATAGCTGAAAATGAAAAATTAGAAAACAAATTCACCCTTGAAAGTACGACAGATAGAAAAACGGCTTTTAAAGATGCTGACTTCATTATCAATTCCATTGAAGTGGGAGAGCGTTTTAAACTCTGGAGACAAGATTATGAAATTCCCCGCAAACATGGTTCTACTCAAGTTCTTGGCGAATGCGGGGGACCAGGAGGCACATTTCATGCTTTTAGAATCATCCCGCCCATTGTGGAAATTGCTAAAGATGCTGAAAGAATTTGCCCGGATGCTTTTTTTATCAATTTTTCAAACCCAATGGCTCGAGTTTGCTTGGCCATTCAAAGGAGCACCCAAATTAGATTTTGCGGCTTATGCCATCAAGTTGGATTATTACAAGCAATATTTCCTCAGCTTTTTAATATGTCTCCAAAGAATATAAAAATATGGGGGGCAGGGCTCAATCATTTTGCTTTTCTCCTGGATTTAGAAAATAAAATTAATGGAGAAAACTTGATGGAGGCGTTTAAAAGTAAAATAGGGGATTATATTGAGACCCATGACGACCGATTTTCATTTTCTACCTTGACCTTAGAAGTCTATAGAAGATTTGGATATTTTCCTTATGTAGGAGATAATCATTTGGCTGAATACCTACAATTTGGCGAAGAATTTACTAAAACTCAAGATATGGTGGATTGGATCGATAGGGCAGAAAATGGGAATCAGGGGATTTATAAACGGATCATGAGGTTCCATGAACGTCTTAAGAAAGGAAGATATCCTAAGAAAGGTTTGCTTCTCAGAGCCCCTTCCGGGGAGCGAGCGATTCCTATAATGGAAGCGATGATCCAAGACAGTAATTCCTATGAAGTAGCGGTTAATATCCCCAATGACGGAATCATCGAAAATTTACCTCAAGATTTAATTATAGAAACTTCGGCTCTTGTTAACAAACTAGGCATTCATGGAGTTAAAGTCGGGAAATTACCCCGAAACATTGCCGCTATTCTCAGAATAGAAGCATCCGTACAAGACGTGTGCGTGGAAGCCGTTTTAAAGAAATCTAAAGAATTAGCAATCACCGCTTTAGCGATAGATCCAAATGTGGGAAGTTTTAAAAAAGCAGAAGCAATTTTTAACGAAATGTACGAGTTACAACGAGACTATTTACCACGATTTAAATAATTATTTTTAATTTTAGTACCTCTTTTTATTTAATCATAATGGTTGATAAGAAAATTGTTCTAATTGGAGCAGGTTCTGCGGCATTCGGGCCGGCCACCTTAATGGATATAAATTCTAGTGAAATATTAACGGGTTCTACTATCGTATTAGTTGACATTAATGAAGAAAAATTAAATAGAGCCTATGATATCTTAGTCAAGGAAAATGAAATTGGCGGCAATAAATTTACCATAGAGAAAACCACTGATAGGAAGGAAGCGTTAAGGGATGCTGATTTTATTATTGTATCGATAGAGAATGGAGATAGGTTTTCTTTGAGATATCAAGATAACATCATACCCCGAAGTCACGGCACCACTGAAATGATGGCGGAAAATGGCGGACCGGGTGGCTTTTTCCATAGTGCACGTCAAATCCCGGAGCACGTGAGAATTGGAGAAGATATAATGAACATCTGTCCCGATGCGTTTTTATTCGTGTATTCAAATCCTGTTGCAAGAATTAATTTGGCCCTTAAAAGAGCCGTGCCGGGCTTGAAATTCATGGGATTATGTCATCAAATCGGGCTTTTGACGCCGAAATTTCTCTCTGAAATGATGGAACGGAAGATGGAAGAGATGAAAGTGATCACGGGCGGTTTGAACCATTTTGCATTTATATTAGGATTAGAAGATTGGAATACGGGAGAAGATTTATTAACGGAGTTTAATAAAAGATGCTGGGATTATTTTAAGGATAAATGGGATCGATTTCATTATGCGGATCTCACGTTTGAATTATACAAGCGATTGAACTATTTTTGTTATGCGGGAGATAATCATGTTTGCGAATATCTTCAAGTTGGGTCTCAGTATACCAAGATTGAGGATATTAAGGATTGGTTAGACAGCATGGATTCGGGCAACAAGGCCATGAACGACCGAATGCAGAGATTGCACAAGCGCTTGAAAAAAGGCAGGTATCCAAAAAAAGGGGCATTTCAAGACTTGAAATCGGGTGAAAGGGCAATTCCAATTATTGAAGCGATCATTCAAGACAGTAATTCCTATGAAATGGCAGTGAATGTTCCTAATGAGGGAATTATAACTAATCTTCCTCGGGATTTAGTGGTAGAATGTTCGGCATGGATTGATAAGAATGGAGCTCATGGGGTGAAATTGGGTGATATACCAAAACAAATTGCGGCCATATTACGGATTGAAGCTACTATTCAAGATCTATGCGTGGAGGCGATTTTAAAGAGGTCAAAAGAATTAGCTATTGCTTGTTTGGCGTTTGATGTAAATTGTGGTAGTTTTGAAAAAGCCGAGGCCATATTTGAGGATATGATGAAGGTGCAGCGTCAATATTTGCCGGATTTTAAATGAATGGGAATGTTAAACTGAAAAAATCTAATTATTTTCACCTGAATTGTATTGATTTTATTTCAAATACGGTGTCACGATAAGACCTCGAGTTCGAAATTATAAAGGAAGAAGCTCATCCATGTTAATTATTAAAATCTTCAGATCTTTTTAGAGGGATGATGTGAGCCCTCTTTTTTTAAATTTTACCTTTCATTATTTTTTCGGGGCGTGGTGTTTCATTCAATTGATTGAATGAAGACAATGAAAAAATTTACGATAATCATGACAACTAATGCTGAAGCTATCATAATCCCTCCCAACAGGAATAAATTACGGTATAAAATGATGGTTTCAAGATCTTCAATCCACGTTAGATCGGGAGCACCCGAGGCGGTGAATCTGATCCACATGTTCATCCAAGGAATGATAAGTAGAAATCCAATGAACATGATTATTAGCAAGATCACGTTTAATAGTAATCTTTTACTACTTTTCATCGTCTCTAATTTACGGTGATTTTTTGATGGAATTACTCTTTGAAAAAGGTCAATGATTTACTCAATACTGATTAGTTCTAAACATGAAGGAACTTAGTTAAATTTTGTGTTGATTAAATACTTAAAAATTAAAGATCAACAAGGGGCAAAGAAGGAAAAAAATAGGAAAAATTAACGAATTCTCCTTAGATTAGCTCGTTAAATGAAGAAATGGGATGAGAACAAAAGAAAAAAAGAAAGAAAAATTAAAAAAAGCAGTCTAACGATTTTTGCTCGAAACGACGGTCTCTTTCGGACTTTATTAGCGCGTCCAATTCACCGATTTTAAAAGGAAATAAATTTTCAAATGCCCGTTTTAATAATTCCGCATATTTTTGGGTATCGTATTGGTGTTTTTTATTGTCATACAATTCCGTGAGCCGTACTTTTTTTTCTGGAAAGCTCGGATTGGCGTCTGCCTTCATGATAATATAATTCACGGTTTTTCCCGGAGAGACAATGATACCCGATGCCTCCAATTGGCGCGCTGCTACTGCTTGATAGGAATTCACTTTGTAGTGAGAAGGCTTGCGAGAGACTTTTTGGCGAATGGATAGTTCTTCTTTTGATACTTTGCCGGATTGGATTCGAGAGACGTACTTAGAAAATAATTTTTTCGCTTGAGGCATTCTTTCCATGAACTCTTTCGTGGTTTTTGCTCCTTTAAACACCTCCATGAATTCTTTTTGAGCTTTCTTTACAATATTGGGAGTATCATGTCGGCGTAGATCGATTCCTCTTGCCTTTATTTCACCATTTGATTTAATCCCCCAATAATGGTTAAGCGTGGGCACCGTGGGTTCGGCGCGTGAAGGGAGAAACACGATGAAATCAAAAAATCCTTCCCAACTCATAGGAATGCCCGTTTCTCGCGTGATTTCTTCCGCTATCTGCTTGGTTACTTCCTCAAATTCCTTTGGATGTCTTCCTTTTAGGTCTTGCAACCACATGGAATCTACAATACCGTGCAAGATCTTGCAGCCATGCGATTCTGCAATTTCTGCGGCACGCATGAGAAATTCTCTTGCAAAGGCACACACTGCTTGGTGGGCCTCGATTTTTCCGAAACGCGCATTTTTAAACCCTAAATATCCAAAGCTTACTACGAGCACCCACTTGAGAGCGATATCCATGAACTTATATCGCAAGCTTCCTGTTTGGCGGACGTATTCCTTGCACTGCAACCGTTTATTTAAGGGCAATTTAATTGATTTGGAGATGATGCCTTCCCGCTTTGAACACACGTGAAAGTTGAGACCAGGTACTTTTATACCAGTACCATCGTGTTCACAACATTTACAATTCAAGGTTTCGGCTGAGATGTTATAATGTGCCATCACGGAGGGATACATAGAAGAAAAATCCAGTTCTACCACGTGGTCGAATACACCAATTAATGGTTCAAAAATGTGGCCTCCCCTATCTCCCCGTATCAAATCAAGTCCAGAACGGAAGTCTTCGGGACTTCTCTTAAACGGAGGAATCAAGTGATCTAACTTGTACGCATTATAAAATTGGATGGATTGGAGAGCGCCTCCAATGGTCACACGACATAATCTTTGGAGAGGCACGCGTGAGATGCGGGCCACTTCAATCACGCCAGGGATGTTTCCTTCACTAAAATGCAAGCTGCCGTAGGTTGTAGTATCTAAATGAAACCGTCCCGTGAAATATACTTGAGTTTTCGAACGTCTTCGTATTATTCCGTAGGACATGTAATGATCAGCGCTACCCGACAGCTCAAAAATGCATTGGGTTAAAGGCGTCTTATCTCGCGAGAAATAGAGTTCGTGCGATACGTGATTGAGGGATGCGCGCGCCGCTAAATAAGGGAACATGAATTCATCTCCGCCTTGCGTGAGAATGATGTCCGGATCGAGCCTTTCAATTACCTTGCTAAGAGTTCGTAAGGTTTCTGCTTCATCGGCTTTATCAATAAGGATGGTTCGCTTTTTCACGCCATCTGCCCGCGGGATATTGAATCTTTTATCGTTCTCAACGATGCTTACTTTCACGTGAGACAGAGGATCGCTATAATAGGGGCGTAATTCTCGTTTTTGGAGGACAATGTCCAACCAAACAGCTGTTAAAGGAGGTAAATCATAAAAAAGAGTTTCATTAGTATCACGTAATTTTAATTTTTTCAGTTGGAACCCGGACGGTTTTTTATTTTGATCTCTTGTGCTTTCTACGATGAAATGACAAAACGCCGTGGGGAATAACTCATCGACATAGAAATACATTTGAGAGAGGGGAAGATCCGTGTTAAAGAGAGTAAAAAGATCGATATTATTAATGTCTTCCACGGTTTTTTTGAATAGCGCCGGTTTTTTCACGGACACCCCAAGCACCGTGGTCTTTTCCGGATCCTCAAGTTTCACGTATTTTTTACATGTTCGAACCTTTTTTACGTTCGGATGAGCTTCTAAGATGGCTTTCAAGCGCTTTAGATCATTTCCCGCGCTGGAACGAGGCACGGCAAAAAATTCGGGAAAAAATTCTCCTTTAATCGGAATAACCTTCTTACTATCTGCCCGTTTTACCCAGAGAACAACCCCACTTCCTTGCGTAGACACATCCAATAGCCATCCAGTAAATTCTTCGCACTTTCGCACGGTCATTCGATTTTCTTGATGATTTTTTCCAATTCTTTTATTCTTTTTTCTAATAAATCAATTTTTTTCTCTTGTTCAATGGCAATAGAAAAAAATAACACTTCTGAAAGCATCGTCCGAGCCGATAAGCTTCCAGCATCCGCATGGATGCGGGCATGATTCATTAATTTGTCAAAGATTTTTTTATCTTCCGGTCTTAATGCCCGCTTGAAATCCTTCCAACTTTCAATCTCCCTTTCCAACGCGGGGCGAAAAGCAGGTACCGTTCTTCCCACTGGTCTCACGTGTTAATTTTTTAAAATACATTCCTTACACAGAAATGATGAGGACAATATTAAAACGACAACTCCGACAGTTTTCTGATTTCTTGATATATACCTCGGTAACGAGAGGAAAAATAAATTTTTAATAAAATCAATCAATATTGTAATACCATGACCTATAAAATATTTGATTCCTTGAGTTATGTGCCCACGGAAGAAGTCTTGGTGGATCTCATTTTATCGTTACCTCCTCAAATGGCACCTTACATTAAAAACGTGTTCGGGCCCCGTGTAGCCCCCCTTTTTGGATTGGATGCGGAAGAACTATATCACATGAAAATGACACTGGGAAAGGAAGAATTAAAATCAGCTATTCAACCATTCTTGCCAAAAATAAAACAATTTGCCATACCGGTTGAAAAATTCATAAAGCAACTGGACCGGATGGGTGTGGAAAAAGCTGTGTTATTTAATTTAGATGAGGAGACTCCCAGCGGGATCAGGGGTCTTCCAAATGATTATTATGCTGAAATCGTAAATGAATATCCTGAAACATTTATCGGAATGGCTGGTATTGACCCGTTAAAAGGAATGAATGCCGTAAGAGAAATACAACGAGCACATGATTTAGGATTAAGGGGCGTTGCAATTCGTCCATTCATGTTCCAGATCCCTCCGCATCATGCCAAGATGTATCCAATTTATGCAAAATGCGTGGAGTTAGATATTCCCATTTGGTTGCACCTTTCTATTAATTTTTCAACACAAACAATGGAAGTAGAGCGTCCAATTTACCTTGATATTGTTGCTCAAGATTTTCCTGAATTAAAAATAATCGCCGGTCATGGAGGGTGGCCATGGGTCAATGAAATGATGGCTGTAGTATGGCGTAATCCAAATATTTATCTTGACATCGCCTCCTACCTTCCTAAATACCTTGCAATGAAAGGATCAGGATGGGAAAATCTCCTTACCTTTGGTGATTCATTATTACAAGATCGCGTCTTGTTCGGTTCTACCTGGCTTTTCATGGGGCAAACCATTAAACAATTAGCAGATGGTGTCATGGAATTGCCTTTAAAAGAATCCACGAAAAGAAAATGGCTTCACGATAATGGAGCAAAATTATTTGGAATTAAATAAAAATATAGAATATGGGTCCAATTAAAAATTATTCTGAGGATTTAGGTACTCTTTCAACATTTACCTCGGATTAAAGGAAAATCCATTAATTTTTTTATTTCAATCAAAAAAAATATCAACATTCACGAGTTATTTAAATCAGTAAAACGGTATAAAAAAAAATTCGAGTGACATGTAATGTCTAATTATTTAAAAGATCATGCTCCTTGTGGAATTTATTGTAAGAAATGTCCTGGAGTAAAATTTTATAACTGCAAGGGTTGTAGAGAACAAGAGGGACGGATTCGGGACTTTCCCACGTGTAAAACATATGAATGCGTTACTACTAAAGGGTATAAATTTTGTTTCGAATGTGAAGAATTTCCTTGCGAAAAGCTTCAACCCATTGTCAATTTTGAGATTTTCACGCCTCACAATTCTAAAGTATATAATTTAGTAATGATAAAAAAGCTGGGATTATCTAAATGGAATGAAATCTGCGAAGAAAAAACGGAACTTTATTATAAAGGAAGAAAAGTCAGGTATGGAGGAGACGGATTAACATTGGAAAAAAAAGATCCGAACATGTATAAAAAAAAGCAACTCGAAAACCATAAATGAATTTCCCAATCGCTCAGAACCAACAATCCAACGTCGTATTTTTCAAGGGATTTGACAATTTTCTTTTTGATTTCCTTGGTTTCCATTTCAAATACCGCTTTTTGGGCATGAAGGGATGTTGCACGAGCGTGTATTCCACGTAGCGTTCGCATTCCTTAATCAAGACTAACACGTTTCCAAAATGAGCCAAGTATTTTCCCCCTTTTGGCCGATAAAGAGAATGTTCATGTAAAGGAGCGGTTAACACGATGAGTGGTTTGGCCTTTTCAAGCATTTTCTTAATTCCTCCAATGGCTCGCAACAAATCTTCAAATATCCGTTTTTCGTGGACTTGAAATAGAGAAGTAATGCCAGAAATGAGAACGACTTTTATTTCTTCAAGTTTTGCCAAGCGGTGCTCCAAGAGCTCAACCATTTGATCCCACGTAAAGGCACGAGCAATGATGATGTTTTCCAGCACTTTCTGAGGAGAGAGCTTCTGCGAAACGGCGAATCTACTCACCGTGTAAGGATTAAAGCGATTATTGGCTTCCACGAATGCCACTCTCGTGTTCTCTCCAATGCCACCATTCACGGGAGCTTTTTGCGCAATTACCGCCGTGGTCAATAAAATATTCGTGGTTATCGTCTTGTCGCCATACAATAAATGGACAAGATCCCGATGAAATCCACCCGAAAGCAAGACATCAAGTGCCTTATCTCCACTGGAAAGAAGAGGCCTACGAGAAAACTTATCATGCACGAATACTCCCGAATGAAATGACATCACAAGAGATGATGATCTGCCCGTATAAAAGTGGGACACGCCGACAATTTTCTGAGATCACGATCCTTTTTAAGCACTATCATATCCTCATTTCTTTTAAGTTGATCCCCATTTCATTTAAATGAAAGGTCGTACCGGACGGAGAGAGAGAGGAAAATAAAAGTAAACTTGATTTGCGATTTTTCTGTTAATGCCATGAGGGGTCCGACGAAACCTTGAGATTTCTCAAATCGTTGTTAAGTCAGGTAAGATGGATGAGAGAATTAATTAAGTAGAGAACGATTTTACAATTATTTATTAATTTTTTAGATTAATCTATTAAGAAGTTATTATAATAATTGAATTTCCTGTTGAGCATTCAGTTTTTCGTAATGTACATTTAAGTCAAAAATAATGTAAGGATAAATTTTATAAAGAACAGAAATAATTTAATACTTACAATTAGAATAAAAAAAGGTGAAATCTTGATCTTACAACTTATCAATCCTGGTTGGTTGGCTACATTTATTACTCTCTATGGAATTGCATTTTTCATCCTAAGCATTATCATCTCATCGATAATTTTAGCCATCGTATTAAAAATTACTTTCGCTTTCGTGAAAGCAGAACACGAGAATTTTGGTGCCGTCTACGTTACAGCTCTCATTGCCGTAATTATCATACAATTATTGTTTTTAATAATATATTTCTGGATTGCATTGGTTTTAGCTTTAATCCTATTCTGGTTGATTATCGCAAAACGCCACGAAATTAGCTATGGAAAGGCCATTTTGGTTTCAATTCTGGCATTAATCGTTTACATCATATTGATCTTCATCTTAGCTATTGTTCTTGCCCTTATATTAGTATTTCTAATATAAAACGTTGGATCTTATCTTTTTAATTATTATAACTCTTCTTTTTTTCCATTTTTCTACGTGTATTTTTTAAGATTAATGGCATGGGAAAATAGGGTACCATTAAAATTTAGAATTTTTTAATGGAAAAAATTAATTCTTAATAACTAAAGGATATCTGATCAAAGCATGAAAATCTTTAATATTGGAACGTGAATTACGAATATCATTTTACCCTTGCATTTTGTCAAATGAAAGTGTTTTAAGATTCGTAGGTAGCATTGTTCAATAATGAATTCTAAAACTATCAATAGATTTTTATACTCAGATTTCTTAATAAAAAAACAAGCAATAATAAAATCAATTACTAAATTTACAAAATAAGGTCGAAATCAAGATGGGAGCAATCCCGGGAGAATGGATTCTCGCATTAGGAATCGTGGGCATCATCGTTTTGATCATTATCATTATCTTGATTGGCATTGTTATAAACACCATCTTTTTAAAAATTGGTTTAGCATTATTTGAATCTACCAACAATGAATTTGGAGCTGTATTTGTTACTGCTTTAATTATGGCATTAATAGGGTGGATTCCGTGTATCGGGTGGATTCTCTGTTGGGTAGTTATTAATTCACGTCATGACACAGGATTCTGGCAAGCGATAGTCATTTGGCTAATCTCAAGTTTAATTTCCTTTATTGTGGGATATTTCGTGGGCATGTTTATCTTACCATTAATAATTTAGGTTTTTTATATGAAGTTTTCTCTTATTTATTTTTTTTTCTTTTCTCTTTTTTCATCTAAAAAGTTCATAGTTTTAGAATTTTAACGTTGAAAAGTTGTTCATCATCTAATTTTAGGAATTTTAATGCTATTTTCCCTATTTCTTCTTGAGTAGCGTTTTTAGGAATGTTTATTGGAGCTTTCAATTCTATGATTAATTTTGTATTTTTTAAGGTAAAGATTGCTTTTGAAATGCCCTCATTAACAATCTCGATATTGTTTTTACCGAGGGTACAACTTGAGAAAAATTGAATACCATCAACGGGGCAAGATTTCGGAGGAGAATACCCGGTATATACTTTTACATACTTTTTAAACGGATAATCACCTAAACACTTGTTAGATAGAATTGCTATGCGTGCGCCCATAATAATATAGGGACCTAAATGCCCATGAAATTCTCTCAAATACTCAAGGCGTTTTACAATATCATTTATTGAGATTCTTTCTTTAATTTCTTTCATTTTTGATGGATTATTTCATGATCATGAATTTTTTGTTTAAGAATACTAATCTTTTATTTTTCTTTTTTTCTAAATTGGGTTTTAAATAAATAGGGCAGATTATTTTTTTTACAATAAGTTCTCATTTCTTGAAAGCCTGGACACGTATCCCAATCTAAATCATGGATACAGTTTTTACACGTTTTATATGCACTAGCTGCATGATATAAATTAATAAGTGTTAATAGAATGCCAAAGATAAAGATAAAATTAATCAAATTATAATAAAATGGTAAAGGAGCCTTAAAAATCCACCAAAATAAGAAGGCGCCCCCTAAATTAAAGAGGATTTTTTGAAGAACTTTAATTTTTTTCAAGTTTGTTAGTTTTAAAGGACTTAAAAAAAAAGAAGCCATTAATACAATCCCCATGAATAATAAGAAGTCATGAGCAAGAATTTCCAAGATAAAATATATAAAAATAACTCCTAAAAGAGCAGAAGGATATCCGATAATACAGCCGATGCAAAAGTGTTTATTTCTTATCGTTATAACGTGTTTTTTAAAAGGGGCACAATTAGGATGATGACTTAAGTATAAAGGTTTTAAACTCTTGATCCATGAAAAGAGGGAGTAGTTTTTCCCATCATCGTAATGTTCCGGAAAAAAGTTTTCATTTCGGTTTTTATCCTTCAAATTACTAATAAATCAATGATTAATTTATACTCTTAATGGAAATCTTTTCTTTTAAATTAATATCTTCTTTTTTTGAAATATAGAAAGGAAAACCCTATTATGATCATTTATTTAAACAATCTTTAACTCTCTCTATGATTTGAGGCAAGACATTGCCGATTTTATCATGAATTACTACTTCTGCTTGATGATCCATTTCGGTCGGTTGAATATTAATTATAGCTAATTTTGCTCCAGCAGCAATCGCTTTATGAGGATAAAAAGCCACGGGATACACTAAAAGAGAACTTCCAAGAACAATCATTAAATCTAAATCAGCAATCATCTCATCCGCTTTTCTTAAAACAGCAGACTCTAAAGGTTCACCGAAAAATATAGCATTGGGTTTCAATAATCCTCCACATTCCTCACAAGTCGGGGAATTTTTACCCCTTAATACTTGGTTGATCAAGGTAGTAATGGGATAAACTCTCTTGCATCGCAAACATTTACTTTCATTCGCCGTCCCATGTAATTCGACCACGTTTTTTGTCCTCGCTTTAGAATGCAATCCATCGATGTTTTGAGTAAGAACCCCCTTCAATTTTCCCATTTTTTGGAGTTGAGTTAAAGCTTTATGTCCCTTGTTCGGTTTTGCCCGAAAGATCGTAGTGCCCATTTCTAACATCAATTTTAAATTCTTAGAGGTGGAAGATACATACGAATGTATGCTTGCGAATTCGTCGGGATCTACTTTTGTCCATAATCCTGTTCCAGGTGAGCGAAAATCCGGAATTCCTGATTCCGTACTCATTCCAGCACCTGTTAAAGCTACAATATTTTTTGATACCAAGATTAAATCTGCGAATTTAGCAATTAATTGTTCTCTTTCTGTCATAATGTTTTGTTGATATTTGTATTAAAAATAAAATTCTAACTGATAAAAAATATTTAAATTCTACTTATTCGTATGAATTATATTTTATATAGTTTCCATGCTTAAAAATGTTAAATTTCTTTTAATGGCTCATGAGAGGATTCATGAGACTTGATGTTCGTGTTTGATTTAATTAAAAGTAGTTCTTTTAAACCTCATGAATTGGAAAGGGGAACCCATGAAAAGATTGGGATCTCTTGAACCAACTACCAATAATAAGGTTTTTTAGGATAATAAAGAGGTGTATTTAGGAGCCACTCAAAAAGAGCTTCTTTTAATTCATTTTCGATTGCAGAAACTTCTTTTTGTCCGATTAGGTTATCATATTCTAAAGAGTCTTGTTCTGAATTAGTCAATACGAATCCATTTCCTCGTTTGGGAAGGGAGAGAATTTGATAATTATCTTTGGTATTTTCTTGTAATTTTTCTTTCGGAACGAACCAGTTATTCAAGGGGTAATAGATAAGTTTCCAAGGCCCTTTACTCACACCAACTGCTTTCTTTTGGTATTCATAATAGGAGTAAACCCGAGATTTTTTTAATGGTTTATTTTTCAAGAATGGTGCAAAAGAAATCCCTTGAACGTGGTCTGGTATGGGAAATCCTAAGTAATCAAGAATGGTAGGAAGAATATCTTCATGCTGAGTTGCTCCGTGATATTCTGTTCCCGCTTTCATTTTTTTGGGGAGTCTTATCAAGAAAGGGATTTTAAGAATATTATCATACATGAAACATAACTTTCGGACGAGTCCATGATCTCCACAATAATCTCCATGGTCGCTTGTAAAGATAATTATAGTATTTTCAAGTTGATCTGTCTCTTCTAGAACGTTCAATATCCGACCAATGTGATGGTCGATATGGGAGATCATTCCATAATATGCAGCCTTCATGCGTTGAAATTCCGAATCAGGCATATCTTTTACGTGAAAATAACAAGGGGGAAGGAAGGCATTTTCACCCTTTTTTCGAATTGGTCTTGGGAGTTCTTTTGGATCGTACATAGAAGCAAAAGGCTCGGGAGGATTAAAGGGATGATGAGGGTCGACATAGGAGCACCAAGCAAAGAATGGTTTATTTTGAGCCGTCTTTTCTCGAATGAATTTAATTGTTTGGTCAGTAATCCATGCAGTTTGATGAAGGTGTTCAGGGAGTTCCGAAGTAAAGACTGCTTTCAAAGTTCCAACATCTGCAAAGAGAGGATCGTAATAATTGTCTATGTAGGGATTACTTGTTTGTTCGTTGCCATTTTTCAAGGCAGCTTCATAATATTGTGGAAATTCTTCCTTAATGTATTCAAGATATTCCCCTACCAAATTATCTTCAGTAATGGCAAATTCATTAAACCCATAATATTTTTTATCATGATTCATATTTTCAGCATAATTGCTTAGCTCCGCTTCGAAATGCGCTTTTCCAAAGATTCCAGAAATATAGTTTTGTTTTGATAAAAGGTTTGGAATTCCAATGATTTTTTTATCTAAGTTATAACCAACATGCCAAGCGCCGTGAGTTCTAGAATATAGTCCGGTTAGGATGGAAGCACGTGCTGGGGTACATATAGGAGATGAACAGGTGTGATTTTTAAAATTAATGCCCTCTCTTGCGATTCTATCTAAATTGGGAGTGCGGATGTAATCATTACCATTACATCCGATAGCATCAAATCTTTGTTCATCCGTAGTAATTAATAAAATGTTCAATTTTTGTTGTTTTTTGTTATTATTCATATATTATCATTAAGATTTTTAATTTCATATTCGATTAAGCAATATTTAATGGTTTTTCTTCCATCATTGCTTTACAGAAGCGGAAAAATCTGGAATTCATAACATCGTCCACATTCCATCACCGGTTAAAGCTACATTATTATTTGATTTAATAATTAATTCTGCGAATTTGGTAATCAATTGATCCGCTTCTGTTATATTTCTTATTCTTGCTTGCATTTTAAAAATAAAATCTTAAATGAGAATAATTATTTAAACTCTATTTAATTGTATGAATTATATTTTATATATTTCCTATGCTTAAAAATGTTAAATTTCTTTTAACTTGCCATAAATTGATTCATTTGGAATATTGTTCCCTTTAGAGAGCAAAACCATGATAACCCGCAATAATTAGAAATTAAGAAGGATCGTGTAAGTAATTCTATGGGTTAATCCATTAAAATATATTTGATATTTTAGAACATCTCTCTTCATGGTTCTAAAAGAGTTTTTAATTTGGATAATTATATATTCAATAAATTTTATATAATGAATAACTTATAATTATCAGCTATCTTAATTAAACAAGATTTTATAAAAGAATATATAAAGCACCATCATGGATTTTAATGAGGCCTTGTTAAATGTCTGAATCGAAAGTACAAAAAAGTTTTATTTATAAAATCTGCGTTCTGGGCGACGGTGGAGTCGGAAAGACGTCAATGGTACTCAGATATTGCGAAAATAAATTTAAAGAAAACTATATCATGACCATTGGAAGCAATTTTGCAAGTAAAAAAGTAGTTCTCGAAGATTATCCTGAATTCAATGTAAACTTGCAGCTTTGGGATCTGGCCGGCCAACAGCATTTTTCGTTTGTCCGCCCGCCATTTTATCGTGGCGCCTCTGGATTAATATACGTGTTTGATCTAACTAGGAGGAGTTCTTTTACAAATCTTGCGAAATGGAAAGAAGAAGCCATGAAAGTATTAGGATCTCAGAAGCCAAACATATTAATTGGAAATAAATTAGATTTAGTGAGAGACGGAAATAGAGAAATCGGAGAAAAGGAGGGGGAAGCATTAGCTAAGGAATTTAATGCATTAGCTTATTATGAGACCAGCGCAAAAGAGAATATTAATGTCGAACTTGTATTTAAAAATTTGACTTTAGGAATTCTAAAAGCCTCAAATAAAATATAATCTTTCGCTTTCTTCTCTTTATCAATTTATTTGATTTTTCCTAAGCATCATGATTTTTTATTATTTTAGTTTTTTTAGTATTTCGACTTTTTATTTTCAAAAAAAAACATTATTTTTTTATGAGAACAGAGAAATCAAAATTATTAATCCCATTCGGATAAATTAAAGACAAGAGAGAATAATAACGGTTAAAATATTAAAAGAGTTTAAACGTAAGTAAAATGAACTTAGCCCTATTAAGAATCGATTCGAAAAAATTAGAACTAATAAATCATTTAAAAAAAATTTTTATTACAATAACAATTTTTACCCTTTAATTAAAAGAATTAAATGATAAAAACTAAAATAGGTTATAAATGATGTTTAGTGGTGGACAGCGCGCTTACGATAGGGCTCTTACAGTGTTTTCTCCAGAAGGTCGATTATACCAAGTTGAATATGCTTTAGAAGCCGTGCGAAGAGGTACTTTAGCTGTAGCTGTAAAATCGGATAAAGATGTGTGCTTGGTAGCTCAAATTAAAATTGCATCAAAACTCATGGATCCTGATTCTATTGATAAAGTTTTCCAAATTGATGAGCATATTGGCTGTGCAATTTCAGGATTACACGCAGATTCACGGATCTTGATTAATTATGCTCGGGTTCAGGCCCAATCGTTCAGATTAACCTATGGTGAACCCGTTCGATTAAACATGTTGGTAAAATCTATAGCAGATCTTTGCCAGATGTATTCTCAATATGGTGGAATCCGTCCGTTTGGTTGTGCCCTTTTTTTCATTGGAATCGATGAAGGTGGCACTCAAATATACACTACCTCTCCAAGTGGAATATATCGTTCATTCAAAGCATATGCATTGGGTAACGGAGAGGCGAATGCGAGAGAATACATTAAAAATAATTATAAAGAAAATATGGCATTTGAAGAATTAATTAAATTGGCGTTAAATGCCATAAAAGAATCGATTGAAGAGCAAATTTCTAAAGACACCATTCGATTAGCTTATATCCGTTCAGAAGATAAAAAATTTAAGGCGTGTACTAAGGAAGAGATTGAAAAATACATCCAAAGTTTATAAAGGATTGTTTTTTTATCTGATTCTTTTTTGTTTTCATTTCTCTTTCGCCTATTTCACTAATATTTTTATTCTAAATTCATTTTACTTCTTTTTAAGAGTGTCTAAAAAGAAACGCAAGAATTATAATTTAAGATGGGTATATATTCATTAGTATTAGTTAAAATTGATAGAAGAGAGTAGTTAGAAAGAAAATAAAGGAGAAATTTTGTCTTTTTCACCGTGGTAAGAGTAGTTAATTTAAATGAAAATTTTCTTAATATTAATATCAAGATTTTTGAAAAAAGAATGCATGAGGTAAATCATGGGAAAGAAGAAAAAAGTAAGAAAGGAGTTTGAATCCGCATTTAAATCGGGGGATCAAACTACTATGAAACGGTTATTGGACGAAAATCCTTGGTTATTAGAAGAGGTTTCAGGAGAATTAAAAGGAGAAATTCAAGAACAAGATCAAGTATTAGCAGCGTTGGGAATAATGGAAGATGAATTGGGACACCCTGTTCCGATTCAAGAAATCATATTTTGCTTAAAAGAAGATTTTGGTATTCGCAAATCAGATGAGGAGGTTTTAAACCATCTATTAGAGGCGGAGAAGTTAAAGTTGGCAAGAAAAGAGCCCAATGGTTGGAATTTAACGGAAAGTGGGGGAGAAGTGTGTGATAATTATTTAAATAAAAGATTCTTTAAATTGAAGGCAGGAAAATAATGGGAATTTAAATTTTGATTTTTTTCGAATCCAGATCAAGAGAATTTATTTTAAAAGAATGAACCAATGAGTAATTAAATATTGACTGAATAAAAAAATAAAAACAATCAACAGAAAATATTAAAACCAAATTAGTTAAGCAATAAGGTAAAAATTTGGGAGAAGGGGAAAAATGACCGAAGATAAAAAAGATAAGATTTTCACGGAAGCTTATAGTTTATTAGAACATGCTTTAGATTTGTTAGATTCTAAATTTTATGATGATGCGTTAGAAGTTTTGAAACAATCCAAAGAGCTTTTTAAAGAACTAAATCGAGAAGAAGAAATGAAAATAATTGAGGAGAAGATTTCAGAGATCTCGAAAATAAAAGAACGTCAGAGGACTGATCTTGTAACGAAAAAGAGAGAAGATTCAGAATTGGAAACTCAAATAAGAGCATTAGTGGATGATGCAGAGCGTCTTGCTCGCGAATATGAAAAAGAATGGCATGATGCCCTAAAAGAGGATAGAATCCTTAGGGAAAGTAAATATCCATTGGTCATTCAAAAATACAAAAATATTATAAAGCTGTTAAAAGATAAAGGTTGGGAAAAACAAATTCCTGTTTATGAAGAAACGATTGAGAGATACAAATTAAAATTGAAAAACGAGGAAAAAGTTAGAGATTTGGAAAAAGAAAAAAGAGAAAAACAGGAAAAACAACTGGGTCTTCGGAGATTGCCTTTAAGGGACGTATTAAAAATAGTAGATGGTGAATCTAAAGATGAGATTTTAAATGAATTAAGAAAGAAGGGAGAGGAAAAAAATCTTGATATCTTAATTGAAAGTATTGAACGTGAATTGAAATTCAGGGAAAAAGAATATTTGAAAGAACTTAAAGAAGGAAATTTTAATATTGAATGTCCATATGAAAAAATAATAATCGTATATCAAGCTATTCAACAACTATTAGAAGAAAAAAATCATCCAGAAGAAGCCTCATTATATACTAATATTATCAAAAGTTATGAACAAAAACTTGCTCAAGATGAAAATCTAAGGGCAACAGAAGCTTTAAAATTGAAAAAAAAAGAAGAGTTTGAAACGCTCCAAAAATCAAAAGATGTTTCTCCAGCAATGCAACAGCCTGAGAAAATAAAAAGAACAATGGAAAAAGAAACACTAGAAAAAGATGAAAGTCAAGATATTGATGCTTATATCGATACCCTTATAAAAAAATCTAATGAATTAGAAGAAATTTACATGAAGACTATTAAACAAGGGAATTTTGAGATTGAGTGTCCCTATGAAGAGATTATTAAGAATTATAAAGAAATTCAAGATCTTTTAAGAAAAAATAATCGAATGAGAGAAGCTTCGCTTTATGAAAATGCCATTCAATTATACCAACAAAAATTGGAACAAGATAAAAGATTAAGAGAAACTGAGGCTCAAAAAAAACAAAAAAGAGAAGAATTGAAAGCTTTACAAAAAATAGAAAATGGAGCTAAGGAGAGTGAGATAGATAAACGCATGATTTTAAAAACGACTAAGAAAGAAGAAAATGAGCAGTTTCAACAGGCGATGCGGTTAATAGAAGAAGTTGAAAAAGAGATAAAAGAATATGAAACTCAACGTAAGGAAAACATTCTTGAACATGAAACCCCCTACGAACGAGCCATTGAAGCTTATAAAACTGCTCAAAATATTTTAAGAAAAATTGGATGGACGGATGAAGCTAATCGATTAAATGATTCTATTATTTATTATAAAGAAAAAAAGGAAAAAGACGATATTTTAAGAGCCAGGGAATTAGAAAAAAGAAAAAGAAGGGAAATTGTACTGGAAAGAGAAAAAGAAACAAGAAAAACGTTAAAAATTGAATCTGAAAAAGAAGTAATGGAAAAAGAAAGGCGGATTAAACAACAGCAAGAACAAAAAGCTGCCGAGTTAAAGCGAGCTAATGAACTTTTTGAAACTATAGAAAAAGCAAACCAAATAGCAAGAGAATATCAAGTTCAAATAAAACAAAAAAATTTTACAGAGCCATCAAAATATATTGAGGTGATTGATATCTATGAAAAAGCAAAAGAAACGTTTGAAAATATGGGTTGGGAAGGAGAGGCTAACAAATTAAATGCTTCTATTTATTATTACAAGAAAAAATTAGAGGAAGAAAATATTCTGAAAAAGCAGTTTCAACAAGAAAAAAAAGAAAAAGAGTTAGTGGAGAAAGGTTATCAGTTAATGGATCAAGCTTTAAAAAAATTGAGTGTTCAAGAATTCGATGAGGCACGAAATTTATACAATAAAGCTAAAGGAATCTTTTTGAGTTTGGGAAGAAGTCTTGAATTAGATAAGATTAAAATGGCCATGATTGAATTAAATAGAAAGAGGGAGGAATATCTTAAAAAATTAAGAGAACAGGAGGAAAAACGAGAAAAATTAAGAGAAGAAGAAAAAATCCTGGAAGAAAAAGCCATTATTGAGCGCAAGAATTTTCAAAGAGAGTTAGAAAAAAAGCAAGAGCTATTCATACAACTTAAAGAAAAAGAACAAAAAGATAAAGCAATTTCCGAGGAAGCCTTATCACTTATTCATCAAGCAGAAGAAATGGCAAGAATATATGAAGAGAATATAAAGTTAGGGAGACGTCCCGAACCCGTATATGAAAAGGTAATAGAATTTTATGAAAAAGCCATTGAAAAATTTCGAATGATTGGATGGGAAGATGAGATTTTAAAATTAAAAGAATCCATCCAATATTATCGAAAGAAGAGTAAAGAGGATAAAGAATTAAGGGAGTTAGAGCGAGTAAAATCAAGAGAAATAGAAATAGAACAAGAGGCTTATAATTATTTGGAAGAAGCTACAACCATGATGAATTCTAATAATTTCGATGCTGCTCTAGAATTATATAAAAAAGCAAGAGATTTGTTTGAGGAAATTAATCATGATTTAGAAGTTAAAAAAGTAAATAATTCCATTTTAGAACTCAAACGTAAAAAAGAAGATTATTATAAAAAATTAGAAGAAATAAAGAAGAAAAGAGAAAAACTCATAAAAGAGCAACAAGAATTAGAACAAAAGATACTTCTTGAAAGAAAAAAATTAAAAAAAGAATTAGAAGAAAAGCAACAACAATACCTTCAAATTAAAGAAAGAGAAGAAAAGGAGAAAAAGATTTCGGAGGAGGCATTGTCTCTTATTAATAAAGCAGAAGAGATTGCAAAATGTTATGAAGAGGAATTAAAAAAAGGAAAACTTCCTCCGGAATGTGGTTATGAAGAAGCTATTAAATTATATCAAAACGCGCTTGCTAAATTAAAATCACTTGATTGGAAAGAAGAAATCAAACGATTAGAAGAATCGATTGAATATTATGAGGAAAGATTAAAAAGAGATAAGGAAATACGTGAAATAGAGGCAATTAAAAGAAAAGAAGCAGAAATTCAGAAAAAAGCATATCTTTATTTGGATCAAGCGGCAAACATGATGAATATTAAGAATTTTGACGATGCATTGAAATTTTATGGACAAGCTAAAGATTTATTTGAACAAATAGGAAGTTCTTTTGAAATCGAAAAAGTGAATCAATCCATCATGGAATTAAAAGAAATTAAGGAAGCTCATGAAAAAGAATTACTTGAACAAAAATTAAAAATTCAAGAGAAAGAAAAAGAATTAAAGAAACTAGAAGAAGAAGCTAGGCTTCAAAAGTTAAAAATCCAAAAAGAATTAGAAAGAAAACAACAAGAAGTCATGAAGGCTTTGGAAGAAGATAGAACACGTCAAGCTATTTATGAACAAACCTTAACCATGATCCAAGAAGCTGAAGATAAAGCACGAGAATATGAAGAAAAGATACAAAATGGAGAACTAGTGGATTGTGTCTATGGAGAAGTGATTGAATTATATAAAGAAGCGATTAAAAATTTTGAAAAAATTGGTCTCAGGGAAGAAATAGAAAGGCTAAAAGAAGCTATCGAATTTTATGAGGAAAAAGAAGAACAAGATACAAGATTAAGGGAATTCGCTAAAATTTCGGAAAGAGAAAAAGATCTAACGATAAAAGCTTATCAATTAATGGATATGGCTGCTAGTTCATTAAAAATGAAAGAGTTTGATAAAGCTATTAAATATTATGAAGAAGCAAGAAAAATTTTTGATGAACTTAGCCATGAAGATGAGATATTGAAGATCTCCATTTCGATTGATGAAGTAAATAAGGAACGAGAAAAATATCTTGAAGAATTGGAGAAAATAAAAAAATCCAAAGAACAAGAAGAGGAACAGTGGCGCTTGTTAGAAGAGGAAGCTAAAGCCTTAAAAGCCCAAATTCAAGAAGAATTGAAAAAGAAAAATGAACAACTATTTGAAATTCAAAAACAAGAGAGAGAAAAAAAGGAAATTTCAAACCGTGCTCTCTCATTGATAACAGAAGCAGAAACTATGGTTGAAACTTATGAGAAACTCATGAAAAAAGGAGAACGACCAGAGTGCGTGTATCCGCAAGTGATTGAGAATTATCAAAAAGCCATGGAGCTTTTTACATCCATTGATTGGGTGGATGAAGCGGAGAAATTAAAGGATCCCATTGCTCACTATGAAGAAAAACTAAGAAAAGATCAAAAAATAAGGGAAATGGAACTCAACTTGAAAAAAAAGGCAGAAATAGCTGAGAAAGCTTATAAATTAATGGATCATGCCATAACCGCTGTTAACATGAAAGAGTTTGATGAAGCATTGGAATTGTATCAAGAAGCTAAAAACCTTTTTACTTCAATTAATAGAAATTTAGAAGTTGCTAAAATAGATATTTCAATTGAAGAGGTGAAGAAAGAAAAAGAACAATACTTGCTCAAGTTAGAAAATCTTAAAAGGAAAAAGAAAGAAGAACAAGAACTTTTAGCCCAACTGGAAGCGAAGGCGAGAGGCCAGAGACTCCAATTTCAAAAGGAAATGGCAAAAAAGAATCAACAGCTAAAGCAATTATCTAAAATTGAAAAAGAGAAGAAAGTAATCTCCGAAAACGCATTATCCATGATAATTGAGGCAGAAGAAAAAGCAGAAAATTATGAAAAAGCCCTAAAAGAAGGTAAAAAACTTGCTTGTGTTTATCCGGAAGTAATTAAACTGCTTGAAAATTCAAAAAAACTGTTGGAAAGCATTGAATGGACGGAAGAAGTTTCGAGAATTCAAGAATCCATTCAATATTATAAGAACAAATTAGAGCAAGATAAAAAATTAAGAGAACTAGAAGAGGCAAAAAAGTTAGAAAAAGAATTAACAAATAAAGGCTATGAATTAATGGAAAAAGCCATTATCCAAGTAAACATGAAGAATTTCGATGAAGCCATTGAATTATATAAAGAAGCATTAGCGCTTTTTGAAAAAATAAATCGCGAAATAGAAATCGAAAAGATCACCATATCATTAATGGAACTTGAACAAAAAAAGAAAGAAGAAGCACTAAGACTAGAGAAGGAACGAAAAAAAAAGGAGGCACAATTATTAGAATTTCAAGAAATGGAAGCACGTGCAAAAGCAGAAAGGAAAAGATTACAAGAACAGTTAAAAAAGAAACAAGAACAATTTCTTGCAGTTAAAAAGAGAGAAAAAGAAGAAAAAGAGAAAGCTGAAAATGCACTTTTCATAATTAATCAAGCAGAATCATTGGTAGAATCCTATGAAAAAGCTTTAAGTAATGGACAACGGCCAGAATCAATTTATCCTAAAGTCATAGAATTATATGAAAGCGCACTTCAATTATTAGAAGAGATTGAATGGAAAGAAGAAATTGATAAGATTAAGGAAGCAATTGACTATTATAAGGAAAAATTAGATGAGGATTTAAAATTTAGAGAATTAGAGGCGAAAAAGTTAGAGGAAGAAAAAATAGCTTCTGAAGCATACCTTTTAATGGAGAAAGCAATTTCCTTGGTTAATATTCAAGAATATAGTAAGGCGTTAGATTTATATGAAGAAGCAAGAAAAAAATTCCAAATCATTAATAGACCTATAGAAATAGAGAAAATAGACGCATCAATAGAAGAATTACATAGAATTGAAGAAGAAAAAATTGAAAAATTAAAAAGAAAGCGAATGGAAGAGATTAAAAGAAGAAGGGAAAAGGAAGAATTTGAAAAGGAACTCTTGGCAGCAAGGAAGAAGTTAAAAAAAGAAATGGAAGAGAAAAAGAAAAAACAATTAGAAAAGCAAGAACGAATCAAGAGAGAAAAGCAAATCTCAGAAGAAGCTTTTTCATTAGTTAATAAAGCAGAAAATATGGTAGAAGAATATCATTTAAAATTAAGTAAGGGCGAAAGTCCTGAAATTGATTATAATAAAGTCATCGAATTATATGAACAAGCTATAAAAAAATTAAAAAGCATAAATTGGCAAGATGAAGTAAATAAGCTTTTGGATGCTATTGAATATTATAAACAGAAAAAGAAAGATGAAGAAATTCTAAAAAAATTAGAATTAGAAGAGAACAGAAAGGAAAAAGAACTTGAGAAAGCATATACATTAATGGAAAAAGGCATGGAATTGTTTAAACAATCAAAATATGAAGAAGTTATTCGACTTTATGAGCAAGTTGCTCAAATCTACAAGCAATTAGAAATGGAATATGAATTGATGACTATTGAGAATTTAATCTTAGAAATTAATGAGAAAAAGGCTGCTGAAGAAAGAGCTCTAAAAGAGGAGGAAAAATATCGGGAGGAGATTGAGAGAGAATTATTAGAGCGACAAAGAGAATTAACTAGAGAATATAGCGAGGAGCAGAAGCGAAAACAAAGAGAAAAGGAGCTGTTAAAAGCTGAAAAATTGAAAAAACAAAAAGAAAAAGCAAAAGCTAAGGAAGCTCATGAGTATATAGACAAGGCAGAGGAATTAGCTAAAAATTACAAATTAGATATAAATGTAGCATTTGAAAAAGTAGAACAATTATTCAACAAAATCTTCGATTATTATCAAAAAGCTAAAAATATTTTTGAAGAAATTAATTGGAGAGAGGAAGTTAAAACATTAGAAGAGACGATTGAATATTATCAAGAAAAGCTGAGAGCAGACAAGGAATTTCGAGAGATTGAAACACAAAGAAAAAAGCAAGAACAAGAAGAATTAGAACGCTTGGAACAATTGGCTCGCATGGCTAAAGAGCGAGAAGAGTTGATGAAAAAAAGGAAAGAAAAATTGTTATTAAAAGCTAAAAAAATAGCAAAAGCCCATGAGGAAAAGAAAAAGAAAGCTTTTGAGTACTTGGATGCAGCAAATGAAGAATTAAATAATAATAATCACGATAAAGCACGTGAATTATACCAATTGGCTGGCGAAATATTTGCTAGCATTGATTGGCAAGAAGGCGTTTCAATGATTAACGAATCCCTTGAAATGGTTGAACAACGTAAAAGAGAAGTCGAAAAGCAACTTAAAGAAGAAGAACAAAGAAAACATGAACAAGAATTATTTCATAGAGAAATAGAAGAAAAAATAGCTGAACTTGAAAGGATTAAGCAACAAGAATTAGAACAGAAGCGAAAAGAACTTCTAGAGAAGCAAAAACAGCAAAAAGAACAAAGAGAAATTGCGGATAAAGCTTTTAAGTTGTTAGAAGAGGGCACGCGATTTTTGGAAGTCAATAAATTTGACGACGCAGAAGCGAGATATATACAAGCACGAGACCTTTTTGGCAAAATTGGATGGACCCATGAAATTTCTAAAATAAATAATGAATCCTTATTGAATTTAAGAAGAAAGAAAGCCTTAATCGCACGTTCAAGAGAAGAACAAAGAAAAGCTAAAGAATTGAGAGAACGGAGAGAAAAAGAAATAGAAAAACAAAAGCAAATTCAAGAAAAAGCCCTTAAAAAATTACGAAAGATAAAAATCATGGATAAATTTGACGAATCCATCCAACAAGAGTATGAAAAAGCTCAAGAATACCTCAACTCTCATGAATATAACCAAGCCGTCCTTATCCTTAAAGATGTCGTGGATAAATTAGAGAAAGCAGGAAAACAAGATGAGAAAGAAAAAATTAAATCCCAAATAATGCAAATCATGGAACAATCAAGAATCCCCATCATTACATTAGAAGAAACAATTTCTCCAAAAGAATTAGACTATTTCATTGCAACTTGGCGAGCCCTCGATAAAGCAAACATTTCTCTTGCCAATAATTTGCCCATGAAAACGATTTCTGAATTAAAAGAAGCCATCTTTAACATGCAACAAACTCAGCTGTCTAAAAAGTATCTTGAAAAAATTAATTCCCTAATGAACGAATTAAATATTGAATTGGGAAGAAAAAGAAAAGTACCACTCAGTGATGCGGGTGATAAATCCGAAACGGAGATTCAAAAAGATGAATTAGAACAAAAGATCCAAGAACGAAGAAAACAACGTGAACAACGCATTTTAGACTTATTAAAAAAAAAGAAAATTGAATAAAAAAATAAATTTTAAATAAATTAGAATTTAAACTGCTATTTTTTCAGAAATTGGCAACTTTAATTCTTCATTTTCCCTTTCCACTTCTGTTGCTCCATTATTTCCATTGATTACCTCATCAATTTTGAATTCTGTCTTGATCAAGTCTCGAATCGCCATTCGAATTGCCTCGCTTCGATTTGGAAATCTCCCTTCAGCAACTAATATTTCTAATAAATTTAAATAATTTTCTGGAATGTTTAATGAAATTAATCTCATTTTTTACCTCCCTCTTTTTTTTTTTTGATATCACGTGTTGATTAAGATCATATATATCATAGTGATATTTAAATATTTTAGAGAAATCAACCCCAACAAATCCGACATTATTCGGATATAGATTCTGGAGCATGAGAAAAAACATTCACCATAATTTTTAACTACTTTAAGTGATTACCTCATCCTCTCTTCAATAGACCCATGAATAAATTATCCTTAAATTTTAACTTTAATTAAATAATTTAATTTCATACTAATCGTGAACTTAATTGTCTAAAACACAAAAAATTAAACAAAAAATAATTATTAACAACTCTAAATGCACATCATGTAAAATTTGCATGATGTGGTGTAGCTATCAATTTTTCAAAAGATTTATTCCCTCTAAAGCCCGAATCAGAATAGAAAATGAATATGATTTACAACCCAACATCGTGTTTTTGGAATCATGTACGCAGTGCGGTCAATGTGCTCTACATTGCGTTTATGGAGCATTAATTCTTAAGGAGGAGAGAGAAGAAAATGAGTGAGTGGAGTGGATACACGGGAACTATTTTAGAAATTGATTTAACTTCGAGAAAGACCTTCTCAATTAAGGAAAATAAAGAGGATTTGCGTCAATTCTTGGGAGGGTTTGGCATGAATTGTAAACTTTTCGCTGATCGTTTCGTGCCTAAAGTTGACCCCTTATCGCCCGAAAATTTTGTAATTATAGGGACGGGGCCTTTAGTTGGAACGATAACACCAGGAGCTTCGAGAACCGTTGTTATCTCAAAATTTCCCGCAACCGGGGCTATAGCTAATTCCTGTGGAAGTATGAGTTTCGGCTTTCAAATGAAGCAAGCGGGTTATGATCATGTGATTATTCATGGCCGAGCTGAAAAACCTTCCTATTTATTAATTATTGACGATGCCGTGGAAATTAGAGATGCATCCAAAATCTGGGGTAAAGATATCGTGAATTCCACTAACTTTTTGAAAAAAAAGCATGGTTCGAGCGGAGTTATTTCAATTGGACAAGCGGGTGAAAATTTAGTAAAAGGAGCGTTAACACTCATTGATAATACTTCCACGCTTGGAAGGGGTGGATTAGGCGCAATTTTGGGGTCAAAAAACGTAAAAGCAATAGTTGTAAAAGGAAAAAGAGGTATAGATATAGCCCATCCTACAGTATTTAATGAATTGTATGAGAAGTTCATGGAAAGAGTACGGAATTACCCTCAGAGAGAATCGTGGTTGAGCCTTGGAATGTTAAGAAGTTTGCCAATTGGGATGTTATTATCATTAAAAGGACAAAAAACAAAGGTAAAACAAGTTAGTGAACGGACGTATTTAAAAAAAATAAAAGCAAGGCGCATTGCATGTCCTTCTTGTCCCATGGCCGACAAGGACATTCTATTAATAAAAGAGGGAGAATTTCAAGGTTTAATTAACTATACTTCTTCGGTTATCAATCCCTTTCTCATGTTCACGTTAGAAGGGTTAAAATCGCATGATGAAGCAATAAAAGCTTTTGATCTAATTAATAGATATGGATTAGATTCATTAACCATTACTGCGCTACTCGAATTTTTAACTCAAATGCAAGAAAAGGGGATTTTAACGGAGGACATCACGGGAATAAAGTTTTCTACGGATTATAAGAGTTTAGAGAGACTCATCAAAATGATTGCGTTCCGTAAAGGATTTGGAAACATACTCGCGGAAGGTTGGGAGGGGTTAGCTGAATTAAATGAAAAAATAAGGGAGGAGATGCTTGTCATAAAGGGTTTAGATGTGGTATTCGAACCGCGACTTTTACGCCTGGGCACGATGGAATTTGAGCAAGTAGTAAATCCTAAGGGAGCTCATATCGCATCCGGTGGCTCTCCTACTTATGTAGGGGCTGCGAGTTCTATTGATAAGTTTGAAACGCATTTTCATAGAATGGGGATACCAAACGATGCCATAAAACGAATTTTTAATCCTCCTAAAAAAGATTTATTAATTGATATTGGTAGATTAACCCGTTATTCAGAAGATTGGTATGCCCTTTTAACTTCACTCGGTTTGTGCGCTCGGGCTCAAATGAATCGATTTTACAACTTCCGGCTAATCCGTGAGATCTATAATTCTGTTACTGGTTTTAATTTAAGTGAGGACGAATTTCGTAGAACTGCAGAACGATCATGGAATTTGCTTAAAATCTTAAACATGAAAGAAGGATTTTCGAGAAAGAATGATAAATTCCCCTCGAATTGGTTTAAACCATTGAGATATGGAAAACTCACTCTCGAAATCAAGGATTTTACGGGAGAAACGAGGATTACGGAGGAATTAGCCATTGAATTGCTTGATAATTATTATGATGAGCGGGGGTGGGATAAAGAAAATGGGCTTCCTACAACTTCAAAGCTAAAGCAATTGAATTTAGAGAGGTATTTGACATGAAGTCATGTATCATGTAAACCAAAAATTTTTACGAAACCATCCATTATTTTACTTACAAGTTTATATAGATTAATCAGGAGGAAAAAATATAATGACAGATATTCAAAAGCAATTAAAAGAACACCTAGAAAATGGCAAAGATTGGGAGCAAATGGAAACGCCTATTCCGGGCGTGTTTATCGTGAAAGGTCCTGGAAGTAAAAGACGGCCTCCCATGTTATATTTAGAGATTAATCCGTTAAAAGAAGATGGGACTCCCATGAAACGAAAAGGACTCTTTATTAATAATTATGAAATGTTAGTAAAATTTTCTGAAGCATTGAACGACGATACTACGTTAAAATTAATTAAAGAAATTGAAAAGGTAAATCCTAAATTAAATACTAAGAAATCTTCAGTAAAAAAATTACAGATGTAAAATCGAGCCTTTTTTTCAGAGAAATTCAATCAAACTAATAAGTTATTAAAATATCATTAGGAAAACAAAAATACGCATTCCTTGAGAGAGAAGAAGAATTAAAGTTAAAGTTCTTTCATAGCCTGATCTGCTTCCTTTTCTAAGTCTGCTGAATCCACCCATTCTTGAATTTTTTTAAACTCATCTTCTTGTATATCGTAGCTATATTCTTGCGTGGGATATTTTTCCCCTTTTACTTCTTGTTTATACCCATTGATTGCTTCTTTAATTGCGGCGCCGATATTTCCAAAATATTTTAAAAATTTGGGTTTAAATTCCGTGAAAATGCCTAACATGTCATGAAGAACGAGAATTTGACCATCACAATAAGGGCCTGCACCAATGCCGATGGTAGGAATATCAAGTAAATCCGTGATGATTCTTGCCAATTGCCAAGGAATGCTTTCTAATACAATAGAGAATACGCCAGCTTTTTGGAGATTCAATACATCCGTGATGATCTGTTTGGCGGCATTAATCGTCTTGCCTTGTACCATGAATCCTCCAAATTCATAAATGGCTTGAGGAGTTAGCCCTACGTGTCCCATTACTTGAATGTCTGCCCGTATCAATTTTTTAATAAGAGGACATACTTCGGAGCCCCCTTCTACTTTTACGGCTTCAGCACCTCCTTCTTGAATGAATCTTCCGGCATTATAGATAGCATCTTTCATATCTACTTTATAAGAAAGAAAGGGCATATCTCCTACAATGAGGGCATTGGATACACCACGTGAAACTGCTTTAGTATGATGGATCATCTCATCAACAGTCACCGCAAGCGTGTTTTCATTGCCAAGCATTACCATTGACAATGAATCTCCTACTAAAATAAAATCAATGCCGCATTCATCCACCAATTTTGCCATCGAATAATCATAAGCCGTGAGAGCAACAATTTTTTCTTTTAATTTTTTTTTTTCCATTAATTTTTTAATAGTCATTTTACGTAGCGACATGATAGAAAATAACTTATTTCTTTACTAAAACTTTACGTTTCATGAGGGTTCCCATACTGAATAGTACCATATTTATCTCTAGAAAATTAAGAGATTCTCATGGATTATCTAGTTCAATTCATCTTACATGAAAAATTGTTCACTCTAATCCATAACGCTAAATTTAAAATTAAATTCCTTTATATTTAAATTAAAGAATAATAAAAATTATAATCAGTATTTAAAGGAGATAATTCAACCATGGGAGTAGAATTTGATGGAAAACACTGCTCAGAATGTGGTTCTGATGGCCCTTTTAGGATCGTCGTTGATGAGTGGATGAGACGAACTTTTCGATTTGTAGAACACGGCCAACTAAAAATGTGTGAAAAATGTGGTGCTAAATTTCTCGTTTGCAAACAATGTGGTGCTTTATACACCCGAGTTCATCCCGCTTTAGAGCAATGGGAGCTTTCTACTCAATGTCCGAGTTGCGGCTATGTCGATCAAGAAGTTAAAGCCTGGGATGGCGTTTCTGCTCGATAGAACGATAAAGGAAAAGGAAAGAACGTAATAAATGGCAGAATCTTACTATGATTTGGTAATGCCTTAAAAATTAAAGGATGATTTTCTTTATTTTTATTTTCTTTTAAATTTTAAGCAAGGGAACAAGTAAAATTGGATAGATATCCTTCTTATCCCATTTTTATCGTAACACTAGCAAAATTCTAGAGAGCTAAAAATCAGAATAAATTAGCAAGAAAATTTAAAATATTAACTTACATATATACATTTAACGTGCAATGATTATTGGAATATTTGTTTCATAAGGGAGTAAATGGAGAATGTTTAATAATATAAAAATTGAAATTGCTTCCCCTGAAGATATTGATTCTTTGATGGAATTAACCAAGCAATTAGTAGAAGGGTTAAATCAAAAGTTTGAAATAAAACGATTTGATTGGGGAATTCGACGTCGATTATATGATCCACTTCAGAGACATGGTATTCTCATTGCTAAAGATGAAAGTACCAATGAGGTCGTGGGAATGATTATCGCTGAATTGCGGATTGACCCTTTTGGTAGTTCTGAGGGATATATTAAACAATTTTTCATAAAAAATGAATATCGAGGAAAAGGAATTGGTCGGTTATTATTACAGAGAGCCCTTGAGCACTTGAAAAAAATCAAGGTCGAGCGGGTAAAGGTTAATATTCGAGAGGAAGCTAAGCGTGCGGCAGATCTTTACAATAAAATGAATTTTAAAAAGGTTTTTGAAGTATTAGAATTAGATTTGAAAAAGGAAAATATATAAATGAATGTATTTTAATTTTTAATCATGAATAAACATCTGGAAACGCCTTGGGTGGAAAAATATAGACCCAAGACATTTGATGAGATAGTTTCCCAGAATATAGCTATTAGCAATATTAAAAAATTCATAAAAAGTAAAGACATGCCCCACATGATTTTTGCGGGACCTGCAGGGACGGGAAAGACGACGACGGCCCTAATCATGGCAAGAGAAATGATTGGAAAAGAAGATCTTTATAGCTCTTTATTAGAATTAAATGCTTCGGATACGGTTCGGATGGAGTATGTCCGCTCTGTAATTAAAAATTTCATCAATCAAAACATTAGTACGACGAGAAATGGGATTAAATTTATATTATTGGATGAAGCAGATAACATTCCGGGTCAAGTTCAACAAGCCCTCCGAAGAATGATGGAGCAAACTGCGAATAATGTAAAATTTATTTTAATGTGTAATTATATCAATAGAATCATCGATCCCATCATTTCAAGATGTGCAGTTTTCCGATTTGTTAATTTACCAAAAGAGCAGGTCATTAAACGATTAAAATTTATCTCAGAAAACGAGAATTTAAAGATCCCGGAAGAGAAAAAAGACCTTTTTTATAAAACTCTTTATTTTATTTCAGCGGGAGATCTACGAAAAGCTATTAATGCGCTTCAAATGTCGGTTGCTTTAGATTTAATTCAGGACCTGAACATCAATGAAATCTTAAATATTTCAGGGTTCATGACAGAAAACATGGTTCGACAGTTAAGTTCAGCTTTCCAAGAAAAAAATTTAACAAGAGTTCAAGAGATTTTACTTTCATTAACGAATTTAGATAGTCGTAATATTTTGCGCCAAGTGGCAGAGATTCTTGTAAAATTAAAAGGAATTGGGAGCACGAATTTAGCTCGCTTGAGAGCGTTCCTTGGGGATATTGATTATCGAATTGGCCAAGGAAGTGATGAAAGGCTCCAGCTCATGGCATTATTTGCCGAGATCTTGCTTAGCATGAAAAATTAATGAATTAAAAACAAAACGGTTTACTTATTCAAGAGAGAATTAATATTGAATGAAGAAATCCCAATTTGGAGGTTTAAATACCTTCCTAAGAGATTAAAGGACATTGTAGGAAGAAAGGATATTATAGATCGATTACTCAAAATTATCCAAGAAGGCAATTTTCCTCACTTGCTTTTTGTAGGAACTGAAGGCGTGGGAAAATCAACCATTGCTCGTTTATTCTCCAGGGAGTTTTTAGGAGAATTTCATGATGCTAATTTTAAATTTGTATTTGCAGATCTCCCTCTCACGGCAGAAGAGAGAGCTCAAGCGAGAACGGTATCGTATGTGTCTACCTCTCGAATTGGTAGTATTGCCGGAAAAACGTTGACCATGCCTGCTTTCATTCAAATAAAAGTAAAACCATTCGTGGAGCTCAAAGCATTAGGAGACATTCCCTTTAAAATATTAGTGGTTAAAAATTTTGAGGCTTTAGAAAATAATCAACAAGGATTTAGAAGATTAATGGAAATTTACGGATCAAATTGCCGGATGATTTTAATTACCACGAAAATATCGGGCGTCATAGATCCCATTTTAAGTCGTTGCCAATTATTCTTGGTTCCTCAAGTAAGCTTGGAAGATTTCAGAGACTTCATTTTGGAGGTTGCTAATAAAGAGAATTTAGAAATCAATGAAGAAATAATCGAAATTTTACATCGTCTTTCAAGAGGAAATCTTTCTCATGCATTGGATTATTTACAACTTGCAAGCTTGGAAGGTACAATGATAGATTCAAATGTCTTGTTTGAAACTTATAAAAATTATCAAAACACGATTCCAAAGGAACTATTAATGACAGCATTAAAAGGTGATTTCAAAAAAGCGAGGGATGTCTCAAGAGAAATTATTTCCAAATATAAAATCACTATAAGGGAACTACTTGTTCAATTACTCACGGAAGTACACAAATTACCCTTGTCGAGAACAGCAAAATTTGAGTTAATTAACATGATCGCCGAGACGGATTTTAAAGCGATTGACGGACAAGATGATGATATTCACCTTTCCGCTTTGCTTTCTATAATATGTGCTTTTTCGGAAACTTTATGAGAAATAAGTGAGGTGATACGATGGAAAAAAAAAAAAATAATAACATTCCTTGGGTGGAAAAATATAGACCTAAAAGCATAAAAGAAATGGCGCTCCCTCAAGCTCGGGTCAATAGGCATAGAGTTAATTTAGCAGAAGAATTAATTCAATTTGTCGAGTCTTTTTTTGAAGAAATGGAAAAGATAAATGAAGAAAATAAAAAAATTAAAGCCTATAATAGAACAGCACCCTCCAATAAACAAAAGAAATTATTAAGCATGGATCCTAAAAAAGCAGCATTGCTGTTAGAAGGTCCTCCCGGTATTGGGAAAACATCCCTGGTTTATGCGCTTGCTCACGATTTAAATATGGAAGTAATTGAAACAAATGCCTCTGATACGAGAACACGCAAAGCCCTTGAAAATAAATTAAAAGAAACCACTAGATCGAAAGGAATTCTCGATTTCATTATTGAAACAAAACGGAAATTAATATTAATTGATGAAGTTGACGGTATTTATGGAGTGAAGGATAAGGGAGCAATCCCTGCGATATTAGACTTGATTCAACAAACTCAATTTCCCATCATAATGTGTAGCAATGAATACAAGCAAAATTTGCAGCCGATTTATGATGCAGTTAAAAAATATGAAGTATTGCCTTTATCTAAAGAAGAAATATTAAAAATTACCCGCACTATCATAAAAAAAGAGAAGATCACGAATCTAACGAAAGAAGATTTAGAACTCATCATTGATAAAAATAATGGTGATTTAAGAGGGATCATCAATGATTTGCAAGGAATGAGCCAAGAAATTAAAGATGAAGATAAAAAGCAATTCATTTATAGTTTATATCGTAATAATAATATTGAAATTTTTACCTTAATAAGAGATCTCTTTCAAAAGGCGAACTCCTTGCGGGAAGCACGCATGTTAGTCGATCAATCGGATGTAGATTATGCTCTGTTATATAAATGGATTAATGAAAACTTGCCCTCCTTTGCTTATAATAATGATGAGCTCGCAGAAGCCTTAGAAAATTTAACTTTAGCAGATGAAATTTATGGAAGAATTAGAAAAAACATGGAATGGTCTTTATTACCTTATTTTTTTGATTTATTCGCCGGAGGAGTTACGTTAGCTATTTCTCCAGAACATAAATCAAAAGGTTTTAGAAGAGTGACATTTCCAAGATACATCATGCAACGATCTTTAAGTTCACTTAGTGTTGCAGAACGTAATTTAATAGAAAAAATAAAAATAAAACATGACATGTCTGATCGTGAAATAATCAAAGATTTCCTCCCCTTTTTACGATTACTCGGTAAATCTTCACGAAAAATGTTAAAAGAAATTAGTGATTGGTTGGAATTAGAAGCCCGCGAAAAAAAATTAATTCGGTAATCTACTCATATTTGAGTAGACGTATTTTTGAATTTCTTAGGCGACAATCGATTAAGATTTAAATTCTTTAATTTTTTTCATCATATTACTGAATTTATTCTTAATTTTTAAGAAATAATTTAATATTCATGAATTTTCTTGCCCGCTAATTCTAATTTTAAAGTTATGTTGAAATCAAAATTTCTTTAAATACTTGTTACTTATGAATCTCAAGAAAATTAAAATAAAAAATAATAGTTGATCTGAAATGAATGAAACAGAAATTGTAGATTTGGAAGAAAAAAAATCTTTCATGTCAAAAAAATCCCAATTGACCTTACAAATTGCGGGAGCCGCCATTTTCGGTGCATTATCAATCGTGGTTTCGGGAATAGTGGTTCCAATTTTACCAAGAATTCCAGGCTGGGGAATAGCTTATTTTGATCCGACTTCTATTATATGGATTACTTGTTTTTTAATATTTGGAATAACGGCAGGATTATTATGTTGCGCGATAGGAACTTTCGGGTTGTTAATATTTGATCCTACGGGGATTGGGTCAATTTTTAAGTTTTTTGCCACGATCTCTTTAATTATCGTGCCGATTCTCGTGTTAAAATTATATAAAAAACAAGAAGGTATCCGTAATAGCCAAAAATTAAAAAATCGCCGAAATTATTTAATCTCGGGAATACTTGGAACGATATTGAGAATTATTCTCATGCTAATTTTGAATGTATTATTCTTTTTAACGATCTGGGCGGATTTTTATCAGTTTGCTAACTTAGAATTCGCCGGATTCGCAGGAGTTACAGGGTGGACGGCAATTATCATGGGAACGATTATCATTAATGGATATTCAAGCGTGATAGATTTGCTGGTGCCTTATTTAATCGTGTTTGGGACAAAATTGGACGAAAAATTCGAAATATGGTAATTAACCCTTAGAATATTTTTGTTGAGATAAATTTCCCTCTATTTTCTTTTTCTTTTACTGCAATAATAGAAACCTTTTCATTGATTCGTACTAATTTTAAATAAATAACATCTAAAAGAAATTAAATGAGGAGGTAAAATATAAGGAATAGCATGTCCATCCATGAATTCATTCTCGTTGAATTAGATAAGGGAGTAGAAAAAATCAAGTTAAATCGTCCTAAACAATTAAACGCCTTAACTTATCCCCTTATCGTGGAAATTATTGAAGTACTTGAACAATCCATGAAAAATAAATCTATTAGAGTAATTACCATTGAAGGAGCGGGAAATAATTTCTGTTCTGGGGATGATTTGAAATCCATGGGATCGGAAGGATTAAGATTTAAACCTTTAGAAGACGGCTCCCGCCTCCCCCATCAAAAAATGGTAAGACTCATTAGAGAAATTCAAAAACCCGTTGTTGCCTTGCTGAGAGGCTATTGCTTAGGAGCAGGATTTGAACTGGCCTTGGCTTGCGATTTTCGTTTAGCAGCGGATGACTTAATAATTGGAGACCATCGAACCACTAGAGCCATTTGCATATTAAGTGGGGCAAGTTGGCTGCTCCCACGGATAGTGGGATTTGGAAGAGCCATGGAGATAATTATGACGGGAAGACATCTTGATGCTAAAGAAGCATTTAAAATAGGACTTGTTACAAAAGTCTTTCCCTCTCTCGATTTTGAAAAAGAAGCCGATAAATTTGTACAAGAACTTGCCACCATGCCTACTAGATGTTTAGGGTATAATAAGGCAATGTTAAATTATTCTTTAGTTAATGCTTTTTTTCCATCTCTACAAAATGAATTCGATCTCTATTGTAAAAACATGGCTACCAGAGATTTTGGAGAAGGATTAAAATCTTTTTTAGAAAAACGAAAACCACGCTTTATAGGAAGATAAGAAAATTTTATAATCTAAATGAGATTTAAATATATCAATCTTTTATTTTCGAAATTTATTTAAAAAATTTTTTTGATATAAAATAAGAGAGGAAAAAAAATGACAAAAATGATAAAAGGAATTCCCTTGTATCTCATATCCATAATATTGACGAACATCTTTTATTATGGTTTATTAATACCTGGAGCTTTGCTATATCCCGGTTATTCGCCCTTCACCCATACAGTATCTGCTATTGGAAATACGACAAAAAATCCGAATGGATGGTACTTTTTTAGTATAAGTTTAATTTTAATGGCAATCGCCCTAATTCCATTTATTTTAGGGCTGAAAAAGTGGTATGAGACAGAGCCATCCGTTAAGAGAACTATTTTAATCATTCAAATCGTTGGATTATTTAACAGTTTTGCGATGGTCATGATTGCTATATTTCCCACGGATCTCGCTTCTGCTCAACATAATTTCTGGAGCTTGATGAATTTTATCTGTATAGAATTAGTAATCTTGCTTGCCGTCATTGGTTTAAGAAAACACCCTTCCTATTGGAATCGCCTCTCAATAATTGCTCTCTTTGATTTCGTGTTTTGCATCACGTATTTATATTTACTTAATGCTTATAGGCCAATTGCGACGATTTTTGAATGGCTGACCTTCATCTTAATCTTAACCTATCTTTTATTTGTGGGCATTAACATGTATAAAGAAAAATTATGAGCACGTGAAGGAGACTCTTTAAAAAAGAATAAAAAGATTTATTTTTTTTTTTCCTTGATATAATCCATCTTATAATTAAAGGAAAAAATTTTAGTGATTAGAAGCGAACTTTAGTTTGTAAGGAATTTTTTTTATCTCTTGTTTTTTCTTATTTTTATTATTTTCACTATTTCTTTCCAAAACGTGGCAATTATCGAAATAATGATGACATATACCCAATCAGAAAGACTCAAGGGAGATAATCTGAACACCTTTGCGAGTGGCGGAATGTAAATGATTAGAATTGTCGTTAGGAAAGCCCCCATGGCCCAAAAAATCATCATTTTATTAGACAGCAGTCCTACTTTATAGAGCGGGTCATTATCCGTTCTCATGTTAAATGCTAAAAGAACGTGGCAGATCATCCATGTCGCAAAAGCCATCGCACCTGCCCCTTGTAAACCCTGAAAATAAGCTATAGAATATACAAATATTACGGCAGCGGCTAACATTAATCCCCCCGAGAGGATCTCACGTTTCATTTTTCGATTAATGAATTTCTCCGAAGGTTCACGAGGTGGTCTTTTCATGACATCACTTTCGGGGATTTCAATAACGAACGTTGCAGAGGCCCCTAAGTCCATGAACAATTCCAATAAAATAATTTGAATGGGGGCAAAAGGAAAGGGTATCGTAAAAAAGATCGGAAATAAAAAGATCGTGATTAGAGCTAACTTAACGGCTAAATAAAATCTCACTCCTTTTCTCAAATTCTCGAATAATTTTCTTCCTTCTTCTATTGCCACGGTTATAGTAGCAAAATTATCATCCAATAATACCATATCAGCAGTTTCACGGGCAACATCTGTACCCGTAAGGCCCATGGCTATACCGATATCTGCTTTTTTAAGAGCAGGTGCATCATTAATCCCATCTCCCGTGACTGCAACGATTTCTCCCATATCTTTTAATGTGTTCACGATTCTTAATTTTTGTTCGGGTGTGATGCGGGCAAAAATATTTGTAGAGGTAATTTTATTTTTTAATTCCATATCATCCATAACGGTTAAAGTTTTCCCCGAAATTACCCCATCCTTTTTCATTCCAATCTTTTCAGCTATCGAGACAGCAGTTATTTCATAATCGCCAGTTATCATGAACACTTTAATTCCAGCATCCAAGCATTTTTTGATGGCCTCTTTCACCTCTTCGCGAGGCGGATCGAGAAATCCTATAATTCCTAGAAATATTAAGTCGTTTTCAGCCTCTTGTAGTTTCAAATCTTTCGAATTTGTTGTCTTATAAGCAAAAGCAAGAATTCTTAATCCCTCTTGAGCCATTTCATTGGCAATTTGTAATATTTTATCTTTTTCTACTTCAGAAAGAGAGATTTCAGTTTCATTGATTTTAATCTTTATCGATCTTTCTAAAATGGGTTCTAAGGCGCCTTTTACTAATACCATGTATTCCTGCTTGTATTTATAAATTTGAGACATCATCATTCGTTCATTATCAAAACTGAATTCGGTAATTAATGAATATTCTTGTTTTAACTCGTTTTCTGAAATGTTCGCTTGTTTTCCCGCTTCAATTAGAGCAATTTCCATGGGATCTCCTACCAGAATGGTTTTAGAATTTTCTTTCTTCATGATAACATCATGTACCAACATTCCAATCTCTAAAATCTTCCTCAGGGTTTCACTGAGAATATTTAAATTAAAAGGACTCAATTTTCCGTTAGTATAACACGCGTCGAGTTCCATTCGATTTTCCGTGAGTGTTCCGGTTTTATCAGTCGCAATTACTGTGACACTTCCCAAAGTTTCGGCTGCTTTTAAATTTTTAACCAAAGCTTTCTTTTTTGATAAAATTAAGGCTCCTAAAGCTAAAACGATCATGATCAAAATCGGGAGCTCTTCTGGAATGGTAGCAAAGGAGAGACTTAATCCTACAAGGAGCATTTCAATTAAATCCCTCCCTTGAATCATCCCAATTACCGGGATGAGAAGGGAAAAAAAGAGAGCAATCCAAACTAACATCATTGATAATTGCTTCATGGCTATTTGAAGAGGAGTTTTAGGTTCTTTAATTTCTCTTGTTAATCCAGCAATATGACCGAGTTCTGTATTCATGCCCGTCGCAATTACCACCCCTAATCCCTTGCCTCGAGTAATGGTTGTTCCGGCAAATATAATGTTTGTTCTCTCGGTTAATCGTGTAAATTCTTTAAGAATAACATCCGCATGCTTGGTAATGGGTACGGATTCTCCGGTTAAAATGGATTCATTTACTTGCAATCCATATGATTCAAGTAATCGAATATCGGCAGGAAGTGTTTGTCCTACTTTTAAAATGATAATATCGCCCGGTACGACCTTTTTAGATTCAATTTCTTGATATCGTCCATCTCGTATCATAGAAATTAAAGGAGAGGCCATTTTCTTTAACTCCTGAATGGTTTTTTTAGCCCGATATTCGTTGTAAATTTCTACAAAAATTAAAATAGAAATAATAGCAAAAATGGTCAAAGCATCTCCAAAATCGCCAAAAATACTGTAAAGAATTCCTACTACCAAGAGGAGCAAGATCATGGGTTCCGATACTTCGTGAATGAATACTCTAAAAAATTTAATTTCTTTCTCTTCTTTTAAGAGATTTTCGCCGTATTCTTTTAAACGGTTTTCTGCTTCTTCAGTGGATAATCCTCTTTCTTGATCCACCCTTAACTCTCTTAATACTTGAATCTTGTCTTTCATCCAAGGTTTTTTAATTTCTTTCATTTTTTTTTACCTATTATAAAGTATTGGCTATTAATCATGAATTTCTTGGCAAATCACGCCATATTCATGACATTACTTAAATTATTTTATTTTTACAATGATATCGGTTCTCGATATCGGTATTAAATAATATTACATGATTCATGAAATTTAAATATAATTCATCACGTGTTGAATCAAAAGAATTAATAACTAAGAAATTTACATTAATAGTAATTAGAACGTTTGATATAATTGGATTTCTTTTTATCTGAGATATCATGAAAATTCAAATTTAAAATAGCGATAAGCCATGAATGCATTAGCAAAATTCAAGAAAGGCGCAATAATGGTCCATATTTTATATCATGCCAGCAAGGAACCTTTTTATGGGGTGTGGCTAAAACGCGAATTAAAGAGACATGGTTATAACATTTCCTATGGAACTCTGTACCCTTGGTTAAATAAATTATCTGCTGCGGGATATTTACAATTCTACGAAAAAAATGTGAATGGAAAAATTCGCAAGTATTACACGATTACTGATTTAGGGAAAAAGCAGTTATTAGAAATGAAGAAATATTTAAAAGAATTACATGATGAGGTCATAGAATAATAACACTGGTTGAGAACTCTTAAGGATTTAATTCATTTTCATGGTCAATTATTTTATTTTGGCTACTGGAACGAAGGAAGCTTCTTAAGAGCGGGATCTTTTCGCCTTTCTTCTCTCCTTCGTTTAAAGAGCGAAACCCAGGATTTTTTATCCCTTTTTATCAATAAATTACAAGAAATTGAATAAAAAGGATTCAACGCTTAAAACTTGATGCACGGCGGCGCCAAAAAATATTTGGATTATTATAAAAGACGTAATAATCACGGAACTAAATTGCTCTGTTCTTTCATAAATCAGGCCGTTTATAATGACGACGACTAACGAAATAAGATATGTAACGAGAATAGAATTAATGATGAATAATTTCGGAGCAAGCGCCATTAGAAATAAATGATTAATAATAGATAATATCGCAATCGTATAAACCCTATATTTATTGGATCGGATGAAATTTAATAATGGATAAATGATTTTTCGGTAAAAGAGCTCCATGGCCAAGTAAAGTGGGTAAATAGTGATGGCTAGGATCGTTGATAAAATGTTTGACGGGAAAAAAAAAGCAAAAGGATAAGAAATAGAAAATAAATAATACATGCTAAGAAACGTGATGGAAGAAAATAACGCATACCCCAATACTTTTACTCTTAATTGAAATTTAACTTGATTCTTATAACCACGTCTTTTTTCTCTGTTTAATCTTGGTTTCTTGAGATATAATACCGCTTTTCCAAGAAAATATAACACGATCATAATTAATGGAGCAATAATAAAGCTTAAGAGACTTAAAAATAAAAATGAAATCTCAAAAATAATCAAGAAAAAAGAGAAGGATATACCTATTTTAATAATTCTAAGATAAATATCAGACCTCATGAAATCCTTCTCGAGCTCTTGGATTGGTTCCTTCTCTATTAATTTTCTATTTTTATTTTTCTTAAAGTAATCCTTCGCTTCTTCAAAAATAAAATAATTAGAGGCAAATCTTATGATGGCAATCGTGCACAGCAACAAGCTGGAAAGAGATATTCCCAATAAAACATAATTTATTGAGTAGGTCAAGTAGATTGGCCCGTTAATTTTAATATCTCCAAAAAAAATTTGTTCAAACCAATAAATCGTTCCTATTAACACTTCATCACTGAGGAGAGTATGATTTGAAAAAGGTAACTTTTTTTCTATTGTAATTAATTGACATCCGGTAATTTCTTGAAGTACCAATGCATTTTCCGAAAAATTGAGTAATTCATCATGTACATGATGAAACGCCAATAAATTTTCCGTGTTTTGCTTAGTTAATAAATTAACGGGAAAATACTCCACGAAAGGGTCATCTTTAGACAACCCAAACATTTTAGGGTCAGGATTTACCAGAGCTGCCCAAGTAACAATCGCTTTAAATCGATTATCAAGAGCACCATTCATTAAAACGACCATTCCACCTAACGAATGACCAATCAAACCGATTTGATCTTTATCAATTCGAGTTTTAAAAACATTCGTGTTTTCAAAATAATTCAAAAAATTAGAACAATCTTCGGCTAAAGCAGGCACGCCCGTTTTTTCATCAATATTCAGGATATTTCCCTCTGATTCCCCGTGTCCTTGATAATCGATTGCAACAACAAAAAAGCCGCGTTTAGTGAATTCTACAGGAACTCTAAGATCGAGATCTCTCTGACTCCCAATTCCATGAGCCCAAATAACAAGCGGATGTTTTTCTTGAAAAGGTAAATTAATGTTCGGGTAATATAAATTAGCATAAAGGGTAGCTCCAGCAGATTCAAATTGGATGCGCTCATATTTTTGATAACTCATATTGCGATTAACATAAAGAAATGATAGGGAAAAAACAAATATCATGAAGGTCACTAATAAAAAAGATTGACCATAGCTTTTATCGTATTTTTTCATTGGAGTAATGAAATTAAGAGAGAATTAGTTGGAAATCTCAACTTCACGGAGAAGAAAATGCATTTTACCGAAAAATAGAATTTAATTTTCCTTAAAATCTTTTTTATTTAGATAAATCAAGAGTTAATACATATAGAAGGGGAATGCTTGATTTCAATAAATTTTTATAGAATCAATGAAATATAATTTTGATCTCCATGACAGAAAAAAAAGAAACTTTAAAAATTATAGATGGAACCTTAGAAGCCGTGGAAAAAATATTTTCCCAATTCTCGGACGTGCTAAAAACGGCTAGAAAAGAATTAATCAAATTAGAAAAGGAAAGGGAAAAGCTCCGTAATGAAACCATCCTTTTAGAAAATGAAAAACGACAACTGGAAGATGAGAAGACAAAATTAGAAATAGAGAAAAAAAATCTTGAAAAAGAAAAACTTCAACTAGAAAATGATAAGAGTCTTTTAGAACAAGAAACAAAAAAACTTGAAAAAGAAAAGCAAGAACGAGATAGAAAAATAGGAACTCTCACGGAGGAACAACAACGCTTATTACAAGAATATGAGAGCCTTAAAATAGAGTTAAATAAATTGGCGAAAATAGCGGAAGAATCTCAAGAAGCCGAATTCAATTTTGAAAGGATAAAAGCACTTCTTTCGATTTATGCCGTGCTCATTGAAGAAATTTGGCAAGGACAACCCCATTACAGGATATTGCTAGCTCTGCACGGAGATAAAGAAGAAATGTCTCGAGATACCATTCAAAAAACCACAGGGATTTCAGGGGTGATGGTATTAAGAGCGCTTCATGAATTAGCTAATGTTAACTTGATCGAGTTTGATGAAGAATCAGGCACGATTCGATTGAAAAAACGATTGTTCGACAAGAAAGATTTGGAAGAAAAAGAGAAGAAAAAAAATCCTTGAATTTTTAAGTCCCATCCCTTCTTCTCAGTAATTACGGGGGCTGATTAATGTCATTTTTTATTACTATAAAAAAATATAGTAGATGCAATAATTTATATATAATAAAAAGTTTGAATATTCAAGAATAAAAAGTTCCTTATATTTCATGAAAAATTTAATCAAGGTTAGAAAAAATAAAAGGAAAAACCATGAGCGATGATAAATTTTGGAAAAAAGTAGCCCGTACCATCCAGAAAAGTGGGGGCTTCCCGATGCCTATAAATGATACCTTATTAGAACTTACCAAAACATTGATAAACAAAGAAGAGGGTAAATTCATTTTATATTTCAAAAAACCCTCTTTAAATATTGATCAATTAAAAGAAAAATCAGAATTAGATGATAAAAGGTTTAATAGAGTATTAAACCGGCTTTTGGATAAAGGAATCATCGTGGAATCGCAATCGCGGACCACTGGAATTACGGTTTATAATTTAATGCCTTATCTTCCCGGAATTTTTGAGTTTAGCTTCATGAGAGGAGAATATGGAGAGCGCGAGAAAAAATTAGCGCGACTGTATGAGAAACTTCATCGTGAGTTAGCAATTTATACTCAAAATAATTATGATAGTTTTATCGAGCAATATAAAAAAGTTAACATGATGGATAGAGTCGTACCAGTTGAGGAGGAAATAGAAGTAAGCCCCGAGTCAGTGACACATTTAGAAGAGATTTCCAAGATTATCGAAAAATTCGAAGATATCGCCGTTTCTTATTGTTATTGCCGACATCAGAAAGAGCTCTTAGATCAACGCTGTGAGATAAATGCGCCCAAATTTAATTGTTTTCAGCTCGGTAAGAATGCAAAATTTGCGGTGGAAAGAGGCTTTGCCAAAGCGGTTAGTAAGGAGGAAGCCATGAAAATAATGAAGGAGGCAGAGGATGCTGGCTTGGTTCATAAAATAATTCATGTCGGAGCTAATCCGGATAAAATCGAGGCTGCCATTTGCAATTGTTGTAAGGATTGTTGTACTACATTTCAATTATATTATCAAGGAATAGGTCCATTAAAATCTCTAACATCTTATATTTCTAAAATAGAAGAAGAGTCCTGCGTCGGATGTGGGACTTGCGTTGAGAGATGCCCCGTGGAAGCCATTGAAGTGATCGAGCAAATTGCAAGCATTAATGAAAATAGATGTATTGGCTGTGGTATATGTGCTCACTTCTGTCCTCAAGAATCAATTAAATTAGAAAGAACTGGCCCCCGCATGGTATTTGTTCCTCCTCCAAGAATCACGACAAATTAGATCAGTTTTTTTACCTTAATATTTTTTTATTTTTGAGTTAAAGAGCAATGGGTTTATTTACTCTTTTTTAAATTAAAAATTAAAAAGTAAATCTTGTAGAACTCCAACCTTAAGAATCAATAATGCAAATAAGGGTAATGAAATTTTTATCTATATTATTAGCTATCAGGATAAAATTAATCAATTATTTTAAATTATGGTGAGATGTGATGAATCATGAGCATGAAAGATATAATGGATAAATGCAAGCTTACCAAGGAGGAATTAGAACAATATTATAAGAATGTGGAAGCCATGGATAAAAAAACAGACCATTCACGGGCTTATCGAACCTTGATGAACCCATTGAGAAGAGAGATTTTAAAATTCATTGGATTCGAAGTGAAGACCACGGAAGAGATAGAAAAAGGATTAAATATGGAGCCAGATCAATTGAATTATCATTTATCAATGTTAGAACAATTGTATTACGTGATGAATTGTTCTGAGGGATGGAAAGCAACTCCTAGGGGAATTGCCTTTCTTTTAAATGCTAGAATGGACTAATCTTATTTGTTTTCATTTTGCAGATTTAATTCATTTACGATGGTTTTTTCAAAATTTCTTAAATTTTTCAATTTTCGATACCATCGTTTAAAATGAATCCACATGTAGATTAAAAAGATAATGAGTACGACGGAGCTACTAAAATTTAAAAAGAACATGAAGGGAAAATATTCTATTATTTCTTCCACGAGCAAATAGACAATGGCTCCAAACATACGCAAGGACCACCAAAAATAAAAAATCGCAAGAGCATTCATGATGTAAAAAATAATTCGGATTTTTTCCATGTGATTAACGATCTCATAAAAAAGAGCAGTTAAAGTAGTGGTAGAGGTCGTAGAAGTATCAAGATTCCCTTCTACTTGCTCTTGTTTAGATCTGAATTCAATATAACGGGTGTTATATTCATTAATCTTTAATTTCCATTTTTTTAAAAAGACATGTTGAAGGAGCGAAAAAATGGTTAAAATGAGAAAAACCATGGAAGGAATCATTAACATCAATCCAATGAATATTTTTTGTTCTACGGTCAAATCGAATTTGGGAGGATGAGGAGTATACCGCAGAAAAATGGATCCGATGAAAATAAAAAAGATGTTGATAATGATTATGCAGAGAGAATAAAGGGGAAAAATCATGCTAATCTTTAAATACGCCTTTTCTTTATTTATATAGTTTAACCCTCCTTTTTCAGCTTTCTCTAAAAAGTCCATTTCATTATATTCAGCTTTTTCGCTCATGATATTTTTAACTTTTATATTATCTAAAATGACTTTTACAACATATTGCGTCTATAATTCTAATTCCGTGTTAATTTTAACAAACCATTCATATCTTTTTTTTCCAAGATCCGTTATTCTATATAATATTATGGTTCTATCCCCCCATGCTTCTTCATAAGAGCTAATATAGCCAGCCTCTTCCATTTTTTTTAGATATTTTTCAGCAGTGGTTGTTTTCAATTTACACTTTTTGATTAAATTTGATTTTACAATTCCATTTTCATCGTAAGGATTCGCCTTTTCACGAAGTAGCGTTTCTAGAATATTTAAGATGATCATGTTCGATGATCTGTAGCTTTTTTTCGTTGCCATTATCGTGATCGTAATAAAAAATCTCTTCCTTAGATAAAAATATGAATTCCTTTTTTTTATTTCTAATTTTTTTCATGGGTACGACTCGAATGGTGATTAATTTCAAGGGAGCACTTAAAAGAAACAAATAGAATCCTTAAGTTTTCAATTTTTTATAAAAATTTAAAGTCTGGGGAACCTTTGGTAGGTAACATCAAAATGCCCTAAATATCCCAATATCCTCTTTATTTTTATTAACTTAGAGGAAGAGGAGAGAAAAAAATGAATTTAATAAATTGTAAGGTAAAAATGGAAAAATCGCTCGTTTTATATGAAAATATTCAATTTCTTTTTTATTTCCTTACAACGCGACCGGAGCGTGACTTCCGTGATTCCAATTAACGTTGCTATTTCATTTTGAGTGAGGTCTACGTGTTTAATCTTTCCTGCTAGATACAGTGCGGCAGCCACGAGGCCTCGAGGATCTTTTCCACTAATTCCAAAGCGCTTAATAAATTCTTTAGTAATCTTAATAGCTAGTTGTTCTACTTCTGCTGGAACGCCTAGTTTAGAAGCGAACCTTGGAATTAAGTTACTAGGCTCTCTGGAGGGTATTTTCAATTTCAACTCTTTAATTAGAGCAGAATAACATCGTTTTATATCATTCTCATTCTCGGCGCTTTCATCAAGAATTTCTTGAAAGGTAATAGGTATTTTTTCCTTACGCAAGGCATAATACAAGCAGGCTGCGACCATGCCGTTAATGGAACGTCCACGCAATAATTTTCGGCTGAAGGCAATTTTATACAATCGCATAGCTTCCTTCATGATATAATCGGGCACGTTTAAATTGCTTGAGATTCGTTTTAATTCGGTAGTTGCAATGAGCAGATTTCTCTTTTGCCATGTTATGCGTGTATCCCATTTTGCAGCTCTTTTTAAGTCAGGATTCTTTATTTCGCTTCTATTGATGGTCGTTGTAAGACTGATATCAGGGACCATGATGGAAATGGGAGATCCCACGTGGTCTCTATTTTTCTTTTCTTGTTCATTAAAGGATCTTCGTCCAGCATGAGAAAAGTCCACGCTTTTTTCTTCGAGGATTAATCCACATTGATTGCAGACAGTATCGCCAGATCCTTCAATTACAATGATATCGCCTCCACATTCGGGACACTTGGACGCATTTTTAATCAAATCCGATGTTGCGCTCATTTTTCCATTCACCTCGTTGAGCAAAAAATTATTTTTTAATTTTCTTAATACCACAATACTTATTAGGTTGGTTTTACTTATTTAAAAATTTGTATTTTAAAAACATGAAATTTCATGTAAAAAATATTAAATTTTATAACTACTTTCGAGATTTCCTATTTTTTTGAAAATTAATTTATTCTCTTTATTCACATCGACTTCAATAAGGGCTCCATCAGAAAATTCCCTGTTTAATAGTTTCAGGGATAGCGGATTTTGGATGTAATCTTGAATGGCACGTTTTAACGGTCGAGCTCCGAAATCCGGGTCGAAACCTTTTTCGCTCAAGTATTCTCTTGCCTTCTCCGTCAATTGTATCTGAATTCCATGCTCTTTTAACACGTTGTTAAGGCGTTGGATTTGTATCTCTACGATTTGTTTGATTTGTTCTTTCTCCAAGAAATTAAAGATAATGACATCATCAATCCGATTTAAAAATTCTGGTCTGAAATAATTCCTTAATTGTTTCAAAATTATTTCTTTATTGGATTCGAAATCTTTTCCTCGAGAATTCAAAATGTAACCGCTGCCGATGTTGCTTGTCATAATGATGATCGTGTTTTTAAAATCCACGGTTCTTCCATGACCATCCGTGAGTCGCCCATCATCTAAGATTTGTAAGAGGATATTGAATACCTCTGGATGAGCTTTTTCGATCTCATCAAATAAAATCACTGAATAAGGCCTCCTGCGTACGGCTTCTGTTAAATATCCGCCTTCTTCATAGCCAACATATCCTGGAGGTGCTCCTATTAGTCGAGCAACGCTATGCTTCTCCATGAATTCTGACATGTCAATGCGTATCATTGCATTTTCATCATCGAAAAGAAATTCAGCCAATGCTTTTGCAGTTTCCGTTTTTCCAACACCCGTGGGTCCCATGAATATGAAAGATCCAATCGGTCGATTTGGATCTTGGATTCCCGCTCGAGCACGCCTAATCGCATTAGAAATTGCAACGATTGCTTGATCTTGTCCAATAACTCTCTTTTTCAATCGCTCCTCCATTTTTAAAAGTTTTTCCCTTTCACTTTCCATCATTCTAGACACGGGAATGCCCGTCCATTGCGAGACCACTTTAGCAATATCTTCCGCATCCACTTGTTCTTTCAAGATGGGTTTTTCTTTCTGAAGCTCTTTCAATTGTTCATTGTATTTTTCTAAATCCTTTTTTAACTGATTTAAAACCCCATACGTCAATTCAGCAGCCTTCTCCAAATCTCCTCGTTTTTCCGCCTTCTCAGCTTCAATCTTGGTTATTTCCATCTGTTTTTTTATCTCATTAATTTTCGAGATGCATTCCTTTTCATTTTTCCATTGTAATTTTAAAGCATCTACTTGTTCTTTTAATTGAGAAATTTCCGCATCTAATTTCTTGATCTTTTCTTTTACGACCTCATCTTCCTCTTTCTTCAGTGCCTCTTTTTGAATTTCTAATTGGATGATTTTTCTTTCAATTTCATCTATTTCGATCGGCATGCTATCGATTTCAATTCTTAATCGTGAAGCAGCTTCATCCATCAAATCAATCGCTTTATCAGGAAGGAATCTATCCGTAATATAACGGTGAGATAATGTTACGGCGGCAATTATAGCCGAATCCGTAATTCGAATGCCATGATGGATTTCATATTTCTCCTTCAGCCCTCTTAGAATCGCAATAGTATCTTCAACGGAAGGTTCGCTTACATATACCGGTTGAAACCTGCGGGTGAGTGCTGCATCTTTCTCTATGTATTTCCTATATTCATCCAATGTTGTAGCACCAATAGCTCGTAATTCTCCTCTGGCAAGAGCTGGCTTGAGCATGTTAGATGCATCAATAGCGCCTTCAGCAGCGCCTGCGCCGACTAACGTGTGAAGCTCATCAATGAATAAGATGTATTTTCCTGCGCCCTTTTCAATTTCTTTAAGAAAGGCTTTCAACCTGTCCTCAAATTCTCCTCTATATTTCGCACCCGCGATTAAAGCAGCTAAATCAAGGGCTACGATTTCTTTATTTTTTAACGATTCAGGCACGTCATCATCAGCAATGCGTTGTGCCAAGCCCTCAACTATCGCTGTTTTTCCCACTCCAGCTTCTCCAATTAACACGGGATTATTCTTTGTACGTCGGGATAAAATATGCATCACGCGTCGAATTTCCTCGTCTCTTCCTATTACCGGATCTAATTTGCCCCGTCGTGCCAAGTCCGTGAGATTCCTACTGTACTTTTCGATGGCTTGATATTTTCCTTCTGGATCTTGATCCGTCACCCGTTGATTTCCCCGCACGCTTTTTAGCGCCTGCAGAATACGGTCTCTTGTAATTCCGAAATGCCTAAAGATTGTATGAATTGGTATTGAATCCGCTCCCGCCATTGCCAATAAGAGATGCTCCGTACTTAAGTATTCATCATGCAATAATTCGGCTTCCTTCCACGCATTATCGAATAAAATTTTCGTGGAAGGCGAAATGAGAATTTCAGTAGCTCCTGGCCCCGTCACGCGGGGAAGTCGTTCTAATTCATCAAGCAAATCTCGTCTTAAATGTTCAATGTTTATGCCTAATTTCTGAAGTAAGGGAATTGTAATTCCATCTGGTTGCTCTAAAAAAGCCAACATTAAATGAACGGGTTCAATTCTCTGATGATCGTGATTTTCTGCTAACTTTTTAGCAGCCATCAATCCTTCTTGTACTTTTATCGTGAAATTATCAAATTTCATCATTTTTTTATCACCACCCTATAAACCTGTTTTTCTTAATTGTTCTAATAATTCTTTTTGTTTTTTATTTAATTTTTTTGGTACCTTAATTTTAATTTTAACTAACAGATTTCCTCTCTCGTCTGAATTAATTTTATAAAAACCTTGATTTTTTAACCGCAAAATAGAAAAATCTGCGGTTCCATGGGGAATAGTAACCGTTAATTCTTTTTCCACGCCGGGAACTTTTATTTTGCCTCCTAAAGCGGCCAAGGTAAAGGGAACTTCCTTTTCAATATAGAGATCATCTCCTTGGCGCTCAAATATTGGATGAGGCTTGATATGAACTGCTATGTATAAATCTCCTGGAGGGCCTCCATTCTCACCCGGCATTCCTTTTCCTTTTAATCTCAATTTCTGATTATCTCTAATGCCCCTTGGAATCTTAACGGTTAATGTTTGAATTTGCCCGGTAATGGGATCTTTATATTGAATTCGCTTTTTTCCTCCATAAAATGCATCCATGAAATCTATTTCCATATCATATCTCAGATCATCTCCCTCTCGCGGAAAGTTAACTCTTCGAGAGGTACTTCGCGCTCTTGAACTGCCTCCTCTTTTCGAAAATACATCGAAAATATCACCTAAATCATTGAATAAATCAAAATCTTCCCATCGAGATTGGGTTCTACCGGATGCTCCGAAATTCTTGAAGATATCTTCAAAATTAAAGCCCCTTCCCGGCATTCCCGAACTTGAATAATAATAAGTAGTCGTGCCGTCAGGACTGGTGTAGACTCTATATCCTCCCGGACCACCAGAATATTGCTGTCCCGTGGCATAATCTCCAAAACCCTCGACTACTCCAAATTTATCATACATTTCTCGCTTTTTATCATCGGAAAGCACTTGATATGCTTCATTAATTTCCTTGAATTTCTCTCCTGATTTAGGCTCATCCGGATTCACATCAGGATGATATTTTCTTGCTAATTTCCGAAATGCCCTCTTAATTTCTTCCTTAGTTGCATTCCTGGGCACGCCTAAAATTTTATAATAATCTTTCGCCATTTCTTTTCCCCCATTTTTCATAATTCATTCTTGAATGAAATAATAAATAATCCACCAATACTCATGATATAATAATCGGAATATACTTAAAAAATAAAAATTGGAAAAAATAATAAAAAAAACTAAACACCCTATTCATATTCAGCATCCACTACTCCGTCATCTTGAGCAGTTGCCCTGCGGTATTTCTCTTCTTCAATTTCATCTTGTGTCTTTGGTCGTCCGCCCCCCATACCACCCGGTGAAGTTCCCGCATAACCCTGTTGAGCTCCAGGTTGTTGTCCATACATGCGAGCAGAAACTTCATGTAAGGCGGTTTGAAGGGATTCGATTGCATTTTGAATCTTGACTTCATCATTTGATTCCATCGCTTTCTCCAAATCCTTAATTTTCTCCTCGATTCTTGGCTTCAAATCGCCAACAATGGCTTCATTTTCTCGCATGAGTTTCTCTGCTTGATAGATTAATGCCTCACCTGTATTCTTAAGCTTGACCAATTCCTTGAATTTCCTATCTTCCTCCGCATGTTGCTCTGCTTCCCTAATCTTTTGCTGGATTTCCTCTTCCGACATCTTATTAGAAGCCGAAATCGTTATGGATTGCGTCTTTCCAGTCGCCTTGTCTTTAGCTGAAACATTCAATATGCCATCTGCGTCAATATCAAATGTGACTTCTATTTGCGGAACGCCTCGAGGAGCTGGTGGAATGCCCGTCAAATGGAATTTCCCTAAAGAAATATTGTCCGCAGCTTTCGGTCGCTCTCCTTGTAGCACGTGAATTTCAACCGTGGTCTGATTATCGGCAGCCGTTGTAAAGACTTCCGTTTTTCTCGTCGGAATCGTCGTGTTTCTTTCAATGAGTTTCGTGAACACGCCGCCTAAGGTTTCCACTCCTAAGGATAAGGGAGTTACATCTAAAAGTAATATATCATCTACTTCTCCAGTCAAGACACCACCTTGAATCGCCGCTCCTTGCGCCACGCACTCCATGGGGTCAATGCCACGGACTAATTTCTTGCCAAAAAATTCTTCGAATTTAGCTTGAACGCTCGGCATTCTCGTGGGTCCGCCAACCAAGATCACTTTATCAATTTGATCTTTTGTTAATTTCGAATCGCTCAATGCTTTCTTGATGGGACCTTCTAATCGTTTCAATACAGGCTCAATCAATTGCTCTAGCTTGGCCCTGGTAAGATTCATGTTCAAGTGTTTAGGTCCACTAGCTGTTGCCGTTATGTAGGGAAGATTGATATCCGTCGAAATCGACGTAGACAATTCGATCTTGGCTTTTTCAGCAGCTTCTCGAACTCTTTGCATGGCCATTTTATCTTGTCTCAGATCAACGCCTTCTTGCTTCTTGAATTCATCAACGATGTAATTTACCAGGATTTCATCCATGTCTCTTCCGCCTAATTGGGTATCTCCGGAGGTTGCTACGACTTCAAACACCTTTTCTTCCATTTCCATAATGGTGACATCGAACGTACCTCCTCCGAGATCGAGCACTGCAATCGTTAAATGCTCATTCTCTTTATCTAAACCATAAGCAATCGCAGCAGCCGTTGGTTCGTTAATCAAGCGGCGTACGTTTAACCCTGCAATCTTTCCAGCATCCTTTGTCGCCTGCCTTTGATTATCATTGAAATATGCAGGCACCGTGATTATGGCATCCGTGACCTCCTCTCCTAAATAATCACTTGCGTCTTGCTTGATTTTCCTCAGAATCATCGCAGAAATTTCTTGGGGCGTGTATTCCTTACCATCAATATTGACTTTATAAGAAGTCCCCATTTTTCTTTTGATTCCGGTAATCGTGCGTTCCGGATTGGAAATTGCTTGTCTTCTCGCCGGCTCGCCAACTAATATTTGTCCATCTTTCGTGAACGCCACTATGGAAGGGAATGCTTTGCCGTAAAGAGTTACTCCTTCCTTGCTAGGAATGATTTCTGGTCTGCCACCAATTAATACCGCAGCAGCAGAATTTGAGGTTCCTAAATCAATTCCAATTATCTTTTTAGTCATTTATCATCACTCTCTTCGTTTTTTATTTTTTTTTTTAATTTGCATTTCTTGTTTTAATTTTTTTCTAATTCTTATCTTTAAAATCTATAATTTTTTTTAATAAAAGATTCGTGATTTTAATGTTAATTGTTCAATAATCATTTAACCTTAATTTCGTACTATTTTTACCCGAGAAGGTCTCAATATTTCTTTATTTAAATAATATCCTTTTTCTAATTCTTGCACTATGGTTCCATCAGGAAGATCCGGATTGTTTTCTATTAGTATGGCCTCATGTTCATGAGGATCAAACAGATCTCCTTCACAATCCATCGGCTTTACACCATATTCTCGTAATAATTTTTCAAAATTTTCCACTATCATTGCAAGTCCTTTCTTTACCGCATCATCAATTTGTAATCCAATCAACATGTTTTGCGCTCTCTTCAAGTCATCAAGATGTTGTATTAATTTTCTCATGATATCGACTATAAATTTAGTTTTTTCTCTTTCTTGATTTCTCTCTAAGCTTTTCCGATAATTTTCGAAATCTGCTTGTAAGCGCATCAAGGAATTCAGGTATGATTCCGTCTTTTTAACGATTTCTTCATTTTTTTCTTGTTCACATTTCAATTTCTCCAATTCCTCGCTTAATTTTTTATTCTCCATGTTTAATTTCTCGAGTTCTTTAGTAAGTTTTTCGTATTCCGAAGCTTTTTTCCACAAAGAATCATATTCTTTTCTTGAAAGGATTACTCTCTCGGGCTTCATGAAAATTTCACCATGATTTGATTTTTCTCTTATCAACCTATCTATTTTCAGAGTTTACAATGTTTCATTGTCAATCATCTCTTGACAATCCTTAATTAATAAGAATTACTTAACCTATTTAAATGTTTCGGTTATCCAATTTTTAATGAAATTCGTCTTTAGGTTTCGAATTATAATAATTTTTAAAATAAAATGTTTTTTTCATGAGGGAGGATTTTTAATATTTCAATGATATTTGGGCATAAAATACTAAAAAAAAGCAATAAATCAGAAATGGCAAATGATTACCTTTAAAACCTCAATTATTGAGTATTTTTTCAACTATTTCCTAAAAATAACGATGGAACCTACCAAGATGATCATTTCATGAGTAATTCTTACAATTTCATTAAATTATAAAATTTTGGAATTTAATAATAGAATTCAACGATTTAGGTGTTTATCTGAAATTTTTTTCGATATATACCAATTTTTTTAAAGAAAAAATGAAATAACTCAAGAAGGATGAAAAAAGCATGAATCGAATCATTTCACGATCACTTCTTTCGGTTTCACTTGAGGAATTGAAAGGTGTTTGGAAAGATGATTCTGAAAATGCACCTCTCCAAGATCAATGAAGGCTCGAGCTTTCTGAACCTGTTCTCGAGAAGGAGAAATTTCCAAGAAATTTATGATTTTTTCAATCACGCATTGGGGGTCAGAAATTAAATCATTAAAATCGATGCAAAGATGGCGCTCATTTTTAACGAATTCATCAATTCGCCTATATCCTTCCCGAATAACGGTCTCATAGCGCTTTTCATCATTGAAAACATTACCATGGCTGAGAAATTTCTTAAAAATCCCCCAGCCTAAACCCACGAGCCTCACTATAGAAAAATATCGCGAGATATATAAGATCGTTCGATACCAAGAGATAATTTTTGCTGCCTTTAGATGCGATTTTACCACGCTTTCTACATCTCTTTTTAAAACAATATAATAAGGATTGGTTAACAAGTCCTTAAAATAGGGAATTGTTGCGGAGATCGTGGGGTCTTTCCAACCCCATAACCCTTTCGAATTTTTCTCACATTCTCGGATCAAATTTTTAATTTCCGGTTCATAACACTTGACAGCCAGTCGGATTTTTTTATCATCAGGAATATCTGCCCAACTGAGCGAAAAGCTTTGAGCATAATAAAGGATATTGAGATTTAATTTATAAAATTGCTGATTTTCATAATTTCCATATTTATTTACATGTGAGGGGCGAAGTAATCCCTTTACATCACCCATTCGAACCCCTAATCGATGTAATATACCAGCAATGAGACTAGATCCAGTGCGAGGAAGACTTAGGACTACCACTGTCTTAACCATGATTAAAATATATTTCAAAATATAATAAAGATTATTATTCAAATAATAATAAGAAACGTACCATGCTTCTTCAAGAATTGATTTTTTTTATCTTGGTTTCCTTTAAGATTTGCAATAGCAATTTTATACTCTTCAATGTTGAATCCAATTATAAGGTCGTGGACCCATGAATAACAGAATGAAAGCTGGAATGAGAATGGCAATGCCTGCCCATCCATTGCCGAAGATCTCCAGTAATATACCCCATATCACCATCCATGGAAACTTAATAGTACTGATTAGAAGGTAATCTTCTAAAAGGGCATTCCAATCATAGCGTGAACAAGGGTCAGAAAATCTTGGTTTAACAAAATAAAGAGAAATGATTAATACGATGGTTGCGCCAATAAATGTCCAGATTCCTGAAGAAATAAGTTTTTTAGAGTAAAAAAAGATCCCGCTAACAATATCCATAAATCCTATAATGTAATAAATGATTGCATTGATTAATCCTATAAGCCAAGCGATGCTTCCCACCACCGAAACGAAATTTTCCATTCCCTTCCAATTAGGATGAGCTTCGGCGAGTTGTTCCCTTGTTGATGCTTGGGGAGGAGAAATGGACGATATTGGTGCATCAATTTCTATTAGCTCTTTTTTTTCTTCCTTTTCCCATGTATCATGCCCGCATTTTTCACAATAACGGCCGCCTCCTAATTTAGCACCACATTCGGGGCAGTATTTCGCATTTTTCATGAATTAATCCTTTACTTGTTTCTTTAGAATTTTTTCTAATACATGTGCGAAAGCAGTAACTTAATCTCTCATTATAAAAAAAATGAAAATTAATTAAATTTTTCAATTCATTGAGAGCGTGATTTTACCTTATAAAGCACGGAGACAGTGCTTAAACCTAAGCTTAAACGTTTAATGAAAAAAACAATTTTTTTCAATTATTAAGAGGGACTAAAATGGAACTTCTCAAAAAACATAGTAAAAAATAAAAGAAAATTTTTGTTTCATGAATCGTTTCCTTACTAAATTGATGCTAATTTAGATTTTAGGGGATTTATAATTTAAAATTGAAAATTACAAGGAATAAAAACATGTCAAACACGGATAATGTTGAAAATCCTAGGATTTCTGATCCGCCACGAACCCTGAAAGAATTTTTTAATTATCTGGGACCCGCTTTCATATTTACTGCAGCTCAAATCGGTGGAGGAGAATTAATTACCATCCCTCTCTTAGGAGCTTATTTGGGTATGAGAGGGCTTTTCTTGGTACCCTTAATTGCATTTGCTAAAATTTTCGGTCAATATTATTTGGTGCAATACGGCGTCGTGCAGGGGAAAACTTTCTTGCAAGCGTGTTGGGATAAAAAATGGATGAGATGGATGTTCATCTTGCTAATGATTGGATGTGTGTTGCATTCAATGTTGATTGCGGGCCTTTTGGGGCAAACTGCTGGCACCGTTAATTTCTTGTTTCCAATTTCCAAGGAGTTTTGGATCCTAATGATCATGGTTCTTGGATTATTGATTGTATTCACGAGAAGCTATAAGATTCTTGAAAAAACGGCCAGTATAATGTTATGGATATTTATCTCCTTAATTACAATTGTAGCGATTTTATGGTGGCCTTCTCTTGATCAATGGATGATGGGATTTATGCCCCAAATGCCCGATGCGATCGCCGGACTTGAAACGACCTCCGGCATCATGACTGTTGCCGTTCTTTTCGTGGTTCTTGGAGCGGGTTTTGGACCTACGGTATCTTATATTTGGTATGCTAAAGATAAAAAAATGGGCATGTTTGAAGCACTCGCTAATGGTCATCACCTTCAAATAGACGATCTCACGGAAGAGGAAAAAAGACGGTTAAAAGGCTGGAAAGATATGGTATTATATCAAAACATCATATCTGCTACCATTCTTACCATTTTTTCCATATTTATGTGGATTTCCGCTGCCCAAACGCTTCATCCTTCAGGATTAAGACCTGCCGGTTGGACAATCATTCCGCAAATGGTCAGCATATTCACTTCTACTTATGGAGAATGGTCTGGGATTTTATTCATAATTTGTGGCATATTAGCTCTTTTTTCCTCCATCATTGGTCCATTTTATGGCTTTGCAAGGCTCTATGAAGAAAGTTTTGAACGATTTGGAGTATATAGGAAGTATCATGTTGAGAGCAAGACGTTATTTAGAATTTTTCTATTAATATTCGCTTTTTTCCCCTTATTGTTCATATTTATTACGGGGCAGCCCATGTGGCTTTTCTCTACTGCGTCCATGTTAACGGGGCCTCTTTTAGGCTTGCTATATATTTTTCCCATCATGTTGTCTTTTTTAGATACTAACAAGAAAGATTCTAAATTAAGACCCTATCGCATTTGGGCCATGGCTTTTGCAATTATTAGTGGAATATTACTCATCGTTCTATCTCTTTTAGGATGGGGTTGACCGGGCTAATTTAATCATGAGAGCAAGAAATTCAGCGACATAATTTCAAAAAAAATTAAAATAATAATTGATCATTTAGGTTTTTTTTTCCCTTTATTTTTTAAATTTTTTCTCTTGAAATTCTCGTGTTCATTTGGATCTTGGAAGGACTGGGCGGAAGCTTGCTTTCGGCGGTGTTCTAATTCTCGTGCAATTTTTATATTCACGTCCTTAGTTAAAGGATAAAATATCCAGATGATTAAAGTTCCTATGAGGCTTAAAATTGTAGGAACGATTATGTAGGCCAGATAAATTCCTTGAATGGCTAAAGGAGATTGTTCGACATTCGGAACATAGCTTGTTGCACCCAAAATAAATCCAGGAATGGCAGCTCCGATTCCAAGTCCTGTTTTTTGAATGAACGATGTAAGAGAAGCTATTTGTCCTTCTGCTCGATGTCCTTGCTTCCATTCCACGTAATCCGTGTTGTCCGCTTGTAATCCGTAACCAACAAGCATGCCAAAACCGCCTCCAATGGCAGAGATAATGCCAATTAGAAAAATTAACGGGATTCTTGAAGGATCGATGAATAAAATAGCAAAATTGGGCAATCCACCGATAAAACCTCCTAAAACTAACGTATATTTCTTGCCATATTTATTAAGGAAAGGAGTTCCCATGATAAGTCCAATAATAATTCCTACTACCATTAATAATGGCCCCACGCTCATTAGTTCTGGTCGTCCGACGACATACGTCCAAAAATATATTGCCATTGCGGTACTCGCTCCACTTCCTATGGAAGATGATAGATTAGATAGAAAATACACGAGTACGGGTTTAACGCTTAGAATTTTAAGAATATCTCTAAACTTATATCTTTCTTTTTTGATGGGTTCAATTCTTTCTTTTACTGCCGAAATTCCAACAACATTGCATGTAATGATGAAAATAACCGTAAAAATGATTAATGCGTGGTATCCTTCTTTAGGGGTTGGAAAACTCAATATGAAGGGGATGCTTATTGAGGCAAAAAAAATCATGCCACTAACATATCCAAGACTCTTGATGAGAGCAAGCGTGTTCCTATCTTTTCCTGTTTCCGTCATCACGGGAATCAGCGAATTGAGAGGAATGTCCATCAGATCAAATGTAATGCTGATTAGAAAATAGGAGATGTAAGCGATTATCAGTTTTCCTGCCGGAATCATACTAGGTCCTAACCATAATAACATGTAATTTAAAGAGCAGATAATGCTTCCTAGGAGGAGATAAGGCCGGAACTTACCCCATCTCGTGCGTGGAAGGTGATCTATGATGAAACCCATTAGAGGATCATTGAACCCATCAAATACTCGGACAATTAGGAACATGATACCAATACTAACAGGATTTAAGCCCACTACATCTGTATAAAAAATCAGTAAAAAGAGGGAAATCAAGGTCATGATAGGAATATTACCGATATTAACGATATAAAATGAAATTTTTTCCTTCTTATTTAGCACGCTTTTTTTAAAGAAATCGTGATTTTCGTTCATTTGAGGCACATTTTTTGATATTTTACTTCTTTATTAAATTTTGATGATAATTGGTATAGCATGTGATGTTTAGATAAATATTTTGATTTTCAATCCTCAGAGAATCATAGAAAATGGAGCAAGGGAGTAGAAAATGATATGATATTACCATCAGAACTCTTGCTATATAAAATAATTAAAAAAAATGGAAATAAAAATCCGTTATTGTGCCACGTATTTTTAATTTTTTTAGCTTTCAAATCTTCAATGGTTATTTCGGGATGATGATAGCGTTGATGGGATAAATAATTTGAAACATATTTAATAGTTTTTATGGACGTCAGCAATTTTTTTAATTTTTTTACGAGCTTCTTTGAAATCTTTTTCTTATACTTCTAAGGGATCAGGAGGATATTGAATGACATAATTATTTGGCATTTTTGATAAAAAATTCTGCATCCAGCGGTTTCATTACTTTTGAACTTAAGAGCGGATTAATTCGATTTAATTTTTTTTAATTTGATTTTTTTTTAGAACTCGAAAACAATTTTGGGAAGCCCAAAATAATAGAAAGGAAATACCAATCCTAATTTTTCCGAGTTAGCGGAAATATCTGTTTTTTTCATTAATTGTAGTATGGGAACTAATTTTCAATCGATTAATGCCGTAGCAAGCAATCGTGCCATCATTAAAAAATTTCACACCTGTAAAATAATATATCGTCGGCTTCTTGTCATTTCTTCACGAATAGTAAGGTTAAAATTGATGATCAAATTGATTTAAAACTTCACCTACATAATACAATCCGACCAAGTTTCCTGTTTTTTCGAACATTCGAGAGACTAATAAGATGATCACGTGTTCATTTTCGTCTAATACGCCCTTCTCCACACCATATTTCACGGATTGTTCAATGATTTCTTCAGCAGCTAAATTAAAGAAGTCAATATTTTCGATATAAAAGGGTTGAACGCCCCAAATAAGATTTAATTCACGAGCCGTGCGTAAATGAGGTGTCATAGCGATGATGGGCAGAGGAGGACGATATTTAGAAATCATGCGAGCTCCATATCCGTGCCGAGTAATGACTAAAATCTTGCCTCGGAAATTAAGATCTTCCATTTCTTTTGCGAGAGCGTGAATAGCGTGACCTAAGGTTTGGGTATGGGTTAGGCGAGTGGAATCATATAAATCCGGTACTCTTAGGGGCACGTTTTCGGTGGCCGTTCGGGCTATTTTATTCATGAAATTGACCGCTTCAAGGCAGTATTTTCCAACGGCGGTTTCTGCCGAAAGCATTACGGCATCCGTCCCATCATAGACTGCATTAAACACATCATTTGCTTCTGCTCTTGTGGGTATGGGAGCATTTACCATGGATTCTAACATTTGGGTTGCCACTATCACGGGTTTACCTTCTCGATTACACTTATAAATCAATTCTTTTTGTTTTAAAGGGACGAGATCAGGAGAGATTTCCACGCCTAAATCACCCCTTGCAATCATTATCGCATTAGAAACGTCTAAGATTTGTTCAAAATTTTCGAGGGCAATGGGGCGTTCAATTTTTGAGACTAGCTTGATGTCTTTATTGCCTTGATTTTCTAAAATTTTTTTAACCCGCAAAACATCATCGGAATCTCCTACAAACGATATTGCGACATATTCAGGATCGAGTTCAGCAATGAATCTTAAATCTTCAACATCTTTTTCCGTTGGTACTTTTTGCGTGAGTTCACCCTTCGGAATGTTTACACCTTTATTACTACTGATTATCCCACCTGCGATAACTTCGCCAACAAGATGATCTTGTTCTTTTTTAATCACCTTAATTTTTATGATTCCATCGTTCACGTAGAAGACATCACCAGCGCGCATGGTATTTAAAAATCCTTCTAATGGAATGGAAAATTTCTCACTATTACCCAATATAGGTTTCTCGTATATTTTTACAGTTTGACCGAGATTTAAGATGTGAGAATCATCATTTTCAAACTGTCCAACGCGAATTTTTGGCCCTTGAATGTCAGCAAGAATTCCTACATAATGATTGATGCTTCGGATTTTTTTTATTAATTCTTTTTTCTCTTCATGAGTGCCATGAGAAAAATTCAAGCGGAAAATATCTACTCCTGCTTTGATTAATTTCTTGAGCATTGATTCAGAACTTGAAGCAGGTCCTAACGTAGCAACGATTTTTACGGTATTTTCTCTAAATGACATAATGTTTAATTTTTAGTAGAATGATTAAATTAATTATTGATCAATTTAATAATCATTTGCTCGTGCTTATTTTTTTAACTCTTTCTAATTTTTTACGATATACCTTGCGAAATTTTTCTAAATATTTAATTAGATCCTCAATTTCATCCTCCCCGGCAACTATTTCTTTAAGGGATAGTAAGCTAACTCTAAAAGATTCAAGAGGGATGGAATATTGAATTAGTTTCAATCCCTTTTCAATAGCCTCTTCTCGAGCTAGTAGTACCAATAAATCGGAACTCTGGGAAGCTAAGATAATGGCTAAAAAATATCGTGTTTTGGGTGTGTTTGAAGGATCTTTAAGGGTAAAAAGGTATACCCCCTTTTTACTTTTTATTGCATGGACCGATTTAATTTTCCATGTCTTCACGATTCCCTCCTTGATTTCCGAAATGGGAGGAAATTTACCTCTCATCCTTTTAGCTTTTTTAAGGACTTTCCTTTTTATTACCTTCTTAAGAGTATTTTGAGTCATTAAACTATGAGCGGTTCTTATTTCATTCGTTAAAAATCATTAATTAAAATACCTTGATAAAAATTAAAAAATAATTGCATTAAAAAATTAATATAAATCTTTAATCACGAATTCTAAGTTTAATTCTCGTAGGGTTTCCTTCAATGGATAACCGTTTTCCGGATTCCATCCCATTTCTTTGCAATATAGTTTATAGAATTCATCGTAATTATCAATGGTGATACCTTTTAAGGGACCTTTCTCATCCGGTGGATCTCCAATAATTCGTCCAGGCAGTTTATTTTTAGCAATTGGCACTCCCTCTCTTAAGGTGAAGGCTTGCCTTATAGTTTGAATTCTAAGGCCGGTCGTGATAAGCTCATCAAGAGTAATATCCCAACCCGTTAGAGAATTAATTAATTCCATTAACGGGTACGTACCCATTAAAGTTGAGAACATGCATAATCCAACACTCGACACTACTTGATGAACGCCCGTTATGATACGCTGAGCTCTCGCCTTTAAGGCTATATCTTTTTTCCACCCTTTTGGAAGGCGAAGGCCTTGAAGAAATAGTTCTGCGGGACCGATTTCAAAAAAATCTATGGAAGCTGTCGTATGTTTTCCCGGCGTTGGGTCATAGGCATAACTGAATGCTAACGAATTAAAAACGCGAGGGTTATGCATGGCAATTTCTTGACCAAGCGAGGTCATGGCAAATTTTTCACTTCCTTTTCCAATTTTTTCAGCCGCTATTTTTGCACCATCAGCAAGGATATTTCCAATACCTTCTCTATTAATGATCTTGTTTACTAATTTTATAATTGCTTCCGAATTCCCCCAAGTGAGTTCAAGACCATCAGTATCTTCTTTAGTGAGAATTCCTTTTTCATAACATTCAAGAGCAAAAGCCACTGTAGCGCCGGTGGATATCGTATCGATTCCCTCGCGATTACACAAATCATTGATTTTAAAAATTGAAAATAGATCACTATTTAATAACATTGCACCGAATGAACAACACGTTTCGTATTCTGGCATGTGAGTTTCCTCCATATTGATTTCAGGAATTTTTAAAATTGCCCCGCATTGAACGGGACAAGCAAAGCAGCCATAATGGCGGATCCGATATTGATGAATTTTGGTAGCTGAAAGATTTCTTGACATGGTATCAAACGGAAATTCTATCATTCCAATACCTTTCCAATTTTTTACGGGACTATCGCCCGTTTCCGCACTAAGAGTGTTCCCTGCCGGCGTCCCTAAGTTATGATACACGCTTCTTAACATTTTTGGAGAACCTCCTCCCGTTGATAATCTAAACCGTCTAAATAATTTTGCCATGTTAGGAATTGTTTGGAGGAGCCATTTATTAATTCCCTTGGCATCTTCAGTCTTGCTCTCTTTGTTATAATTTCTAACGAGTGACATGAACTTTTCTCTATCATAAAAGAGAATTTTTTCTTTCCCCCTGAGAGCCACCATTTTCAAGTTTTTCGAGCCCATAATTGCTCCTAATCCAGAACGAGCAGCGATTCTTCCTTTATCATTGGCAATTCCGGCTATTCGAGATAATTTTTCTCCCGCTTTTCCAATTCCTGCCGTTTTGATCTGATCTCCATGTTTTTCTTTCAATTTAATTTCTGATTGAATGATATCCAATCCCCAAATGTTTTTAGCATCCAGAATTTCAATATTTCCATCATTAATTAGAACATATACCGGCATGCTTGCTTTTCCCATGAATACTAATCCATCATATCCACACTTTTTAATCTCCGGGCCGAACGTTCCTCCTGCATTCGCATCTCCCCAACCTCCTGTCAATGGGGATTTTCCTACCACCATGTACCTGCCCGAAAAAGGAGCTACTGTTCCTGTTAACAACCCCGGAAAAAATCCGAAGATCGAGTCGGGAGATAATGGATCCACATTAGGGCCCATTTTTTCACTCAAAATCCTGCAACCGAGACCATAACCTCCGAGATATTGCCTATAGAAATCGTCTGAAAGCTTAATTTCTTCATATTTTTCATTTGTAAGATCAAACGCAAGGATCTTTCCAAAATAACCCGCTTGCTTCATTTTTATTTTGAAACCTCATTTTTTTTTAATTATTATCATGAATAATAATTTCATTTAATTCCTAATTAGATTCTTTCTCATCACTTAATATATATTTTCAATTTTACATTTTATAATATCAAAAAAAAAAAAATATACCAAATTCTCCTATACCCCATTGCTAAAGAATACTTGTTGAAGATCTTTTTTATTATCATGCTGAAAGTTCTATTTTTCGTAAAATTTAAATAGAACGAAACTTTTATAAGGTCTTTTTTTTATCAATAATATGCATTAATAAATTCATCATGTTAATAAAGGTACAAGAAAAAGAAAGGCGATTTATTTTTTATAATTGAAATTTTTTTATGTTCTATTTGGTTTTGATAAATTAAATTAAAAAGATTAGAGGGGATAATGTCCACTACCAGCTCCTTAGAAAAAAGGAAAAAAAAATTGAATGTTAGTAAGTATTTGGATTTCGATAAAGAACACAAGATTTTCTATAATAGCTTGTATCTTGATGAGTTCAAATTAGTGGTCAAAATTCCTTTACCATCTCCCCAATCAAGTTCAATTTCGGAACATGTAAAGATTGAACGATTTGATCTGGCTAAATACACTTATTTGACAAAAATATGAATCCACATTCAAGGGCGACATTCTCTAGTTCTAACGATTCCTAACATAGTTCATTCAATTTATTTTAAGATAGGTTTAACTTTTTACCTCATTTTTTGCGTGAGATTTAATTAAGGAAAAAAACCAATTTAAAATCAAGAATAAAAAAGTGAGTTTTAAAAACAAATCAATTATCTTTTTTTTTTAGATATTTATTCCAGCATGAAAAACACATATATTGCTCATCTTCCAAAAGTACCATATCTTTAACGGCACGTATCATTCCACATTTGATACAAGTTTGCTTTATCTTTTTCATTTCAATTATTTTTCTCTAATATTTACACCATTACTTTATTTTTAATTAAAAGTGAGATATAAACCATGTTCTAAATAAAAGATATTGTAATTTTGATTCTATTTTATCCAAATAAATTATAATTACTACAATTACACGTGATCCCTATTAAATGAACTCTAAATTCAAATTGCCATATATTTTGTGCTAACATTTTATTACTTAATTCATAGATTTAAAAATTAGATTTAAACCATATACATTAAAAAGAAAAAATGAGAACCCATCCACGTGGCGCAAGCAGATATTGAACGAGCTTACAAGGAAGTAGAAGGATTTAAAAGATTTCTTGAGCGTGGAAAAACATGTGAACAAATATTTAAAGATTTATTAAAGCTGGTCCAAATTGATGAATGAATAATTTTATTTAATATTGGATGAGGCAAATTTGCTAACTATTCCAAATTCATTCGTCTTTTAAATAAATTTCATTTTTTCGGGGGAAAAGTCCATTTTTTAAATTCACGGCATTTATGTTATAAAGATTAATGTAAAAAACAAGAAAATGATATTAACTATTGATATATTAATCAAAATTTTTTTTAATCTTAACATTTCAATACTAAACATTTAGTGGATTTACAATCAAATAATTTTCTTATCACCATGTTCAAGGTAAAAAACGTGTATCAAGAATTGGAAGGCATTGTTGGGGAAAAATACGTGACTGACAAAGATTTCATGAAAGCAGCCTATTCTCGGAATGTGGATCCCGCCTTCCCCGATAGGTGGGCTGATGTCATCGTTCGGCCCGAAACAACTGAAGAGGTATCAGAAATCGTAAAAATTGCTAATAAATATAAAATTCACATGGTTCCTCGAGGTGGAGGCGCTGATTTGGTCGGTGGCTCTGTTACGGAAGGAGGGATTTTAATCGACTTGACACGAATGAATAAAATTATTCACTTGGACGAAGATAATTTTTATTGTGAAGTTGAATGCGGAATTACTTGGGGATCCCTCTTATCGCAATTACACGAAAAAGGAGTAACAACGGGGATCATTGGTCCAGGAAGTGGTTATTCTGCTACAATCGGGGGTGGATTATCGAACAGCACGGCAGGCTTTGGATCGACGAAATATGGTCTTGTCCCCGATATCTGCTTAGGTCTAGAAGTTGTATTACCCGATCCCAAAGGCACGATTATACGAACGGGTGCTGCAGCAAATAAATACGCAAAACCTTTTTGCAGGTATGGCGTAGCGCCTGACTTTACGGGATTATTCATGGGAGATGTAGGCACGTTAGGAATCAAAACGAAAGCATCTTTAAAATTATTTCCCCTCGCCCCAATAAAAGCATTTAGAAATTACATGCTTAATAAGAATGATTACACCTTGGTCTATAAGCTCATGCATGAATTTCGCAAGAAAGTAAATGATGGATTGCAAGATTTATACGTAGTTCCTCTCCCCGTCGTTCAATTATTAGCATCCCTCGCAAAAAATAAACCCCCCAAAAGGCCTCGCTTAAAAGGCCCCGTTTTTCAAATCTTTTTAGAGGCTTTTGATGAACGAATTATGGAAATCTATTTGGAAAAAACTGCAGAGATAATGAACGAACATGCACGACCTTTTGAATGGCAAGAAATAGATCTGGACGCAGAATTATCAAAAGATTGGAAATTTAATTTGAATTTTTCCTATACCTATTTTAATAAATTTGTTAGTCTGGCTCCTCCTAAAATTTCATGCGTAACATGTCACAAAATCCCCATCTCCGAACTCCCGGAAAAAGAACAATTAAGCGTGAAATTTGATAATGACCACGTTAAAGACTTTCCAAGACAAAGTTTTTCCTTATTTGCCCGTTCCATTCATTTATTACCAAACGGTAACTGCGTCTGTGCGGGCGGTTTTAACGCCGAAAATTATGAAGACCAAAGAGCAATTGCTATGAAAATTTGGCATGAAAAATTACGATTCCAAGTAAAATACGGTGCGGTTCATTACTGGTTAGGAGAATCTATCTCACAGTCCATCGTGGAGGCAGGGGGATTCACTTATGACTTCGCTCAATTCTTTAAGGATATTAAGAAAACTGTAGATCCTAATTTCTTATTAAGCCCTAATAAATTCCACATGCATGCTCATGAAGATGATATTACAAAATATATAATAAAAAATGAGGAGTGAACGCAATGACAGATTTTAAGCCGGAAGAAAAATACAGGCATTTGAGCAAGTTTGGAGACATGTTAATTCAATGCATCGCATGCGGCGATTGCCGTGAGGCAACCGATTACACGTCCAATCCTCAAAAATGGGGAGTTTGCGTGGCTCGTGAGCACACGCCCGGATTTGAACCCTTTTTTGCGAGAGGAAAAATGCAAATCATTCGATCTCTCTGGCAAGGAAAATTAGAACTTAGCAAAGATATGGCAGAAGTAATCTATCAATGTCCGACGTGCAATGCCTGTGCTGAAACATGCGCATATGATATCGACAATGCTTTAATCTATGAAGCCTTGCGTGCTGAATTAGTCGATGCTGGTTGTGGATTAGAAGCTCATGTCCCCATGAATCGTGCGATGGTAGAGTTGTTCAATCCTTACCAGAGAAATAATACAGAAAAGGGAGAATGGATCAAAGAACTCGATTTCTCAATTAAAAATGCCATAATGGAGAAAGCAGATGTCCTTTACTTCGTGGGATGTACGGCAGCCTTAACTCCCAAAATTAAAACCGTGGCATTTAACACCGCAAGAGTTCTCCAAAAATTAGGAGTAGATTTTGCCGTATTTGGAGAACACGAAATTTGCTGCGGAAGTGTTGCTAAAAGAACGGGAGATTTAAAAGCTTTTAATACGATTGCAGAAAAAAATCTTGAATTATTCAAAAAAAGTGGAATTAAAACAATTGTTACCAGCTGTGCGGGGTGTTTTAGAACGTTAAAACTTGATTATCAGGAATTTTTTAAAGATTTGGACATCGAGGTTCGCCATTCCGTTGAGTTTATCTATGAAATGATTAAGCAAAAGAATATCCCGCTAAAACATTTAGGTATTACCACGACGTATCATGATCCTTGTCATGCGGGAAGGCATATTGGAATCTATGAAGAACCTCGTGAACTATTAAAAAAATTCTCCACCTTACAAGAAATGAAAACCATCAAACAAAATGCAAAATGTTGCGGAGCGGGAGGCGGCGTAAAAAAAGCTTTTCCCGACCTAGCTCTTGAAATCGCTAAAAGCAGAGTCGAAGAGGCAAGAGAAACAGGAGCAGAATTCTTGGTTAGTATTTGTCCGTTCTGTTTCAGAAATCTTAATGATGCAATAAATGCCATAAATTCTTCCATGAAAATGAAAGACCTATTAGAATTGTTAAATGAAGCTTTAGAATAAGTCTTTTTAATAAATAACATAAGAATTTCTTTTTTAATTATTTAAAATTCAATAAAAAGCGTGTACGTTATTGTAAACCTTTTAAAAATGGTGAGGATAATGAGTTTTAAAAAAAATTTGGATGAAATTAAAGAAAAAAAAATAAAATTGCGCACGACCATATTTAAAAATGCTGAAATGATTACCGTCTTGTGGGAAACTAAAAAGGAAATTGTTGAACGCTTGCTTCCACCCCCCTTGGAACCCGCTAGTAGGCCCATTGCTATGTGTTTCGTCGTGAGATATCCTTCTACCAATCAAGGATTGCCCTACAATGAAGCTGCCTTGATTTTACGTTGTAAATATAAAGAAGAACAGGGAAATTATTATCTTTCCATGCCTGTAACCGATGATAGAGCCTTGATTGGAGGACGGGAAATATTTGGCTTTCCCAAAAAAATCGCTAATGTGGTATTAAAGCGTAATGATAACCAAATCCATGCATATTCTGAACGCTTGGGAGTTAAAAATATTGAAATTCACGCCAAATTGACCGGCAAATTCAATGATCCGGAAACGCCCAAACTCATTAAAGAATTAGATTTATTACCGGGCAGGAGAAAAAATACTATAAATTATAATTTCAAATATTTTCCTCATCCTACTAAAGAAGGATTCGATTATGATCCATGGTTAGTAAGACAAGAAACCGCTGTTCGGCCCCAATTCTTTAAAATGGGAGAGGCTGAAATCTTCTTAAATTCTACAGTCCATGATCCCTGGGCAGAAATCGAAATTGTAAAAATATATGGGGCGCTTTACATGCTGACGGATAATGAAATGTTACCGGGTTCGGTCATTGCTCAAGTAGATTCCGAACGATTTCTTCCCTATTCCTACAATAAATGGGATTGGTATTAATTCTTTCTCTCGATATTAAAATTTCCTATATTTTTTTTTATTTTTCCTTTTTTATCTCTTTTGCTCCTCTGAGGAAAGAATATTCTTTTTACTTGGTTTTCTTCAATAAATTCTATTACTTTTCCTTAATCGGAACTAGTTCAATTGCTTTAAAGGAAAAAAAGTTAGAAGGATTACCTCAGTTCGCGAGATAAATGCAAAAAATAAGAGGTATCATGCTGAGGCATGATTAGAGGGCGAAATCCAATTTATACGAACGTTGGTATCCTTCTACTTAATTAATTTAGGCGTAAAAAAATTAATAAAGTTTTATGCTAAACTAATAATTCCGTGGCAGTAGAACGTACAAATGAAGAGGGTTTGGACTAAAGACTAAGAGTATTACTTGTTTAGAAAAAGAGAAAAATTGACCTCTAAAAGGGATTGATGGAGTTTCAAATTATTAAAATTATGGAACGGAAAAAAAATAAAAAAAATTCCTTGCGAACTAAAGTTCGCTTATAATCACTAAAATTTTTTCCTTTAATTATAAGATGGATTATATCAAGGAAAAAAAAAATAAAAATAGATAAAAGAGGAGTGGTTGAATTACTACGCCATAAATGGCATAGAATCGTAATTCATCCATGAATGTTGGGCTAACGTGAGTATTACATTCTCTCCAAACGCTTGTCCCGTAGTTCCCATGGTTAAAGAAACCTGGGTATCGTTTCTCAATAATGATATAGGATTTTGGTACTCTCAGCATTCTTTCAATTGGGGGGAAGCAAGCATCCATTTCTTTCAATTGCAGGAACGACCATGGCCTTGATAATTTCAACAATAATTTTACTAAGTGATTTTGGTTAACCCATTTCTTTAATGATGAGTCAAAGAGATTCTTTTTTGATACGGAGGTCATCATTCTTGGAATATTACCATTAACATTGGCATTGGTGGGCATTCACTTCCCCCTTGGAGTACATGGGCTATTTATAGGAGGTTTTTCCGGTTTAATTGGCGGTTTTTTCTTTAGGAATAAAAAGCACTGAGAGCAAGCTTAATAAAAGAGAAATAAAAAATTTTTTATTAAAGGGAAATAATTGGGCAATAATTTTTGAAAGGGAACAATCCCTTCAAATTTATTATGTTTTTCCCATTTTTTTAATAAATACAAGGAAAGTTTTTAAAATAAGAGTATCTTTTATATAAAATATCTTGAAATAATTATAATTTAAATAAAATTGGGTTTTAATCATGAGTGCTGCAAAAGGATTAAGTATAACGGCGGGAATTTTAACTTTAATAGGCAGCTATTTATTATCATGGTATAGCACGGGAAGCGAGTATGCTTATGGAATTGGAGGAATATTTGGTCTATTGGGATTATTTGCGGATTTAACGAATTGGATTAATTATATCGTGATTGCGTGCGTCATTTTATTTTTAATTTCCTTTATCTTGCAATTCATCGGCGTGAAAAGTCGAGCAACGGCTATTATTGGTGCAATCTTACCTTTAGTGGCAGGCATTTTCATTATATTAGATACGTTTGGGTTGGATGTCATAGGCGTCATGAATTACATGACTGTATTTGAGACGTCTTTCACGATTGTACCCGGAATTATTCCATTTGATTTTGTAATTCCCACTAGATCGGAATCTATTGGAACCTACGTGATATTGCTTGGGGGGTTGCTCAGTTTCATTAGTGGATGCAAGAGTCGTTCCATTTATTATTAAATTCTTTTTTTTTCCTTGTTTTTTTCTAAAATAAAATAATACCGAAAATTTTTATCCACATGAGCGATTTCTTTATCATGGTACTAAATCTTTTAAATAAAAAAAGTAATTCTAACGGGTTTGACCATGAGAAATGCAAGTGAAAAGGAGGAGCAAGAGAAGAAATCCATAGCTTTTGAAAGGAAAAGCATGAGCTTGCGAATTGCCATGATATCGATCACGGCAGCACTTTATATTGCATTAGGTTATCTTTTTCAACCTATTAGTTTTTTGGGGATCCAATTTCGCGTGGCAGAGTTAATGGTGGGAATGCTAATCTTATTTCCCATTGAAGGCATAATTGGCAAGATCATTGGAGTGTTTTTCGTGAATTTAAGCTCTCCTTTAGGACCGATCGACTTGATAAGCTGTATCGTGAATATTCCCGCCCTTTATTGCATTATCGCCTTTCGAAATAGAAAACGATTGAAATATTTAGGAGGCGTCTTATATGCGGTGATCATATCGTTGTATGTAGCAATAATTATTAATATTGTCTTAGGATTGCCCATTTGGTTAATTTTTTTACAAGTACTCATATCGGAAGTGATTTTAGCCAACTTGGGAATAATACTTTTTGAGACCATTAAAAATAGGATTGAGCTAAGTTAATATTTTATTCTCCTCTTGTTATCACGGCGAAATGGAGCGTTTTAGGACGTTTTTTTTTTAATTTTTCATATTATATTTAGAGCGACCCGTCAATCAAGCATCCAAGAGATTAAATACTTTTTTTCGGGAATTTTCTTGAATCCTTGGAGGTTTTATTAATCGGGTTATAATTACTTCAAATTATCTAAAACGTTTAAAATCACGTATTACCCCTTTCTTTCTGAACAGATCCCTTTAAACTAAACGTTCTTGGATCTAATTCTAATTTCAAGATATAACAAAATGAACCTAAAATCATTAAAGGTTCTTAAAAGAAACGTGTAAGATTTGAAGAGAGTAATGAAATAAAAGGTAAAAAAGGTAACGAAGTAGAAAGAGTGAAAAAGAGTCCTTATTCTTATTTTATTACGTCCGTTATAAAGCAGGTCTCGATTATTCGGATGCCCTCAATCGTGGAAATCTTTCCTTCCAAAATTGGATTAAAATCTTCCATTGAGGGAATTTCTAGCTTCAATAATAACCCACAATCTCCGGATAATCTCCAAATGTCCGTGATTTCTTCTATTTCACTCAGTTCTTTCAGAATTCTTTTAATATTTTTGAAATCCGGTTCAATTTTTACCGTAGCTCTCACTTTTGGCTTAGAATTCAATTCATATTCAATAGTAAATTTCTTGATAATGTTTTTTTTAATAAGACGGTGAACTCTTCTTCTGATTGTGGCCTCTGTTCGTCCTACGACTTGAGCAATATCGCTATAAGAAGCACGGCTATTTTTTTCCAATTCTTCCAAAATCTTCTGATCTATAACATCAACCATGATTTATTGACCCGAAAAAAAATTGATTAAATGAAGTATAAAAAATGATCATCTTATTAGTTAATTAGAATGAAATGTTATTAAATTTTATCATTTAATAATCAAAAGCGTATATCATATTTATCAAGATGGAAATTTTTGTCGTAACTATATTATCTTGATTAAAATTCCTTCATGTTTTTAGTTTTTAGATGGTCAAGCATGAATAAAATCTTTGTTATGAACCGAAAATAGAATTATTAATTCAATGGATTAACATCATTTTTCTAAGGTAAAAAATTATTCTTTATTACGTGTTAAGTCCTCTTTCTTGGCTCTCTCTTTAAAGAGAAAAGATAATACTAATCCAATCAAAAATCCAACTACGAGGCCCACGAGAAAGCAAAACACACCGGATATCGCAATGAGAAAAAATTTTTTCCATCTAAATTCTTGTTGAGAAATTCTTCCCAATAAAAAAGCCGTATACAATAGCATCGCTCCCAAAATCGCTTTAGGAAAAGTAGTGAATAAGAGAAAAAGAGTCTCGGAGAAAAATAAGCCCAGGATTAACTCAAACAATCCTTCCATGATCATTGATCCCCCAGTTCGAGCTCCGAAAGCATATTGTGCTGCTAATCCACCCGAGCCGTGACATAAGGGGATGCCCCCAAGAAACGGACTAATTATATTAATAGCCCCCATATTAAACGATAAAATGTCAGCATCAAAGGTTTTCTGTCTTTCCGGATAAAGATCGTTAATGAGAGCAACAGTAGCTATCATGACATTCGTTAAAGTTAGAAAAAGTTGGGCAATTCCGGCAATTATCATGCCAATCAGTAGGTTTTTCCACGTAGGAACGTAAAGCGTAAATTGCGGGAGATTAAAACTTATACTCTCCACGGTCATGGCCCTAGTGAAAAAGATGATGAAAATCCCTAAACCCACTAAAATGATTGCGGAGGGGATTTTTTGATTTTTAAGCAATAAAAGCATGAGTACCATGGAAAATACTGCTAAAAGATAATTTTCTACCATTAATAAAAGAGCAGCCCAACCTAAAATTAATGCCAAGCCAAATTGGATGCCTCTCACTGCAATTTCCGGAACCTTTTTCACGATTGAATTCATTTTTTTCGAAAATCCTAAAATAGTCCAAATGATACCCGTTCCTAAACCCGTCGAGATGACCATATTCACGCTCCATTGCCTTGAAATTGCGACCGTTGCAATGGTTTTTTGGGGCTGTACGGGTAATGGTAGGTCGTGTTTCAGCCCTAAAATGATATTTGTCATGCCAAGACATAAAAAAATCCCAGCAGGATTAAATCCAACAATCGAAACATATCCCATGATAAATGGAATGAGCGTGCCCCAATCGCCGAGCGAGCCTGATAATTCTCTCAGTGTAAATTTTTCCCGCAATTTGAGGAAATAAATTTTCTTATTATTTATCTCCACTTTAACTTAAATCCGATTATTCATGATTTGAGTGGTATAAGAATTCGCTATATATAAAGTAAGCCTTCTTCCAGCATGTCATTTTAAAAGCATTCATTCATGTTAAAAAAGAGAAGGAAGGAATTCGTATCAGTTCAATAAAATTTAAAAAAGAACATCAGAAAAAAAAATACTTAAATTCATTTACTAAAAAGCATGTTAATTTTTTTCAGCTCTTGCTATTTCAGCTTTTTTGTCCATAATTGCCATGTACGTTGCTTTAGTGTTAATTGGTGGAATAATTTCTTCTTTCTTTTTGTATAATTTGATGGCACCGGAGGAACATGTCGGAACGCAATTTCCGCATCCTATGCATCGCAATTCATTTACGTGAGCAATTCCATTTTCCATCGTGATAGCATTTAAATTACATCGCTCTAAACAAATCTCGCAGCCAATACATTCAGCCTCATCTACTTTAGCTTGAAAATTGGTGGCAAAAAACCGAGCGGGCTCTGCTAATTTCTTTTCATTGGATAAGACTTCACAACAACAGCCACAGCATGTACATATGCACATGGGACGTTGAGAATTGCCCGGCTGAAGCACTAATCCATCATCTTCCGCTTTTTTAAAAATTTCAAGTGCTTTTTCTTTCGAGATTTCTCTTGCTAAACCACGATGAATGTAAGATTCCGCAGCTCGATTAAAAGTAAAGCACGATTCTCTTAATTCCGTTTTTTTACAGGGTGTTCCTAAAATGTCTTTAGAGGTTCTGCAGATGCATTTCGCGAGGGCAATTTTATCCGAATTTTCAATAATGCTTCTTAAATCATCATAAGAAGCCACATTTCTTTCATTTTCAATACTCTGTTCGATAGGAATGGTCCTTAATTGGGGGATGCCTGTTTTATTATATTCCTTTTCTAAAAAGGCTTCTTCAAAATATTTTTGAGCATCTTTAATGAATTCGGGAGTTAATCGATTTAATTGATATTCAAACATTCCAATGACAAACGGAGCATTAGCATAGTATTTTACTACTTTATTTTCTTCTTCCCGAGTGCCAAAATTTATTAACCCTTTTTGGTACATTTTTGTGAGTTGTTGATCCAATTCCTCAATAGTCATTCCCGTGGATTTTACTCTCTTGTAGATTTTTTCGAGAGGTTCTGCATAATAGCGTAAATTTATGGCTAGTTCCGCTTCTTCAGGAGTAAAGAGATGTTTTAAGATTTTAATTTCGACGCCGGATTCTGTCACCGGATACCCTACGGGCATGCTGTCTAGATGTTTTTGTAGTTCATGGTAAATATCCAAGTTATTTTTGGTCATACGAAATCGAATCTTTAATTATATATAAATTATTACATTTACTATAATTTTATATAGTAAAATATAAAGAAATCATGATCGAACAGCAGAAAAACTTCTTGGGAATACATGAGAAATTGGCTGAGCTTGATAACAAAGTAAACATGTTGCAAGATTTAATGTTAAAAATGCGCAATGATTTCAAGATATTTTATGAAACGAATTTAAGGTTCAAGTCCATGGCTCGAGTTCATGAACGAGTAAACTCTTCGTACAATACGTTTTATACTGAGATTCCTTCTAGTTGTAGGGCTAAGGAACAATGTTCATTGATTGTGGAAAACAAGGTATTAAAAGCATTAAGGATTTATCAGATGGAAGGTAGCCGGGAAGCTTTGAAATACATGCAAGAATCGAAAGAAAAGTTAAAGAGATTAGCGATTAGAGCAAAATGTGAAAATGATGCCTGCATGACTAATGTTTATAATATATTTACTGCCTTAGATGAGCTCATTAATAAATCTCAAGAGAAGAAAGAAATAACAGAACTTGACGGAGAATTATTAGATATAGATGTACCTATTTTAGAAGAGGAAATTGATGAGGATATTAGTGATTTTTTAATTCCGTTATCTAATAAGGTGCGGTTGAGAATTTTGAAAATATTGACTAGAGGAATGAAGTTATTTACGGAATTAGAGCAAGAAAGCGGGATTAAAGGAGGTCATCTTCAATATCATCTAAAATACTTATTAAAAGCAAGCTTCATAGAAAAGCAAGGCACGTATTACCAAATCACGGCACATGGTTTAATTATTTTAAAAAATTTAAACCAATTAAAAAAGAAATTACATCTTTAATTGATTAAGGGAAAATATTTTATATTTTAGAGAAAGAACCTTGCCTAATTTTTTGTTTTCCAGCAATAATGGGGCATCTTTAAAAAAATTAATTTTAGAAAAAATAAAATGAGTCTCTTCATGGATACTTCGCACTGGGAAAAGGTGATAATGTCGTGAGGTCCATCTCCAAGGAAAAATTTCAAGATTTATTAAAGTTCATGCGATCTAAGGGGCTTGATGCTTTATTAATAATTGACATGGCCGATATCACACGCGATCCTAACCTTTTATTTTTAAGTAGACATTCAAGGGATGCGGCTTTAATCGTGCTTAATTTAGGAGAAAGAATTTTATTTCCCTTAGATACGTCTCTTGCGAAGAAACGAGCTGTTGTAGATTCAATTGCGGACATGCGGGCAATAAATAACAAATGGACGCAAGCTGTTGGAGAATTTTTTAAAGAACGATTTCCAAAAAAGAAGCCGGTAGTGGGATTTACAAACAACATCTCTAAAACGATTTGTCAAGAAAGGTCGATCTTTTCTTATATAGAAATCCATGAGGATGTTGATGAAATCGCATCATTTCTAGCAGTTTTAAGAGGAACGCAATAAAATTTTTATATGAGTTGATTTAATAATACACAATTTATCAGAAAAATTTAAAGGAAGGAATTTCATGACAAAAAAAGAGATTCCCGTTAAACCTTATTTATATCCCATGCCGGTGGTTCTTGTTGGAGCGAATGTAGATGGGAAGCCAAATTTCATGCCAATAGCTTGGACTTGCATTGTCGAATATTCTCCTCCCACGATTTTGATTTCTGCATCAAAAACTCATCATACTAGTAAAGGAATTAGAGATAATAAAACATTTAGCGTTAATACCCCTTCAGAAGAGTTGGTGGAAGCTACGGATTATTGTGGTATTGTTTCCGGAAAGGAATTTGATAAGTCCCGAATTTTTAACGTTTTTTACGGAGAATTAAAAACAGCACCCATGATCACCGAAGCGCCGCTAAATCTTGAATGTAAGGTGGTACAACACCATGAATACAAGTCCCACGAAATTTTTTTCGGAGAGATCGTTCACGCCCATGCTGAAGAGCGTTTTTTAAAAGGGGAGGTTCCAGATATTGCCAAAATCAAACCATTCGTGTTTTCAATGAGTGATAATAATTATTGGAAATTGGGGGGCCTTCTCGGAAAAGCATGGCGGATCGGGAGAAACTATAAAAAAAATAAGCATGTTATAAGTTAATTAATAGCGCGTGAAGCATAAAGACCTTTTTGATGCTCCCTTTAAGTTTAATTTATCAAGACCACTGAAGATAACGTTTTTCATGAAAATAATAATTTATCAAGGCAGGGAGAGATCTCATTTTTCAAGTGCTCCGGGACATTTTCAGAATAAGGGGGAATTTTAAGTTTAATGAGAGGCTTAAGTAATTCTATCACGGATGCAGTGTCCTCTTCTAGCAAGGATATGCTTGAAATGGTTTCATGTGCCATTAAATATTTTTGTCCATCATATATACTTAGGCGAAAGGGTTCAATTACAAATGCATAATCTAAATCATTGATGTCGCCTAAAGGTAATGCTATATTAGAATAACTTTCATAAATGATATGGTTAAATGATTTACTTAATTCAATTTCAGCCGCTTTTACTGCCTCTTCATATAAAGGAGCAAGTTCTTCTAAATCTTTTCTATCTTGGACGTATTTTACCTCATAAAGAGTTAATATCTTTTTAAAATACTTTTTAACCAAGGAAAGATCTAAAGTTTTATTTAATGCAATCAGGCATTTTCCATTAATAGCGATTCGATCCAACACAAAACCCGGTAAGAAGGATGTCCATGGATACTTATTCGAAGTAGGAATCCATATGCGATGGATGGGATTTAAAAGTAAAATTGAAACCTTTAAATCTGCTTCTTGTTGCATCAATTTTGCATCCTTAGAATAAACAATTCCTTTCTCGAGACCTTCTTTTATTATTCGCCAATGATACCATAAATTATTACCGGATTTAGGTTTAAACCCACAGATTTCATGACCTCGTTCCTTGAAATATTTTATTAAGGCAAGACATAGGGTGGTTTTTCCGGAATCAAATTCCTTAATACCTGCACATAAGAATTTCATTTTTATAATGAAAGTCTTTCCCTTATAAATTCATATATTCCAATGAATGAGAGTTAAGGTATTAGTTTCCATGATTTCTCTGGTAAAAGAATGAAAATTATAAAAAATTTTTTTCCATTCAACTCATTTTAATTCGCCATTAATAGTCGTGAATTGCAAGAAATTTTGAGCTTTTAATAATTTCATTGTTCTTTTTTCGTGAACTCTCTATTATCAATTGAAGGAATGAAGGGTTTAATATCAAGAATGGGGGTTTGATCGATTAAATCGATGTTATTGACATAGAGAATGTTATTTTCTACATTAAGTAATTGAAAAATAGAAAATGCTACAGGATTAGGGCGTTTTGGAGAGCGCGTGGCAAAAACGCCGTGCATCCGTTGATCCCAATGGGAACTTGTTATTAAAGATACGGGCTTTTTTATTCGATGGAGAAATGAAATGCAAATAATATATTTGTATTCTTCAATATCCTTCAGGCCTTCTACATATTCTTCATGGATTTCAATGGTTCCTCTAAGATTGGAAAACTTTGATTGAATAGGAACCTTATTCTCATCCTTAACGGGAGAATTCACTATTCCAATGGGTTTTAAAATTATTTCCTTCATGGATTTGTTCATGATTTGTCTCGTTCCTTTATTTTTTCAATGATTTCTTCTGCTATTTGGCGCTCAGTTTTATTCCCACAAGAAATTATCAAGTCGGCATGTTTTTTATAGAGTGGAACTCGCTCCTTGAATAATTCCTTTAAATTTTTTATTTTCAATCCGACTATACCTCTTGATTCTTTATTTTTTAACCTATTTTCTAATTCATTAAAAGGTAAATCTAAAAAAATTATAATGGATTGGTTTTTAAGCTCTATCATCAATCTTTCCGAATAAATAACGCTTCCTCCAGGAGCTAAAACTTGGTTTGTCAGGGGAAAAAGTTCACGGATGCGGGTTTCTTCAATGGTACAAAAATTTTCATCGCCAATTTCATCGATTATTTGTTGTAATTTTTTTTGTTCTTTTTTCTCTATATATAGGTCTGTATCAATAAATTTATAATTAAGAGAATTTGCTAACAATTTTCCAACCGTAGACTTTCCTGATCCTGGCATTCCAACTAAAGTTATCGATTTTTTTTGTTTCAAAGGAAGAATTTAATTACCACCTAGCTTGTTCTATTAATTCCACTAATTTAGCTTTTAAATCAACAATTCCCTCTCTTGTAATAGCAGAAGTTTTGAAAAAAAATACTTCTCTTTGTTGTATTAAGGGCAACTTCAATGTACCCCGCGCTTTGGCATAATTATTTTGAGCAGCTTGCAAATCCATCTTGTGAAAACAAACAATTAAAGGAAAGCTTCGCAGATTTAAATTATTCATTACTTTATCTAATTCGTTCTTTGCTTGGTCAAAACGAGCGCCATCCGCTGTGTCTAATACAAATAATAGAATGATGTTTTCTGGAACTCCCATGCGCCAAGAATCATCTATAGAAATCTCTCCCGGAACATCTTGAATTAAAAATTTAGCTGAATGTAATATCATTTGATTAATATTAAAAACATTATTCTCTTCCTCCCGAATTGAATTACCTTTTTCTTTAATTTGCCTACTTAAAGTAGTCTTACCAGCAGAAGGCAATCCAAAAATTATTACTTTATTTTCCATGATTCTCTTTTGAATTTTTTCAGCTATTTTGTATTAAATTCATGCTTTAAAAAAAAATATTTACATGATGAAATTATAACAATTTTTTTCTTGAAAAAAAACCAATATATTTAATTCTTTTTTTAACAGAAAAAACTTGAAGAAGAAATTTAACCGATTGTTAGAACTTTGGAAGGCTATTCAATTTTTTCCTTTTTTTTTATATTCTAATTTATTATTGAATTATAAAATTCACGGGGATTTCTTTTTGGTAATTACATTTTAATAGAATTGATTTTTAAAATTCTCATTTTCCAAATCCTTAATATGACAAGAGGGAAAATTAGAACAATCAATCAGATTTTCACATTATCTGATTTTAAGTAAACTTTATTTTAAATCAAGAGATTTGAAGGAAGCGCTAAAGAAGGAGAATTATCAAAAAATAATAGAAATAAAATATTTTCTATTAATATATCCATGAATGTCCCGTAATAGATAAAATGATTTTTTTATTTAAGAATAACATTAAATTAGGGTAATTTTGAAAAATGCCTTAAAATGAGCCACAATAATAATTAACATGTAAATAAGATACTTTTAGAAATGAGAAAATTACCGTTTAAAAAGCAGGAGATTATAAAGATTTTTACAGATGGAGCTGCAAGAGGCAATCCTGGTCCAGCAGCTATTAGTTATCTCGTTGTTCAAGGAGATGAAGTGATTCATCGGGGAAAAAAATATATTGGAACGGCAACAAATAATACCGCTGAATATAAAGCAATTATTGAGGCATTAAGCTCAATCGGCGACTGTTCAGAGTGCCATATTCAAGTATATTCAGATAGTAAATTAGTGATAGAGCAAATTAAAGGAAATTGGAAAATCAATTATTCCCATCTTTTAAAGTTAAAGCAAGAAATAACTAAACTTCAAGAAAATTTTAAGAAAGTTGAATTTTATCACGTAAATAGAGAAAATCCATGGATTCAACAATGTGATAAAACATGCAACCAGATCTTAAATGAATACGAGCATTCATTTCCTTAGATACTTTTTTCAAAAAATTTTGGCAAATAAGAAGAATAAAACTTGAGCTAAAAGTAAAACTAGTAAAATTCTTCGTTAAATTCCTCTATGGCTTCAAACATGGCCACGATATTTTGTGGTGGTACATCGGGCAAGATATTATGGACGGTATTCCACACATATCCTCCTCCAGGCGCAAAAATTTCTAACAATTCTTTCACGTGTTTTTTAACTTCTTGAGGAGATTTAAACGGTAATACATTACGCGTATCAGCGCCTCCTCCCCAGAAAGTAAGCTCATCTCCGAAATTTTCTTTTAAAAATTTTGGGTCCATTCCTCGGGCACTTATTTGTACAGGATTTAATATTTCAATCCCTACTTCGATTAAATCCGGTATAATGGGTACAAGAGAACCGCAACTATGTAAAAATATTTTCATATTCGAATGTTTCTTAATGTATTCGCAAACTACTTCGAGACGAGGCTTGATATATTTCCTAAATAAACGTGGACTGAAAATTAACCCTTTATTTTCACCATAATCATCTCCAATATTAATCACATCAACAAGGTCTCCTATAGCTTTACACGATAAATATAAAGAAGTGAGTTGAAAATCTAACAAGACATCCATGAATTTTTCGAATTTTTGGGGATGACGAATCATTTCAACTAAGACTTTATCCATTGGCATTAATGAAGTAGCAAATTGAAAAAAACTCACGCTGGAGGTAAAAGCTAAGGCTTTGTCCGTTGTTGATCTTAATAATTTCACATTTTTTCTCAATGTTCTCCAGAATCCCTTTTCCGTAAGGTGATCGAAAGGGGGATTTACCAACACGTAACCCATATTTTTAGATAACGCTTGAAATAATTCATTTATATTTTGAGGGAGCTCCCGTTCACAGGGAAAATAGGTTTGATCGATTACTAAGGCAGCTTTTGACATGTGTGCCAATTTAGTACCATTGGGATGGATGACTTCCAATGAACCATCCGTATTGAATCTTGGTTTAAACCAAGCAGGAAATTGAGCGGGTATGCCATTCACTTCTACATCATACCAATCTTTATCATTAGTATTAAAAGATCGGCCAATATCTAAGGTGTCAATTTTGAATTTATCAAGAATCTCGTCTTCCGGATACGCTAATTGTTGCGTGAGGTCATAGATTCGAACATGACCTCGTTCAAGTTTTAAATATTGCTTGAGATTATAATATGCAATCGCAGAAATACCCGTTTGAGGAGTAGCGCCAAGGTCGAGGGGAACTCTCTCTGGTTGATGATGGTTAATGCTTGATAATACTCTCTCTCGAGAATTGATTGTTATCTAACCTCTCTTGTTAATAATTTATATTTACTAGATTAATTTTAAAAAATGATTCTATAATTTCATTTAACCATTTTAATAATTAAAGCTTTTTATAATCTTAAGAAATTCTTTTATAATGATTAGATTCTAAATGATATTCTTTTTTAGGAATATTACATGACCTAATTAATTCCCTTAGTAAATCAACTAAAATATTTCGATGCTATTGAATAATTAAACGTTCATGAAATTGGTAATGAGTACCAGCTCAATTAGAGATTTACATTATATTTTATAAAATCCCTTTTATCTACTTATTTTTTGTATATCATGAATGGTGATGGAAGCCTTTAAATTATAAACATTAGATATATACTATTGCCTATTTATTTTTTAATTAAGGATAATTTTATGCAAAGCGTACATGATACTCATGTACGATATAAGAGAGGTTATAACATGAATGAAAAAGAAGAAATAAAAATTGATGAGGAATTAGACACGCGAGGATTATTCTGTCCAGAACCATTGTTTGAGGTTAGAAATTTGTCGGAAACATTAGAAGTAGGCCAATGTTTCAAGGTAATAGCTGATGATCCTGCCGCTGAGGAAGATTTGAAGCGATGGGCTAAAAAGACGGATACGGAAATTCTTAAATTTCTAAAGGATGGTCATGACTTAATATTTTATTTTAGGAAAAAAAAATAAGCGGAAAATCATATAAAAATGTTAGAAACCATTTTTCTTAGCCCATTAATTTTTAAAAAAAAATCATAAAGGAGAAAGCCAAAAATGAGCGTATATTTGGATTATCAAGCAGCTAAACCTGTTGATGAGAGAGTCCTGAAAGCGATGCTTCCATATTTCAATGAAATCTATGCTAATCCTGAAAGCTTACATCATGAAGGAGATTTAGCAACAGAAGCGTTGGAAAAGGCCCGTGAAAAAGTGGCTTCCTTTATCAATGCTCCCGATCCAGAAAGTATCATTTTTACATCGGGAGCGACAGAATCAAATAATCTAGCATTGATTGGAAGTGCTTTACGGAATAAAAAGAAAGGAAATCACGTGATTATTTCTGAAATTGAACACATTTCGATTTTAAATATCGCAAAATATTTAGAACGACAAGGATTTAAAATTAGTCGCATCCCCGTGGATCAATATGGAATCATCAAGCTTGAGAAATTAGAACGGTTAATCACGGACGAAACCATCCTCATATCAATCGCAGGCGCTAGCAATGAAGTGGGGTCCTTGCAACCTGTTAAAGAAATCAGCGAAATTGCGAAAGAAAAAGGAGTGTTATTCCATTCTGATGTTGTTGCCCTTGAATCTAGCATTCCAATTGACGTTCAAGAGATCCCTTATGATTTTCTCTCCTTATCTTCTAATGATATTTATGGTCCACGAGGCATGGGTGCTCTTTATCTCAAGAAAGGACAAAGAGTAAATCCCATCATTATAGGTGGCGGACAAGAACGAGGAATTAGGTCGGGAAGCCATGATATGGCTGGCGTCGTTGGATTCGGAACTGCTTCGGTTATCATGAAAAGAGAAATCCATGAAGAGGCTCATCGGTTAAAAGGATATCGAGATGAATTGATAAAAGGAGTCTTGGAAAGCATACCTAAATCGTATCTTAATGGACACCCAGTCAAAAGATTGCCCCATAATGCTCATTTTCGCTTTGATTATATTGAGGGGGAATCTTTACTACTTGGATTAAAAGATAAAAAAATCGCTGTAGCAACGGGATCTGCTTGTAGTTCTAAAACATTAGAGCCTTCTCATACATTAATCGCCATGGGATTGCTTCATGAAGAAGCTCATGGAAGCTTGGTCATCACGTTAGGTCGCTTTACTAAAAAATCCGACATTGATAAATTATTACATGAATTACCTGAAGTGGTAAAACGATTAAGAATATTATCACCTCTCACTCCTCCTGAGTTATTAGAATATTATAAGGTGGTGAACAAATAAAGATGAAATCAACTCAATATTCAGACAAAGTGCTGGAACATTTTAGAAATCCCAGAAATGTAGGGGTCATAGAAAATCCGGATGGATATGGTAAAGTAGGGAATCCTGTCTGTGGAGATCTAATGGAAATGTTCATAAAAGTCGGAAAGAATGATAAAGGTGAGGAAATTATAGAAGACATTAAGTTTCGCACGTTTGGATGTGGTTCTGCGGTTGCTACTTCAAGCATGACCACGGAAATGGCAAAAGGAATGAAATTAGACGATGCTTACAAGATTACTCGTAATGATGTGGCGGAAGAACTTGAGGGCTTGCCCCCAATTAAAATGCATTGTTCTAATTTAGCGGCGGATGCTCTGAAAGCAGCGATTGATAATTATAGAACGGGAAAAGAATCCGTAATTGAAGCGTCTGTTTCTTGTCAAGCCCTTGAAATTAAAATCATTTTAGGATTAGATGAATTCACGGGCAAGGGGGTATATCGAGAAGTTTCAAGCTTGGATGAATTTAATGATAAAAGAGTGCTAATCGTTGATACGGGAGAAAAATCCATTAGAACGGCGGTGGATCTTACCAAGCACACGGGACGGGTGATTTTGCTGACTTCGAGTGCAACACCTCCCGGAAATAAAGAATTACAAAAAGAGCTTAAATTTTCAGACGTTAAAATATTATATCAATCCGAATTATTAGAGATTCAAGGTACGGATGAAGTAGAGAAAGTAATCGTTCATGATTTAGATGAAAATGAAAATTATGAATTATTTATTGATGCTGTAATTGTATTAAACGAATAAAGAAATTTTTTTCCATTATTGAACTATTATTTTTTTTAATGCTTTCTTTTGGGTACTAATTTATTCATTATTTATTTTTTTTTTCCTTGATATAATTCATTTTATCATGTAATGCAAAAAATCCTTTGGAAATGCATTCCCAATAAATGCAGTCATTACGGGGCATTCAAGCCACGCCATTTATTTTGGTTCCCCTCTCTTTGGAAGAAACCTGTAAAAAAAATTGGCAGGACGGTGAATGAGTTGAAACCCTCCCAGCTCAAAAATCACTAGGCTGCCGCATATTGGTAAGCCTCTAAAATAAACTTGGGCAAGACCCGGAGAAACCGTCTAATGCTCCCGTAATGACTCTTCATGAAAAAAAGAAAAGTTTCTAAATGCAAGGGTTCCGGAGGGTGCGTTTTTGAGCAAGCGAGATCACGCTTGTTCTCCCTTTAGCGGATGCCATCGCATTTAGACTATATTGGTGTATAATCATC
>JALGVJ010000091.1 GCA_029838195.1 Promethearchaeota archaeon
ACCGGGACCTTAATCTGGTATTACTACATTTGCCAGCGTGAAGTTTGGTTAATGGCTCACGAAATTAATCCCGAGCAAGACAATTCATTTCTAGAGTTAGGTCGCCTTCTCCATGAAGAATCGTATCCAAGAGAAAAAAAGGGGTTGGAAACAAGCGGAATGAAAATCGACCTTATCAAGAAAGGAAAGGAAGGATTAATTGTGGGAGAAATAAAAAAATCTTCGCGCTTCCTCCAATCAGCCAAAATGCAATTGGCCTTTTATCTTTTCAAAATGAAAGAAGCTGGAATTAAAGCTTCTGGGGAGCTATTAATCCCTAAAGAGAAAAAACGGATTAAGGTTGAGCTCAACGAGGAGGTAGAAAAAGAATTGCAACGGTCCATTAACAATATCCTTAATATCATTACCCTCAACAAACCTCCTCCCCCTCAAAAAATAAATTATTGCCGAAATTGCGCTTATCGAGAATTCTGCTGGTCATGAAAAAGAGTATTTATATATTTTCTTCAGGTGAAATACATAGAAAGCAGAATACTATCTATTTTGAAGGAGAAAGAGGCAAGAAATATCTTCCTGTTGAAAATGTCTCCGATATTTACATTTTCGGAGAAGTAACTATCAATAAGAAACTCCTTGAATACCTCTGTCAAATGGAGGTTATTCTCCATTTTTTTAATCACCATGGTTATTTCACAGGAACCTTCTATCCCCGACAACATTACAATTCCGGTCACATGATTCTGAAACAAGCTGAATTTTATTTGGATAAAGAAAAGAGATTGGATTTAGCCCGAAGATTTACTTCGGGAGCGGTAGAAAACATAAAAAAAGTAATCCGCTATTACATGAATAGGAAAATCTCTCTGAGCAGCATTTGGGATAACATAGAAAACCTAGAGAAATCTCTTAAAAATCAAAACTCAACAGAAAAGATTATGGCCATAGAAGGCAATATCCGAGAGCAATATTATAAAGCTTTTGATCAAATTTTAACGAATCCAAATTTTCGCCTTGAACAACGTTCCAGAAGACCACCAGTTAATCGCTTAAATGCCCTTATCAGTTTTGGGAACGGGCTGCTATATGTCGCTGTATTGAGCGAGATTTATAAAACTCACCTTGATCCCAGAATAGGCTTTTTACATACAACCAATTTTAGACGCTTTACCTTAAATCTTGATATCGCGGAAATTTTCAAACCAATCATTGTTGACCGGATAATTTTCACCCTAGTGAATAAGGGAATGATTCAACCAAAACATTTCTACGAAGAAGCCAATGGGATATTCCTAAAAGAAAATGGCCGAAGAACCTTCATCCAAGAATTAGAAAATCGTCTTTTAAGCACCATTGAACACCGTCAACTAAAAAGAAAAGTCTCTTACCGCCGATTAATAAGACTGGAACTTTATAAACTTGAAAAACACCTCCTTGGAGAAAAGCCTTATACTCCATTTGTTTCGAGATGGTGAGTTTATTTTAAGGAGAATTGATAGGATAATTTTTCAAATATTTAAGGAAGAAGATTTATTTGAAGTTGAATTGAATATAAATGGGTTTTATTAACCTTTTCGCAAATATTTATTTCAAGATTGGTCTGAAGTTATATTTGAGGAGCAATTTACTGCGTTATTAAGGATTGAAAATGAGTATACCCCCCAAACCCAGATTTTGTGTAGACAATGAATTTAATCCTTCCAATAAGAATAAATTACTGCATTTTAAAGGAGAATAACTCATGGCCTGATTTTCATTCTTAAATTGAGTTAGGAATTAATGAGAGAAATAAAAATAAATAAGAGGACGATATAAGGATAAAACATGTATGTAATCATGGTTTATGATGTAAATGTAAGTCGGGTAACAAAAGTGCTTAAGGTTGGCAGAAAATACTTGAATTGGGTTCAAAATTCAGTGTTAGAAGGGGAACTAACCAAATCCAAGATGGAAAAATTAAAATCAGAGCTGCGCAGAGTTATTAACGTCAAGGAAGATTCCGTAATCTTTTATGTTCTTAGAAGCACAAAATATATGACTTGGGAATATTTAGGCAAAGAAAAAGGAAGGGAAGAATTAATAATTTGAGGTCAATGTTTCAATAAAAAACTGATGAAAATGTTCTTCTCACCTTTTTATAAATTATCTAATAATGGATGGTCTCAATTCAGGACGCACTCCAGGTTTTAAATTTATTTCTCATCACAATTCATCTGATAATTTGGCAGGATCCATTCTGTTTTTAATTGAATCTTTCATTACTCCTTCTCTAACTTATTTAATAATGAATAAACTGTGCCTTGCTAATAAGGCAAAGAATCCACAAAATTATATCAGAAAGATGCAACTTAAATTATTCTGTTCGCTAAGAAAGACTATATTAGCGTCGTCAATTTACAATACTACCAAAAAAAACGAAGAAAGACGACATGATTTTCTTTACAGTTATTTGTTGCATTTTCAATTAATTAATGCTAAATAAAAGAGATAAATGAGCCTAAGAATTAGTTGTATTAAATTGGGGTATAAAAAAATTTATAAGAGGAAGAAATGGATTTTTAGCCCTACCTATGAGGGATTGAAACTCACAATGGCATATGGGAGCAAGATGGGAGGGGTAGGATTTTTAGCCTACCTATGAGGGATTGAAACCTCCCTCGGCCGGCTCAGAGACATACATTGAGGAATATTTTTAGCCTACCTATGAGGGATTGAAACCTGTCTTTATGTCCCTCTTGTGGAAACAATCGAGGCATTTTTAGCCTACCTATGAGGGATTGAAACTCGCGGAGCCGAGAATATTGCCATTGCCTGGGGGGATTTTTAGCCTACCTATGAGGGATTGAAACCCATTTCAGGTAGAACGGCAGGAAGCATTACGGTAGAATTTTTAGCCTACCTATGAGGGATTGAAACTGTCAATCCCCAACTCCAAAGCCACAGTCTCAATCGCATTTTTAGCCTACCTATGAGGGATTGAAACTTGGTTACCAAGCAGGTCGAGATTTAAACGCAGTTGAATTTTTAGCCTACCTATGAGGGATTGAAACCAAGTCAAATTTATGAACAATCTGGAAGGGTGCTTAATTTTTAGCCTACCTATGAGGGATTGAAACAATTTATTTCATTAGCACCTTGGTTGGACTATTCAAATTTTTAGCCTACCTATGAGGGATTGAAACACCAAGAATATGATGATTTTTCAGAACTAAATCAATT
>JALGVJ010000065.1 GCA_029838195.1 Promethearchaeota archaeon
ACGTGATTTTCCGAGGGGGCGACGAAATCAGATGTGTTATAATTGAGGGTTTTGTCGGAATGAGATTTAAAAAACTTAAAAAACAAGCTATATTATAAACTTAAAAATACCCTCTCTTATAATCTTTACTAAAATAAAAAATGCTAATCTTCCAAGATATAATTTAATATAAAAAGTAGAAGGAAAAAGTAGAAACATTTTTCATGCAGAAAGTTAGAAAAATCTAAATACCAAAACGTAAACGATTAAAAACTCTCAATATTTTAGTTTTATTATTTTATTAACCCGTGTATTAAGTAAAAAAATTAAAAATTTCCCCCACATTAAAAAACTCCTAAAAGATGTCTTTCTCTAAATCCTAATAAACCTTTAATCATCATCTTTTTAAGAAGAATCCTTTATTTTTACCCTTTTTAAAAGTATTTAATAATAATTAACTTTAATTGAAAATTTTATTATAATTGAAAATATTAAGCTTTACTTTCTTTCATGAATTATAAAATAAATATATCATTACGGAATATCAAGAGTAATTAAAAATGACGGAAGCACGGAATAACAATAAAAAGGAAGAACCTTTACTCGTAGATAAGGAAAAAATTCTAAAAAAAATTGCTACAGCCGTAAATTATTGTTATAATTGCAATAGGTGCGTGATTGCTTGCCCATTATCGCAATTAGACACATTTTATCCACGCGATTTAATAAATGACTTAAATTTCTTATCTTTAGAAGATGCTTTAGAGAAAAATAACATATGGCAATGCTTGACGTGTGGTTATTGCATGGTATATTGCCCAATGACCAAAGATGGAGAAGGAGTAAACATTCCCGAATTAATTTTAGAGTTACGAGAGATTTCCAAGAACCAGGTGAAACAGGTAGAAAGAATCTTGCAATGCGAGACTCATGATGGCATGTTCCCCTTAATTTCTCAAATCATGGCAAATAATCCCCAACCACCTGATAAATTAGAGTTCATTGAAGAAAATAACCTTCAGGTAAAACAATTTGGTGAATTAGCATATTTTGTAGGGTGTCTGCCCTTGATGAAGGACGTGTTATATAGATCTGAAATCGATTACATTGGCACCAGCAAGACTATCATTAGCTTATTAAATGAAAATGGTGTGGAACCCGTCGTGTTAAATGAAAAGTGCTGTGGCCACGATATTTTATGGGGAAAGGGTGATATAGAAAATTTCAAGAAATTGGCAGAATATAACGTGAAATTATATAAGGATGCTGGCGTAAAGACGATCATTGTCAGCTGTGCTGAGGGCTATAGAACGTGGAAATATGACTACCCAAGATACGTGGATGGCTGTGATTTTGAAATCCTTTATTTTGCCGAATATTTCTTGAAAGAGAATATCCTTGAAAACGTGCGATTTCCTCAAGATCAAACCATTAAGGTTACTTATCATGATGCTTGTCGTCTTGGACGTTTAGGGGGAAAAGTATATGATGCACCTCGAGAACTTATAAAACAACTACCCAATGTAGAATTAATCGAGATGAAAAATAATCGCGATGAGGCCAATTGCTGCGGGGTTACAGCATTTACGGGGTGTAATGAATGCACGCGAGTGTTGCGTCAAGATCGAATACATCAAGCGATTGAAACGGGAGCAAGTTACTTACTCGTGCCTTGTCCTAAATGTTTAACTCATTTTAATTGTTTTTTAACAGAACCCGGCAACCCTAAAAAGAAAAAAATAGAAGTAATGGATTTAGCAAATTTTATCGGCAAGCTTCTTTTAATTTCTTAAAGAAGCAAATAAAGGAGAAAAATCGAGCAATTTATATTTAATCAGTTCTGTTCCTTTTCTTTTTCGATTTAAGAGAGACCATCCTATTAAAATTCTTCAATTTTTTTTCCCGCCATTCTCCGAGCTCTTCTAAGGAAATGGGATATTCTTCAATATACCGCTTTTTTAGCATGGCATCTATTAGTTCTTTCCCTTTTTGCGTGCGAATGATGATCATGGAATATCCTTTCGGCGCACCTGAAGAACCCACGCTTATATCTGAATATTTGCCAGTAAAATCCACGCATTCAAGACAATGACTTCTCACGGCGGAATCCAATTTTTTTATCTCTATTTCATGTTCCTCGCCCGTCTTGGATTGAATGAAAAAATTATTCTTGATGTAGGTCTTTTTCATTTGGGAGGGAGTTAAATGCGTTTCTCGGGTTAAAATATCATATAATTGCTCATGGTTAAAGTTTTCAAAACAAAATAAACTAATTCCATACTTGATGAGATGAGCTGGCGTGATGTTTAAAAAATGCATTTTTCTTAGGGCTCTTAGTTGACATGGCGTCCCTACGAAGGCCAAGCGCATGGCATCTATATTATAGATTCCCTTTTCTCTCAATATATCGGCTGAGATGTTTTTAATATCCTTGAGGGGAAGCATTTGCGGAGATATGGAATATCGTGTTCCTGCCGAATTAATGATCTCCTTCTCATCAAATATTATTTTTGGAATGGGAATTAAGTTCTCATCATATTCTGAAACAATGGCTCCATCTATCTCACGCTCCTCAAATAAATACCTCAATATGGTTGAAACTACCCCTCCATCTTGTCCATGTTTCTCGATAATAGAATCCATAGTTTTCGCAGCCAAAAAATCGATAATATGGCCCAAATTATCCCCAGCATCATATCTTTCCTCAACCTGAGATAAGATGGGCTCAGTTTGGGGGCAGGAATAATAACAAACCCCACATTCCGTGCAATTCTCTTCATTTTTCTGAGATTTGAATTGAGGACGATTTTCTTTCATGGTAATGACGTCAAAAGCTTGGACTTCGCAATATGAAACGCACGCACCACATGCCACGCATCTATCTCGATTAACTACCTCCTCCTCTAAATCTTTAAACGTTTTAACCTTTACTTCTTGTATTTTTTTTTTTGATTCCGTCATTAAAGCAACACGCTCTTTTCAAGTTAACATTCTCTTATTTCAAGTTTCAATAATTTTTTTGGAAGGGGCGAAGGCCCTAATTTCTTAATTCGCTCTGTAAATTCTCTCACTAGTTCCGCAAATTGTTTTCCTTCACTAGCAGAAATCCATTGTAATCTAAATCTATCGGGATGCAGCCCGATCTTTTTTATCAAGTCTTTCACGTGTTCCATCCGTTTTCGGGTGTATTCATTTCCCGAGATGTAATGACAATCACCAATATGACAGCCCGTCACCAAGATCCCATCGATACCACTCTTGAAAGCCTTTAAAATAAACGCAGGCTCTACTCTTCCCGAGCACATGACCCGTATGATTCTTATATTGGGAGGATATTGAAATCGTGAGACGCCTGCCAGATCAGCTCCGGCATAAGAGCACCAATTACAACAGAAAGCGAGTATTTTTGGTTCTTTATCATTTAACTCTTGACTATTTAATTCGGACATGAGTAATGCCTCTTTGATGGTTTAAAAATCTATTAAAGTTTCTATCATTTTACTAATTTGGAGGCGAGTAAAATTGTTTTGATCAATTGCATTAACTGGGCACTCAGGAACGCAAGCTCCACATCCTTTACAGATTCCTACGTTTATTCGAGCTTTTAAAACCTTAATTTTATGGAGTCCCATATTTTTATCAATTTCCATTAAGCTCATAGCGCCATAGGGACAAACTTCGACGCAAATTCCGCATCCGATGCATTTTTCTTCATTAATCGAGGCTGTAATTCCCTCCACTATCGCCTTACCATTCATTAATAATTTCAAGGCTCTTGAAGCAGCACCTAAAGCTTGACTCATGGATTCTTGAACATTTTTAGGCCCTTGAGCCGTGCCACATAAAAATACACCATCGGTGGCGAAATCAACGGGTCTTAGCTTCGTGTGAGCTTCTAAAAAGAATCCATTGCTATCTAAGGGAACTTTTAGCATTTCAGATAATTTTTTGTTTTCTTCAGAGGTTACAAGGGGTGTAGCTAAAATTATTTTATCAAATGTTAGCTTTAATAAGTCATTCGTGAAAGAATCTTGAACTTCTAAGATTAGACCATTCTGGTCTTCCCTCACCACGGGGGGATGACTTGCATCGTATTGTACGAAATTAACTCCTTTTTCCCGTGCTAATCTATATTCGAGTTCTTCCGTGTAGGAAACTCGCACGTCCCTATAAAAAATATATATATTTGAATTGGGGAATTTTTCTTTTACTTTTAATGCATTTTTAATAGAAGTTCCACAGCAAGTTGCAGAACAATACGTCCGTCCTTGAGGTTCCCGAGAGCCCACGCATTGGATGAAAGCCAACGCTTCTCCATTTTTTACTTGCCCTGATTCAAGTAAGGCTTCAAATTCCAGATTAGTAAAGACATTTGGATTCTTTTTATAGAGATAATATCCTTCGGGTTTAAATTCATGTCCTCCCACTGCTACAACGACCGTTCCCACATCAATTAAAGTTTCCTTATCATCGTGCTGAATAGTAGCATGAAAATTTCCTAAAGATCCTTCCACGTTTTTTATTACTGAAGAAGTAAACACTTCAATGTGAGGATCTGCTTGAATTTTTTCCGTCATTTTCTCTATTATCGTGGCAGTGGAAAGACCATCATAAGATAGTTCCTTGAAATTTCTAATAAGGCCTCCCAATTGAGGCTCTTTTTCGACTAAATATACTTTAAAACCCTTTTTTGCGATAGCCAGAGCGGCCGTCATGCCGGAGATTCCTCCACCAATCACCAACGTAGAAGGTAATATTTCAACTTCGATATCTTGAAGTGGTACTACGAAACGAGATTTTGCTACCGACATCGCTACTTGCTCCTTCGCTTTTTTAGTGGCTTTATCCGGAACTGCCATGTGAACCCAACTGACTAATTCTCTAATACTCGCAAATTCGACTAAATAAGGATTCAAACCCGCTTCTCGGCAAGTTGCCCTGAAAAGCGGTAGATGCGTGCGGGGAGTACACGCAGCTATGATAACTCTATTTAAATCGTGTTCATCAATAGCTGATTTAATGCTATTTTGTGATTCTTCCGAACACGTGTATAAATTACGTTCCACGTATGCTACATTGGGCAATTTTTCCATCTCTTTAGCTACTTCTTCCACATCCACGACACCCGCAATGTTTGAACCGCAATGACATATAAAAACTCCTATTCTGGGAGGATCATCTGGAGATATTACTTTTTCGGGAATTTCAATTTTTATTTCTTCAGTTTTTACGACGGACGTCCGACTGGCTGCTTTAGCCGCTGCGGCACTAGCTTCCGCAACGGACGTGGAAATGTCTTCGGGACCGTGCGCACATCCACAGACATATATTCCTGGAACATTCGTTTCGATATTGTTATCGGGTAGTGTTTTAATGAAACCAAATTCATCTTGCTCAATTCCCAAGATTTGGCATAATTCTTTCATGCCCTTGCTAGGAACTACAGCGGGATATAAAACCACCATGTCCACTTTTTGAAATTGGACTTGTCCCGTTTTAATATCGACGTTTCTAATGATGAGATCTTTTGTTTCGGGATGCTCATAAATTTTATTCGGCAGTCCCTTAATATATTTTACATTATAATCCTTTTTAGCTTTCTCAATAAATTCTTCATGATATTTACCGGGTGCTCGAATGTCATTATAATAGATTAGAATTTCCGTATCGGAGGCATGTTCTTTTGTGATGATGGCTTCCTTAGCGGAATACATGCAGCAAAATTTGGAACAATAGGGTTTTGAACAAACATCCCTCGAACCCACGCATAAAATACACGCGATTTCATGAGGATGCTTCCTATCATGAGGGCGTACGATTTCTCCTCCTGTAGGCCCCGAAGCACTCATGATCCGCTCAAATTCTAGCGATGTCAGGACATTAGAATATTTCCCATACCCATAATTTTTCAAAGACGATATGTCCATTAAATCAAAACCCGTTGCTACAATTATAGAAGCAACAACAACGGTAACCTCTTCCGATTTCATGGAGAAATCTATTGCTTCTGCCTTGCAATTCTTAGAACATAGCCCGCAAATCCCATAATTCAAGTGCAAGCATTTTTCCTCATTAATCAGATATGTTGACGGAACCGCTTGGAGAAAAGGAATGTGAGCGGCGTGCGTTTCCTTTAATCCCACTTCATATTCATTTGAAATGCCCCGAACTGGACAGATTTCTGCACAATTCCCACAACCGGTGCATTTCTTGGCATCAATATAGCGAGCTTTTTTCTTAATAGTAACTTGAAACAACTCCCCCTTGTTTTGGGGGCTCATGGCCACTACTTCTGAATAAGTCAATAATTCTATCCTGGGATGTCGGGCGGCTTCGACCATTTTTGGAGCTAAGATGCAAATAGAGCAGTCTAAAGTTGGAAATGTCTTATCTAATTGAGCCATTTTCCCTCCAATTGAAGGAAACCGCTCAACCAAATAGACGTGATGACCTTGATCAGCTAAGTCTAATGCGGCAGAAATTCCCGCCACACCTCCTCCTATGACTAAAACTTGACTCCGTGGATCTAGATTTTCTGGCATTTTAATTCACGTTTTTCCTCCTGGGTTTATAGGACCTAAAGAGATCAATTGATTAATAAAACTTGTTAAAATAGTGGAAAATTTACCCCGTTCAGATGGAGAAAAATATTCTAATTTTAAACGTTCTTTTTCAATTCTTAATATATCAAGAATTTTTTGGATTTTAATCACTCGTTCTTTCGCGCGCTCATTTCCTTTGATATAATGGCAAGTTCCCTCCTCGCAAGCGCAAATTAAGACACCATCGTTTCCTTGATTAAATCCTTCAAGAATGCGTGCTGGTTCCACGCTTCCTGAACACGCGATTTTTTTCACCTGGATTAAGGGGGTGCAGCTAAATTTGTCAAGAATCAAAATATCATTATCTGCCACCCCGCTCCAATTACATAAGAAAATTAACACGTTTGGATTAAATTGATTTGAATTCTTTTTAGACATGAATCTTACCTACTCATGTAATGATTTTATAATTGCTGCGATTTCTTCATTTGAAAAATATTTTAAATTGATTGCGCCTACGGGGCAAACTCCCACGCATGCTGCACAACCTTCGCATACATCTGATATTACTTTAGACTTATATCGAACAAGAGAAATGGAAGGATTATAGGAGTCTCTGAGAGCAGAAAATTCCATTATCTTTTCATTTCGGGTAATGGCATCAAAAACGCAAGCATCTATGCAATCCCCGCAGCCAATACATTTATTTTCTTCAATTGAAGCTTTTGGAGTGAGGATTTTCCACCGATATTCCGTTTTTCTCCGTAAATCGTAGCAAGAAAGCCAAGCATCCCCCGACGAAAGAATCACGGTATCTACCTTAAGAGTAATGATGTTATTTGTTCCTTCATGTTCAAGAATTCTTGCCACGCATGCCTTCACGTTATCTCTGCATTCCTCGCATATCCCACATTGTAAACAACGCTTCGCTTCTTCAATGGCAGTTTTAAGATCGAAAGTTTTAGTTATTTCTTTAAAATTATTGATCCTTTCCTTAACGGGAAGCAATTTAGCATTATTTCTTGGTTTTTTCTGAATAAATTCCACGTTGTCCATCTGATCTATTTTAATAACCCTACTTTCCTCGTATTTAACGCCATATTCCGAACCTTGGGGTAAAGATTCTCCCTTAAGATACTTGTCAATTATGGCGGCAACCTTATTTCCACTAGCTATTGCTTTAATTGCAGAACCCGGTCCCGCAACCACTTCTCCTCCGGCAAATACGCCTTCTATGGAGGTTTGAAAATTGTCATCGACAACAATTCCCCGAGAAATTTCAATTTTGTTGTTTAAAAATTCAAGATCAGCAGCTTGACCTATGGATACAATGACCATATCGCCTTCGAAAATCTCTTCCGTACAAGCTTCTAAAACTGGATTAAATCGTCCTTGTTCATCAAATACGGAGCTACAAATTAGAGTTTCTACACCTTTTACTTTCCCATTTTCCCCTACAAAACGTTTGGGACCTCGACTCGTGTTAAAAATGATACCTTCTTCTTTTGCTTCTTGGACTTCCCACGGTTGAGCTGGAATGATATCTTCGGATTCAAGCATGATGAGTTGTACTTGTTCTGCCCCTTTTCTTAATGCGCTCCTAGCAACGTCGATGGCAACATCTCCACCTCCGATAACTATTACTTTCTTTTTTACTTCTACTTTTTCTCCCAAGCTACACTTTTTCAAGAAATCAATGGCATATTCTATGTTTTCCAAGTCTTCTCCTTCAATATTCAACTTTCTACTCTTTTGTAGCCCCACTCCCAGGTAGATAGCATGAAATTCTTTTCTCAATTGCTCTAAGGATAAACCTGAATCTCCAACGGGCGTATTTGTCTTTATATTAACTCCGTAACTCTTGATGTGATTAATATCTTGCTCAATAATTTCGGGAGGTAAACGATAATTTGGTACTCCTAATCTCAACATGCCCCCCGCAACAGACTCCTTTTCAAATATCGTCACGTCATATCCCCTCCGGGCTAATTGATATGCAACGGTCAATCCCGAAGGACCTGACCCCACTACTGCCACTTTTTTATTTTTCTTCTCCTCAATGAAGCGGGGTTCTTCTTTAAAATGTTCTCTCACGTGATCTGCTACGAATCTTTTTAGCCCACAAATATTAACGGGCTCATCAATCTCGCCTCTATTGCACGCCGCTTCGCAAGGATGATTACAAATCCGTCCGATACTGGAAGGAAGTGGACAGCGCTCTTTAATCACTTCTAGGCTTTCTTTAAAATATTTCTTTGCAATTAATGAATTATATTCTTGAGCTTCTACATGAGCAGGACATTCATGTTCGCATGGTGGGATGTATCTAGGTTCTAATAATATTTTTAGAGCCATGGTCTCGGGAAATTGGGGATAAATTTGTTTTAACTCATTGCTCATCGTGTTATCTAGTTTAAAGGATGCTTGATCAATTATCTCCTCCATGCAAATTTCACATGATTCGCATTCTTTTCCTTCGCCTTTTTGCTCTCCTTTTCTTATTACTGCTTGAAAATGCCCTGGCTTTCCTTCTAAACTAATTACATCCGCATTCGTTATTAATTCAATATTCGGATGGTCTTTCACTCCTAAGAGCTTAGGAACAAGGAGGCACATCGAACAATCCTTAACCTGAAATCCGAGTTCGGAGCTTTTAATTGCTTCTTCCACAGAATGTCTAGTCTCTACTAGATATATCTTTAAATTGGATTTCGCTAAATCTAACGCCGCTTTACATCCTGCTATTCCAGCACCCACGATCAATACGGATTGCAATTCTGGAGTTTTATTTTCCATTAGCTTCACTCACCCCTTGGCTCCCTCTGAGCTTCCCAAGCCCATTAATTTAGCAATTAAATTTGTAAGATCAGTTATTTTTAAATTGGCAAACTCGTCATTCTTTTCTTTCTTTTCATGAAGAAGGCACTTGTAATGAATTTGACACTTGGGGCAGGTTGTTACCAATAAATTAGCCACCTCTTTCGCCTCCATCAATCTATCTACTTGTAGAGCTTTTGACATGTCATTACAATTTATGAAACAACTCACCCCGCAACAAGGAGCATTCTCCTTGATTCTTTCCATCTCTTTAAAAATGATGCCATTTTTTTGCATGGCAGTTAAAATTTCTCGAGGAGGCTCGTAAATCTTCATGTGCCTCCCCAATCTACAAGGATCATGATACGTAACCTTTTCATGAAAGGTTTCAGGTAATTGAAGTTCATTCTTTCTCAACTTTTCCTCAATGAGTTCAGAAAGATGAATCACATTAAAATTAATATCCTTGACATATTTAGGATAATCCATTTTTAACGTGCGATAACACTCCGCACAAGTAGTAACTATGGTCTCAATACCCAATTCATTGATTAATTTTACATTATGTTCAGCCAATTTCTTAAACGTTTCATGATGCCCCTTCCAAAGAGCATCATGACCACAACATTTAATGCCTTCTATTAAAACGGGAGGCGTTTCTAATATGGTGCTTAATATCCCAACTGTGTTGCGCAATATTTCCATCAAATTAACATCCAAATAATCAAAAACCACGTCCAAAACGGGTAAACACCCAAAAAAATACGCAACCTTCCCTTCATGAGCAATTTCCTGCCCTTTAGGAATCATTTCCTTGGTTATTTTAAACCCACTTGAACTTTTTGCCTGAAGTTCGGTAATGATCGTTAAAATCCCGTCATGCGTCTCTTCATATAGTCCGCCTTCGTTTATTAAATATCTCCTCGCTTTCTTAATGAATTCTATGAAATCTACTCCTTGTGGGCAGTATTCCTGGCATGTCCTGCACGTCAAGCAATATCGGAGCACCTGATCTTCAATCACGCGCTCCTTGATTCCACGACTTCCCAACTTTACAATCTGATGAGGATTATACGGAAATTGTTCTGCCACCGGACAGGCGGATGTGCATTTTCCGCAGTGGAAGCAAGTAAATAACGTACTTGCATCATCGCTTTCAAGAAGATCTTTAATCAAATCGGAGTTAATATCATTACTCGTGATAGAATTAGAATCGCTTGGCATAATGATACACGCTCATGATTTAAAATTTTAAAAAAATAAATTTTTTTTCCAGAAGTTTCAAATAATTAAAAATGTATAATTTTTTGATAACCATGGGAATGATTTATTGCATTATCGATAGAATCGTGCTATGAATTCTTAATAAATCATGATATTCTCAATGTTATTTGATAAAAAAACTTCATGTATTTTTAATATAATGATTTTATTGTATATACTTACTTTTTAAAAAGAAAAGATTTTGAAAGAGAGAGTTGTTCGTGAGAAATAATTGTATTTTTAAGGTAATCCTTTTTTCTGAACTCATTAAAAGCAGGAAATTATTTGGATTTTCTCTGAAAAAAAGGATTGAACGATTTTGGAATGAATGGTTCTTTTAATTTAAAAAATAGAAAAGTTAAAATGAAAAACTTTAATTATTGTTATCCTAACCTTTAATTGAACAGAAAGATCCATCCTAAACTTCTCTCCATTCTGCTCCGCATTGGCCACATTTATATTTTTTTCCATACACGCGGGGGTAATCCATAATAATTTGGCTTTTATCAACCGATTCATAGATCATGTGAGGATTTTCATTATTACATTTGGGGCATTTTCTACGCCCTTCATGTTTTTCAATGGTTAGGATATCGCCCGAAGATTCTTCTCCCATATTCTATTCACTCCTTTTACAAATAATTTTTAAATTGGTCTATAGGTTATTAATAATAATTTATTTATATATATGTTTTTATACAATATTAAGAAAAAGCAAGGAATAAATATTTAGGTATTTTTTAAAGTCTATTTTATTTAGGAAAGCGTTATTTTATGAAATTCTATTAAAGTTCTGAGGTCATGACCCTTTTATTTATTTTTTTTTATGAGGTAGCAAATTAATCTCACCTCCGACTAAATTGCGCCCCCGCCTTTTTTTGCTTTTTGTCGAATATACTTATTCACATCCACGTCAAATTCCCTGTATTGCTTGCTTCTTGCCCGACCAATAGCGCTTATTTCCCGCATGGCAGCGCTTAATTGGTTTCTTAGCTGTCTTATTACTTCTTC
>JALGVJ010000032.1 GCA_029838195.1 Promethearchaeota archaeon
CGTGATTTTCCGAAAGGGCGACGAAATCAGATGTGATATAATTGAGAGTTTTGTCGGCATGAGATTTAAAAAACTTAAAAAGCAAGCCAAATTATAAACTTAAAAACACCCTCATAAAAATTCCTTCATAAAAATATTAAAATTATGTACCTTAATACGAGAAAAAGAGATAAAACTTAATATATCTTACTTATCCTTATGATTAAGAAAAAGATTATAAAAAAATATCTTCCAAGAATTTATCTTTTTTAAAATTTTTCTTTAAATTTTTATTTTTCCATGATACATGATTCATTAAGGAAGGAGCAATTTTAATTAACATGAATCTTACTGGAACGAAACCGGATTCTCCAATAATTATTATTTTTCTTTTTTTATTGAAAACTTTAGAATCTATTTTCATTTCAATTGAGCCCATTTTTGATTGTCTAAAATTGATGGAAATTTAAAGGTCATTTATCGATAACCGACAAAAATTCACTCAATCCCGTCTCAAGTCATGGCGGATTAATTCATAGAAGTTATATCCCACAATAATGATTATTTTCATGCCCTTTCAGCATGAGAATGTTTTAACCCGCTGTAGAACGGGGTCACTCGCTTTTCGACAAGATTCAAGGGGGGACAGATACGTTTTCCGTCGGGGGATCTTTAAAGATTTTTAAGATTCAGTTAAAAATAAAAAATTAACACTCCTCTAAATTAGTAATAACGGAAATGAATAGGAAATAAATTTAAAATAGAAAACATGCATTATAGAGAAATATATTGCTATTTCAATTATAATGAAAATGAATTAAATTTAGCCACGAGGTTTCTTTTTAATGAAAGACGCTGAATTAAAAATAATCAGAACGGCATGTCCGGCTCATTGTGGCATTGATTGCTGTGGTATTTTAGCTCACGTGAAAGATGGAAGAATTATAAAAGTAGAACCGGCAGATTTTCCGAATGAAAGAGACAAAAGAATATGCTTGAGAGGTTTAGCAAGTATAGATATTACATATCATCCTGATAGGTTAAAATATCCTTTAAAACGCGTGGGAGCGCGAGGGGAAGGAAAATTTGAACGCATTTCGTGGGAGGAGGCATATGACATCATCATCCAAAATTTTCGTAAAATAGCGGACAAACATGGATGGCGATCGATAGGATGGGTCTTAGGAGGGCCGGGAGCAGGTACCACGAAATTTGGGGCATATTTGAGAATTGCAAGCTTAACACAATCAACTCGAGTAAGTGCGTGGGGATACGGCGATGCAGGCCTCCCTTGTGGAAGCCGAATCATTTTTGGCAGTCATTTTCCCTATATTTACTTGTTTGGAAAATTCTGGCAGAGACAATACCCCGATCTATTAATCGTGTGGGGCACGAATCCTGCCGAGAGCATGCCCTTACAGACCATGAGAAAAATATTAGAAGCTCGAGAAATCGGCACGCAAGTCGTCGTGATTGATCCCAGGTTCACGGTAACTGCCTCAAAAGCAGATGAATATATCGGACTGAAGCCTTCAACGGATAGCGCACTTGCTTTAGGATTAATGAACGTGATTTTTGAAAAAAATCTTCATGACGTGGATTTTATTCGACAGCATACCAATGGACCGTATTTAGTGAGGTTGGACAATGGAAAACTCTTAAGAGGTAAGGATATAGGCGAGAAAAAAGCGAATGCCTATATCATCTGGGATGAAAAAAGCGATAGTGCTAAAAAGGTTCGAAGAAGCAACGTGATGGACGCCCGCCTAACAAGAGAGTTCGAAATTAATGGAATAAAATGCAAACCAGTATTACAACTCCTCATGGACCTTGCAAAAGAATACACGCCAGAAAAAACAGAAGAAATCACGGGTGTACCTGCCTCATTGATCAGAAAATTAGGAGAAAAAATCGGTTTGACAAAAAATACCACGTTCTATACTTACATGGGATTTACTCGAACATATCATGGAGACATCTCATTAAGGAGCATGGCAACCGTAGCAAGCATTACCGGAAACGTGTCCACGTCATTTACTTCGGGATACGTGCCCGCTGTTCTTAATTGGGATCCCTTTTTAAAAGCCGTTCCGGACAAGCCCTCTTTCCATCGATTAGGTATTTTAAACCTTTATGATGCCGTGATTTCGGGAAAACCCTATCCCATTCGGGCAGCATGGTTTGCCTTTATCAATTTTTTGAATCAATGTGTTAATTGTAATAAACTAATAAAGGAATTTTATCCTAAATTAGAATTCATAGTTCAAACGGAATTATTCATGACACCCAGTGCTCGATATGCTGACATAGTGCTTCCCGTTTGTTCTTTCTATGAGTTTTCCGATTTTCTCCCCCATCCTTATCCCTACCTTCAATTACAGCAAAAAATTATTGAACCTTTATACGAATCAAAATCCGATGTGACCATCGTTAAAGAACTCGCAGAAAGAATGGGTTTTGGAGAATATTTTAAAGGAGGCGAAGAAGGAATGATCGACTTAATCATGGATCATCCTTCTTTAGAAGGAATTACTCGGGAAACATTAAAAAATTCAGCAAAATTATTGAGAGAACTTCCCGAAGGAAGTAACTTTCCCCTAAATTTCTCCACTCCTTCGGGAAAAATTGAACTATATGCGGAACAGTTAGTAGAAGATGGCCAAGCTTTACCTGTTTATTTGGAACCAATCGAAGCACCGATTGGCTCAAAAAAGACAAAATATCCATTAACCTTCATTCAAGGCCACACGCGCTACAGAACTCATTCCATGTTTGCAAACGTGTCCCCCATTAAAGACCTTTCTTCAGAACCTTTCGTGGAGATAAATCCCATTGATGCGGTGGCTCGAAACATTCAAGATGGTGATGAGGTAATTGTTTTTAATGATAGAGGCCGGATGATATTAAAAGCGAAGCTCACTGAAAGCGTCGGCCCGGGAGTTATAAATATAACAGAAGGATGGTGGATCGATCAATTCAAAAAAGGAAGCGTCAATCATTTAACTCACGATATCATTAATCCCGTACAAAATAAAATCTATGAACCCAACATGCACATGAATGATGTGGCGGTAGAAATAATTAAAAAGGAGGAAGGAGTTTAAAAATGAAAAAGAAATTTGTCATGATCATAGATCAAAACAGGTGTATCGGCTGCGATTGCTGCACGATCGCCTGCATAAAAGAAAATAATACTCCTTATCATTGGATCGAAGTAGAAACCTTAAATACTCCTAACAAAGACACACCACAAGGGAAATTTCCCGAACTCACCATGGACTTTTTACCCAAGCTTTGCAATCATTGTAGCAATCCTCCATGCGTTTCAGCCTGTCCGGTGGATGCAATTCAAAAAAGGGAAGACGGAATTGTTGTCATCCTTAAAGAACATTGTGACGGTTGCCAATTATGCCTGAATGCTTGTCCTTACGGAATCATTAAATTCAATGATGTGATGAGCGTTGCCGAAAAATGCAATTTTTGCGTGCACCGTGTAGAACAAGGTCTTGAACCGTTTTGCGTGACTTGCTGTGAGGGGCAGGCGATCTATTTTGGGGATATAAACGATAAAGAATGTAAGATTTCTCAATTACTTGTTGAATTAAAAACATTTGTTCTCTTGCCCGAAAAAGGAACGGATCCCAACGTGTATTACATTCCTCCGCGACCAAGAAAAAGATTTTGAATCTTTTTTTTAATAACTCTTTTTATTTTACAATTATCCTTTTTCTCGGTGTTATATCGATTAGATCATTTAATACTTCCTTGAAAAGGATGGTATTTTATACCTAATAATTATTGAGCACGATTTTTAAGTAGTTTAATATCAAATTATCTTTCTCTCGCTATTCTTGATAATAAAATTCGCCCTATTTGGCCTAAAAACTCGAGAAAAGTTAAAGATAACCCTTCACCAAAATTATCAGTTCTTCTTAGAAAGAAAATTCCCAACACACGGCGACCACTTCATGCTTTAAATTAGTACAGATTTTCGAAATTTTGGGATATTAATTGTTTTTACCAGCTTGGATGTTATTTCTTTTTTCGCTTTTGGTTATAAAAGAATCCAGTTTAATCACCAAAAAAAGAGATCCCGAATCACCAAAAAGGATTAAATCATTAATTATTCTATAGACGAGCTAAATAAGAACTCAGTCTTCCAATTTGAATTTTTAGAGATAAGTAGGTCCTCCATTTCGAACGATAAAGTGCTCTTAATAGAAACCACACCATGATAATTGTCAGAAAGATGGGAAACCATATTTCTGTCGCTTGAAATCGACCCAAGAATAAAAAAAATAAAATATTATGGGCAAGATACACGGTCAATGAATAATATGAAAAGTAAAACAAAAATCTACCATTCTTTTCATTATCAAACGCTCCTGCCTCTTCGAGCACTAACAAGCTCGTACTCAATAAAAGTAAAATGCCAAAGGTATACACGAACCAAGAAAAACTTCGACTAATCAAAAAATCGGGAAAATTAAATAACTCCGTACCGTGCCCATAGATATCTCCTAACCGCAATTGAAATACCATGCCAAAGAGTAATAAACAAGGGGCAATGAAGAGCGAAGGATATAGAATTTTTATCTTTAAGCTTTCCCTCCTCTCGAGAATATCTTCATTATTATAAATACCATGAAGTAAATCTCCAATGATAGTGCCCAATAGAAAGAACGGAAAAAAACCTAGTATGAAATCCAAATCTAAAGAATTATAGAGAAGGTAAAAAAGTATTCCTCGCATGCTTTTCTCGTTCTGATAAGGTAATAAGTAGATTAATAAGATTTGGTTTCCAATGAGAACAAGGATAATGACGAGGATCCGGGTAATGATCGATTTGTTCAATAAGGGCCACGTTAAAAATAAAGAAACCGCAATCGTCAATAAAACGAACCAACTCCAGATTTTTCTCATATCCCCGTAAAAAAAAGCCACCACCAAGTTATACGCCATGGCCAGGCCAAATATTAAAAAAGCCCGAATGAAATATTCTTTTCTAATGATATTATTACTATTAAAATCCTCTAAAATCTTTGATTTTTCTTGCCGATTCCGCACGGAAAAACACGTACTAATCCCTGAAATAAAAATGAAAGCGGACGCCCCAATAGGGTCAAATATTGCAAAAAGTAAATGCGCAATGTACATGTCCTCTTCCGCCATCCACCACCCACTTAAATGCCCAATGAACATCCATAACATGCTTAAACCGCGAATGGTATCAATAGTTTTTATTCTCTTAATGGGCCCCATGAGCTTTTTTGTTTCATAATATTATTTTACTTACCATTTGGTTTATCAATATCTTCTAATGAATAATTAAATCTTTCATGATAAAAAAGAACTGCATTTCATGAATGGTGCTTAATTAATGGAAATTATAATTAAAAATAAAAACTTGTAATCTAAAAAAATAGCAATATCCAAAATAAAAAGAAAGAAAAAAAATGAAAAAATAAAGGGAAAATTAAAGGATGAAATAAAAATAAAAATTTATAAACCAAATAACAAAATATTTTCAATAATATCATGAAACTTTTCTAAATTTTTCTCCCCAATCGCTTTATCTATATTGGTTTTTAAACTCAGGAGAGTACTTAACCCCTTTACAACCGTGTTCTGGATAAAGCTATTAAATTGAGATTTCTCTAAATTCTTCTGCTTGAAATATTCCACCCGTTTCAACATTGCATCCATGTGTTCCTTCGCCGTGTTCGTCCTTAACTCCGTTAATTGTCTTATTTTTAACCCATCCTTCTCTATTATCTTTTGCGACACGTTTTCTTCACCTTTACCTTATTTCTTTTTCTTTTCTCCTCCATTTCTCGCAACTTCTATCTCAACATTTAATTGCCCCGTGGTCGTGTCAAATTCACTCTTAATTTTCTCCGTGGCTTCCATCTTTATGATATTCTCTATGATAGGACGATGGAGAGTATTCATCGTACAGAAAGGAATCTCTCTCACGGAACCATCCGGCATGGCAACTCCAAAATGTACTATACATCGTTTAACCCGATCAAGATCCATGTTATATGCATCCTGGAAATGCATGGAAGAGAGGAGTAGCGTGCCGTGAGTGAAGGAACTAATGCTCTCCCAATCGCCATTCAATAATAACCTGCTAAACATTTCCATTAACTTGCCGGGCTTCTTGGTGTATTGTAAAATTCCAAGCAAGAATCGTGCCCTCAATTGGGTCTTGTCAAGAAATTGTAAGCCTTTATCTAAGGTTTTTCCAAAATCGCCCAGAATCCCCTCAAAGAATCTAATGGGCTCTTTCTCCCGATGCTTAATCCTCTCCCAAAATCGATTGCTAAAATCTACAATCTTCAAGGGATCAAAATAATCCGTAATGGGTACCATCTTATTGCTGTCAGGCTCCGTGACCATATAGGTGGCAAAACCACAATCCGGATGACACGTGAATTCGACGGGTTCTACATCTGCTAAGTAAGCAATTGCTCTCCCGAATTCCACTATCGTTGTTAGCGGATACCACGCATCGTCCATACTAATAGCTCCACCTGTTTGACGCTCAATTTCCTTAATTACATCCGCATTGGTAATTCTCAAATCCTCCATTTCCTCCACTGTAATCCTTCCGCACAATGATACGGGCTGAAAAGTAATTCCGCGCACCACGTCAATGTTGTCTAAGGCAAACTGAATGATGTTTCCGATTTCAATGTCCGTAATGCCCTTAACTACGGTGGCTACTAAATTAATGGAGGACAATCCCACTTTCCGGCAATTTTCCACCACCCGCATTTTGTATTCCATGAGATTCTTAATACCCCGCACTTTTTCGAGCGTGGCGTTATTGATGCCATCAAATTGCAAGTATAACGTGTCCAAACCCATTTCATATACTTTTTTCGTCCACTCTAATCCCCCGTTCTTTCTTTGGAATCCATAGCCATTGGTAGCCACGATGACTTCTTTAAATCCTTTATCTTTTGCCATTTTGCAGATCTCAGGAAAATCTTTTCTGACGGTGGGTTCCCCGCCCGAGAACATGATGGCGGGAGGTGGTATGGGCTTATTTCTGAAGTGGTCCATGATTCTCTCAATTTCTTCGAGACTGGGTTCAATCCAATAGCCAGATTGCTTAACATTAGCAAAGCAGAAATGGCAGTTGAAATTACAGCGATTGGTTAAATCAATTAAGGCGAGTGAGCACGTGGATAAATGTTCTTGACAGAGGCCGCAATTATAAGGGCAGCCTCTGGGGTCATCACCGATTAAATCTGGAGGATTTGCTTCACCATTTTTCAGAAATTGCCAGATAATTTTCCCGTTTTTGTCTTTTCTTTTATAATGAGTCCACTTGTAGTATTTTGAGCTAGAAGATATTTTATCTTTAAATTCTCCGTGTTCATTGCATTTTTTTTTCATCCAGATTTCGCCATTTTCTTCGACGACTTCGGCGGGGATTCTTTCGAGGCATTCAGGGCAAACACTGAAGGTTTTTCGGTAGTAAGGCGTGTTTAAATATTCTTCTTCACTATCGAGATGATACATTATTAAGTTCCACCATAAATTTTAATAAATAATGTAATTATTCAACTTAAGCAGTGATTTATTTAAAAAGATATTCCAACTTATAATAATATTATTATAATTAGGAAAGTTTTCTATTTAAAGATTAGGCGCCTTCTTTTTTAAAAATATGGGGGGCATTTAAATAGGAAGGATTCGTTTTTTCTAATTCATGATGAGACGCGAGCGAGTTATTATAATTTTTTTTAAAGGTTCTAAAAAATTTGTTAAAGGTGATAAAACTCGGAGATTCAATACACCCTTTATGAATTAGGTTTGAAATTTTGGGAATGGCTTTTAATTTTTTTATTCAAATTCGGGAATAATAGATAAATCCGCTTGAAAGAAAGATTAAACTCATGAAACTTGAAGAACATTCGCTTGTTAATTCCGAGTAAGCCTTTTTAGAAATGAAATTTAAACTATTTATATTACATGGCATCAAATTAAAATTAATAATTGCAGGTTCAAGTATGAATTCAGCATGATAAACATGAAAAAAGATACTATAGAGGGAGATTAAAATGAGTAAAGATGAGGAGCTAAAACACGAGACTCATGGTTTTCTTGAAATTAATTCCTATAGTTTATCCCAAGGGCTTATTAATTTCAATACGGGTGCGTTTGGCGCCTACGTGTTCTTTTTCTACGAAACGGAGGTTTTATTGAACGTGGTGTTGCTTGCGATTGTTTTCTCGATTTATAGCGTTTGGGATGCGATAAACGATCCTCTTTTGGGCAGTCTAATGGATAGGCCTTATAGATTTACTCGAAAATGGGGGCGTAGGTTTCCTTTTGTGGCGATGGCCATTTTTCCATGGGGTATTTTATACATTTTTTTGTTTACTCCACCAGCTGCGGATGTCATGGGAGGATGGTCAATTTTTATCTATTTGTTAATCATTTTAATTGCGTATGACATGTTCTACACGATTTGGGACGTATCTTCTGAAGCCTTATTTCCTTTTAAATTTCGGGATTATAAGGAGCGTAGAAAAGTGTCGGGCACGAAAGCTTTTTGGGGAATCATTGGATTGGTTTTAGGAATGGTTGTTCCCCCGCTTTTCGTGGAGTATGGAAACAAGCAATCTTATATAACCCAAGCAATTATTTTGGGTATTATTGCCGTCATCGTGGGCGCTTTAATGTTGCCAGGGCACGTAGAAAGTAAGGAGATAATAGAAGAGTATCTTACAACATGGGAAATGCGGGGAAAGAGGGTGAGCTTCATTAAAGCTCTTGCTGAAACGTTAAAAAAGAAGAATTTCTTATTGCTCATTTTATTGCATTTCACTTATACAATTTTGACAGGATTATTAATTGCTTCCTTGAATTATTTCATCAGGTATAATTTGAGAGAAGATCCGGACGTGTTTCTCATTATCATGTTAGGTTACATCATCGTGAGCTTGAGCACCATTCCGCTCTGGATCAAAGTGTCTCATAAAATAAATGATAACAGGAAAATGACGTTCATTGGTTCTATTGCAATGGCCTTAGCCACGTTGCCATTATTTTTTGCGAATTCGGTCCTCATAGCGGCCTTTATTGGAGCATTTATCGGGTTAGGAGGGGGGATTTATTTTGTCATGCAAGATGCGATTTTTGCCGATGTTTTAGATGAGAACGTGGTCTTGGATGGCGAACGTAGAGAAGGCACGTATTTTGGCGTGAAATTTTTCTTAGGGCGATTTGCCGGCGTTTTTCAATCATTCGTGTTAGCGTTCATTCACGTAACCACGGGATTTAATCCGGAGGTGGAAGAGCAAACACCGTTGGCACTATTGGGAATTAGAATGCATTTAGCTCTCATTCCAGCAGTCGCCTTGCTTCTTGGAGCGATAATTTTTTATAAATGGTATGATTTGACACCTGATAAGATCAAATCCATTCGAGCAGAATTAATAGAATCCAAACTTTAAATTTTCTTTATTTTTTATTTTTTTTTTCCCTTGATATAATCCATCTTATAATTAAAGGAAAAAATTTTAGTGATTAGAAGCGAACTTTAGTTCGCAAGGAATTTTTTTTCCATTTTTTTGTTAGTTTACCATATAAAGTCTCGCGGTTCTTGAAAATCAATAAAGCATTAATAAAATAAAAAAAAGAATTAAAATTATTGAAAATTATTTTTTTCTGCCATAGAGTAGATATGCGAGAATATAGGTTTCCAAGATCATGAGGGGATAAAAATATCCAGTGGTGGTTTCTAACCAGAAATAAGAAATAAGATTCCTGTTTTGAAATACTCCGAAGAACAAAGCATCTAATAAAAAATTTAAACCGCAAACAATGCTACCGAGCACTATTGCATCAATAGCCCAAGAATCGGCAATAATCGGGTGTTTTGATTCATATTTCCATAAATAGAGGAGGAGGACAAACAGAGAAACAAGGGCATTAACGATGAGCAAGGAAATGTACAATTGAATATTTGGATTAGGAATGGGTTGATTTGTAGAATAATCGAAAAAGGCGGCTCCGACAATCAGGAATGCCCAAATCCAAGAGGCGATACCTAAGATCACGCTTAATAGTAATGATTTTTTATTCATGCTTTTCACGCTCATTTTTAGTAAATGATCGGTAATAATACCGCCATGGATGACAATTATCCACGGGGCGTAAACGCATTTGCCGGGCAAAATTTAGCGTCTAAAGTGGCGGGGACTTCATGTCCGAAGCAATCTCCTTTCGTCTCATCTATAGGCTTATAATGCTTGCAATCCTTACATTGTGCCATTATTTTTCCCTTTTTACTTTTTTTATTTTTTTTTTTGATTTATTTTAAGATAAATTTTTTAACAAGAAATGATTAGAATGATACGCATAAATAACTCGTGGATTTTGAAACAAAATTTTAATTCGAGTCACATACTACTTTCTTAACCAAGAGAGTTGAAAAATTAATCATGCTAAAACAGCTCTGGAGGTATTTAAGTGAGATTGGTTTGTCCGACATTCAAATCCATCTATATGAATTCATCCTAAGAAATATAACCGCCACGATTAATGAAATAAAGGAGGCATTACATTATTCATACGCTCAAGTTAATTATAACATGTCCGTTTTAGAGGAAAAAGGATTAATTTTTTCTTCTAAAGGAAAAGATAAACAATATCATCGTATAGATCCGAAAATTGCGTTAAATAGAATCTTGGAGGATCGTTATAAAAGATATCAAGAACAAATTAATGCCCTTGAAGAATATTTAAAAGCCGAAGAAAGTGAGAGAGGGGCATGTTATAAACATTTAACATTTTATCATTATTCCGACGTGAATCTGGCCATGGAAAATATTATTAAGTTAATTAAAAATGCAAGAGAAGAGATATGCATGTCTTCTTTACCTCCTACTTTTTTGAAAAACATCGAGGGCGCTCTCCATGAAGCTTATTTGCGGGGAGTTAAAATCGAATTGTATTATTCCACTCGGGATTTTATTGAAATAACTAACTATTTTGAACTAATCACGAATATTTTAAGAAGAATACGATTAACCATCATTGAGACGGAAGAAAAAACGTGCCAATTACTCCGATATAATGATATCATTGCCAACAATGGTATCTTGTTAATAGATGATCTTTATTTTAATTCCATTATCTATTTAGACGAAAACTTTTTTCATTTCAACGGATTTACGGATTCCCATTTAGTAAAAACGGTCAAAAAATTCCTTCGGATTAAAACGGTCATGAAACGAGTAAAAATGGAACATCCAGAGTCCGTTAAACGGGTAATAAACATCATCCAAGAAAATGAAGGCATTAGTACGAGAGAGATTGGACTAAAATCTAAAATTAGTGGTACCAAATTAAGAGAAATATTGGATTCACTTCTCGCAGAAGGTATCATTAAGGAAACCAAGAGTAAGAGTACGATGGGAGGCAAACCTAGAAAGGAATATTCCTTCATTAAAAATTAGTTTAAAGAACAAGGTGCTTGTTCCTCATTTTTTTTTTAAGATCTAAATTGCTTGCTTAAAGAGAAAATACAAAAATAAATATTATTTATTTGTTAATGATTATAATTCATTAGGGAAAATTATTAATTAAAAATAGCAATTAAAAGAAGGTATGGAGCTTGGGAGCGCAAGATTTAGAAATTTATAATCTAAATTATTCAGGAGCATTTAACAAGATGAGCTCTAACGTGGCTCCTCTAGAATTATTCTCTTTATATAATATTCTAGCAGTTTATGTTTATAATAAGAAAAAAATGTATATCTGGATTGGAAAGAATGTTGCTAATAGTTTAAAAATTTATATTCCAAATATTCGAGCATTATTTTTGGAAGAATTTCCTGAAAAGAAGATCCTAAGGAACATAACTATTGAGTCAGGATTTGAAACAGCAGAATTTTTGGAGAATTTCGATTTTTCTAAAGAAGAATTAATGGCGCATCTTAAAAAGCAAGAGAATAAAGTAAATCCCGTTCTTTCCAAGATCAATGAAATGAAAGAGGAAATAGAATATCTCATTGAAACGGAGAATTATGATACTGCAATCGCAAGAGTAAGAGAAATCATTGAACTGGCTCGAGCTATTGAAGATCAAGCATTAGTAAGGGACCAAGAAAATTTAATTGATCGCATTAAAGAACTCAAGCACAGAAAAGAAATTGATATCATCGCAAGGATAGATGAGTTAAGAATAGTCAAACAAAATCATTCTCAAATTGGTAATTATAATAATGCCATTCAAGCAGCGAGAGAAATCATCAGCCTGGCGAAATCGGCTAATCTCGAATTGATAATTAGAGAAGAGGAGGAATTTATTGCAAGATTCACGGGGAAATATGATCCACAGAAATTGGTAATTAAAGCGAGAGAAACAAGCTTGAAATTGAAAAAACAACAAGAAGAATTGCTAGCAAATAACAAGATTCAAGAAGCTCATGCATTAGTTGCGGATTTCATTGAGAAGTATGGAAGATTTTGTGATTTGACAAAAATTCTTTCAGCGAAAACCGTATTAGACAAGGATAAAATCACATGGAAGGACTTTCTTGAAACGAGAGAGAAAATGAAGCAAGAATTAGCTGATCTCGAAAAGCAATATCTCCAAGCTGTAAAGTTAAATAACGCTAGGAAAGCATTAACTATTCTTGATACCGCTTGGAACATTCTTTTTTCAATAAATGATGACGAATTGACAAGGAAATGGGCACAATTAGAAGAAGATTCCTCCATAATTTCTAAAAAGAGAGAAAAAGAAGAAAAATCGGAATTAATACGGGAGCTCGAGCAATCGATAAATCTTAATTTACACGAACTAAATAAAGAACAATTGAAAGAACAGAGTTCTAATTTCAAGAAATATATTGAATTTGCACGGGGAAATAATCTTGATGATTTACTAAATGAATTATCGAGCAAGAATGAAGAATTATTAATACGAATTAATGAACTTGAGAAAATAGAGCAAGAAATAATGCGATTGGAGCCAGAATTAAAAAATGCTCGAAATGAAAATGATTTTAATAGTGCCATTACTATTTGTGAATCATTAATTGCTCTCTCTAAGCAAATGAGTTCAATAGATCTTGTCGAAAAATATCAAGAGCTATTAAAAGCCATTAAAAATGAAAAGGAATCTTTAGAGAAAAAAAAAATAGAAAATCGGCAAAAAAAGCAGCAAGTTGAACAATTTAAAAAGAACATTAGAGAGCTAAATGAAGAGGGAAAGCAATTTTTTTTTCAGGGAGACTTAAAAAAATCCCTACAAACGTATCAAAAAATCATTGCATTATTTAATGATTTTAAAAAGTTAACTATTCAACAATGAGTAAAAAATTCATTAGACCATGACTAAAAAATAACTGCGTGAAATCATGAGTGAGCAAATAGAAGAGATTTTTGAAAAATTTAAAAATATTTTTAGTTCGCGTCAAGAAGAAATTAAAACGTTCTTGAAAAAACATTATGGTCATTTATTTAAAAATCAAATCATAGAAAATGTGGAGAAAATTGACGCCACCGAACGGATTGAAAAGGCGGGCTTTCATCCGGAACTCTCAAGTTGGAAAAATATTTATGGAAATATCATTGTTAGTTCCTGTGAGATAATAAATGGCAAAAAAGTACGATATGACTATAAATTTTCTTTTGTTGAGGAAAAATTAAGCGAGGAGAAAATTGAAATTGTAGAAAATGCGTTAAATGAAGTTAAAAACTTAGAATCAAAATTATTATTTGATGATGCTATTGCGAAAGTTGATGAGATTATAGAATTTATTCGGTTAGATGATGATAAAGTATTTAACAAGAGGTTAAACGACCGCCGTCGGGAAATAATTTCTGCAAAGCAAGATTTTGAAGATTCCATGGGAAAAATCCGCTTATTGGAAGAAAAATTGGAGGAGCAAAAAGAAGCAAATGATTTAAATGCGGCAATAATTACATGCGAAAAAATTTTTGAGATTTCCCGTTCGATAAAAAATGTTGAATTAATTAAGAAATTCAGGGATAAATTAGAAAAATTTAAAAAGAAACAAGCTGCTCTAGAGGAAATTGAAACATTAGAAACTAAATTGAAAGAATATCAAAAGCAGGGAAATTTAGAAGGTGCTCTTGAGAAATGTGATGAAATTCTTAAAATTATTCAACGATCAAGAGAGCCATCTCTCCTTAAGAAATTTTCAGATATTAAACGAGATCTTGAAAAAACTCTTGATTTATTAAAGCAAGAGCGGGAAAAAACTTTATCAACCATTTCAGAATTGGAAAAAGAAGTTGAATCTTTTCAGGCGGAAGGGAATTTTGAAATGATTATAAATCATTGTGAAAAGATCATCTTTCTTTCAAACCAGATTAATGAGCCTGCTATAGCTGAAAAGCATGTAAAAATAAGGGAAAAAACGGAAGAAAAAGTAAAAATTTTAGCTAAAATAAAGGACTTGGCTAAAGAATTAGAAGAATTAAGGGCATCTAAGAATTTTAATGATGCCCTTAAAATCTCTGATCAAATTCTTGAGTCGTGTAAAAAAATTGAACGGGATGATCTAATTAAAAAATACTTAAACGTGAAAGAGAATATCCAAGAAAAAATCAAAGATTTGGAAGAAAGTAGAGAAAATCTCCTTCAAGAAATTAATAAAAATGAAAAAGAATTAGAAAACAAAAGAAATATTAAGGATTTTAAGGGAGCTCTAAATACGTGCGATAAACTCATTAACCTTACTTTAAAATTAGAAGATGAGGGTTTAAAAAATAAATATGAGATGATAAAGAAAGCTATTTTGGAAGAGAAAGCAGAATTAGAGGCTAAAAAAGAAAAAGAGAAAAAAGAGCAGCAATTATTACTAGAGAAAGCTCGGGAATTAAAAGATGTAATCCCATTCGAAGAAGAAGATGTTTTACCTCTCATTGAAGAATTTTCCATAAATGAGATTTTAAAGGGAATTCCGGATGACCCCGATCTCCTTTTGGAAGAAATTAATACCCTGCTAGATTCACATCGAGTAGAAATTAAAGAAGAATTGAAAAATAAAACGCTATTACGCAGTTCCTCCGGAGAACTTTTGGAATTGAATAAAGAAATGAAAATAAAGCCCCCGGAGAAGGAATCAAAGAAAAGTATCCATGAAGTTGCTTCGGGATTCGAAAATCCTTTTGATGAATATCTCGAAGAAGCCATTATCTCCGATATCATCCCATTCAATTATGAAATTGAGAAAATTGAATTAAATGGCGAGGAAGTAAAAAACATGGTGGAAAAATCTCTAAAGAAAGAAGGATTAGAGCTCAATTGGCAATTTACTAATGTCCCACCAAAAGAGAAAATGGTCATTAATTACGATTTAAGAAGAAGAGTTTCAAGAACTATAATTTTCATGCTTAAGGATCAACTGAAAATAATTAAAACTCATTCAAGATTAAAACAATTGGGATTTGAAGGCCTTTATGAAGCAGAATTACCTTTTACCAACAATTTTGGAGAACTTGAAGGTGTAGTAGTGGAAGATATCATTCCTCTTTATTATCTTCATGTCATACAAAAACCTAAAGATGAATTACCTGCTGAAACCATCGTAGCAGATATGGGAGATATCATCAAGTGGAACATTGGAACGATGAAAAATGAGACTAAAATTTACAATTACATGCTAATTGAATTATATCTTTTCGAAGAAACGAAAATACAATATGATCAATTAAATAGAAAAGCCTTGGATGCATTAGAACAAGAAAATTTTGAGGAAAGTTTTGAAAAATTCAAGGCCATTAAAGATTTACTCGAAAAATTTACCTAATTCATGTTATTCTCTTAAATCAAAACCGTTCCTTTTGTTGCTCAATTATCCTCATTTATTATTGTTCTTATTCCCTATGTATTCTTCAATTAATCTCGTACGTAAAGCGTGTAAAGATTTGGAAATACTAACCTTATATTTCTGAGGATTCAATAGCCTGGTGGATGCTTCTGAGAGATGGGTAATATCTTGTTCCATGGTTTTCTGGGCTTCCCGCCATCCTCCTAATTTTTTGATGATTTTTCCCTTTTCCATTTTTAATTCAAGCAGTTGTTCCACGCGATGGGGATTTTTAATTTTATAAAAACGTAAGGGATTTAAGGGATCATATACAAAATCCTCTTCCAAGTGCTCTTTATCATGCAATTCCATGATATCTCCCGTCATGTAATCATCTTTATCATAAATTCGAAATAATTTCTTTTTTGAAGGAATAGTGGTCTTCTCTACATTACTAGATATTTTTAATCTGGGCTTCCCTTCAAATTCTACTAATTTATACACGCCTCCCAGAGCAGGATCATCATAACAAGTAGCCAATTTCGTGCCTATACCCCACAAATCAACGACGCCATGATTTCGCTTGATCTCAGCAATGACGTATTCATCTATATCATTTGATGCTACAATCTTGGTTTCCGTGAGTCCGGCATCATCTAAAAGCTCTCTTACTTTCCTGCTAAAATACGCTAAATCTCCTGAATCAATTCTTACGCCATCCAATTTCTTTCCTTTTTGTTGGAGTTCTTTTCCAACAATGATCGCATTTTTGCAGCCTTCAATGATGTCATACGTATCTATTAACAAAATACAATTATCAGGATAAAGTTCTGCATATGCCCTAAATGCTTTCAATTCGGAGTTGAATGCCATGACCCATGAATGGGCTTGGGTGCCACTAACTCGAATTCCTTGCATTTTTCCTGCCAGCACGTTTGATGTTCCCACGCATCCTCCTACCATTGCTGCCTCGCTTGCGGTTAAACCCCCATTTGGCCCCTGAGCTCTTCTTAATCCAAATTCGAGGATGGGTTGCTTTCCAGAAGTTAACCACATCCTATTCGCTTTTGTAGCGCATAACGTTGGAAAATTAAAACAATTCAATAAATAAGTCTCAATAAGTTGACATTGAATCAAAGGCCCCTCCACTTCCATGATAGGCTCATAAGGAAATATTATGCGACCATCCTCAAGGCAACGAATGGTTAATTCGCACTTCCAATTTGCTAAATACTCTAAAAAAGCTTCCGAAAAGAGTTTTTGCTCTCTCAAGTATTCAATGTCATCCTCTTTATATTGCATTTGGCTAATGTTTTTGATCGCTTTATTTAGTCCATAACAAACCGCATATACGCCCTTAAATGGTGCTTGTCGAAAAAATAAATCAAATACAGCATGCTTATCTGCCATTCCTTTCAGTAAATAGCCATTCGCCATGGTAAGCTGATAAAAATCGGTTAACAACCCAGATAATGTTTCAGAAATTATGCTCTACCCCCATAATTAATTGAATATTATTCTTATAGTCACTGTCATGAGATGATAAAATTCTAAAAAAAATCTTGTGAGAATGAAAATAAATAATTATTATAATTAAGCTCTATTTAGTAAATTCAAAAAATTAAATATTTTAAAAATTTTTCCATGAAATTTAATTAGATTTTCCTAATAAATTATTCTATTTATCATCTCAAGCTTTTTAGGAGAAATTCTTTAGAATTTTGTAATCTTTCTCACGTTTTTAATCAAATATGCTTTTAAAAAGGCATCTATATTCAATTGACCACTAAAACTTATTTTGTCTCCCTTCTGAGGCATGTTTTTATGGTACAATTTTTCACTTAACCTCACTTTTAGCTCATTAACTTTTATCACATTTTCTTCTCTAAATTCACTCTTTCTTGCAATTTTTGGACCGATCTTAACATTTTTTAATGACAAGAGATAATAAGATACAATATTGCCCTCAAATTCATATTCTCTTTGTTGGATTTTGGTAATTTCACTCTCATATACAGTTACTGATTGTCCATTTAGAGATGCTAAAGGATCATCTATTTTTATAAGTCTCATGGTATATACAGTGATCTCTTTACCATTTTCTTCAATCGTTTTGGTTTTAATTTCAATATTATTAATTATATCGTCAATATCTTCGGGTAAAGAAGTCAATGTCCAATTTTTTAATTTGAAAAATCCGTTTTTCGCTGAAAAAAGGAATCCTGCCCAAAAATGATTGCAAAATCCTAAATTTCCTCCGATTCTACAATCGCAATCTCTTTCTGGGTCGTCGATATTTGAATCGGTGATGGATAAATAGGAAACGGTTTTCCAATTAAACCCTTTAAAAACAAGTTCTATTTCATGATTTTTTTCGTTGAGGATTTTAATATAACTTAGATTTTCTCGTTCGATACCTTTAATTTTCTTTAAGGCCACTTCAATTTCATTCGAAATGATATTTTTTTCTTGTTCCTGAATTAATATTGAGATTTCATTCTCATCTAAGGAATTTGTTATAAAATCTATTAATTCATTCTTTTTTAATCTGGAATAACCTTTTAAATTGACTGATTTGCAAATTTCTTTTAATTCTTTAACGTTTAGCGATTGAAGTAAATAATTTAAAGAGGTTTTATCATCAATTTTTCGATTTGCCATTTCACACCTCGGAAAAGAATAATGTTAAATCATTATAACGAATTGTTTCAAATTTAATTAAGATATAAAGAATTTAAACTCTTCTCTTCTTAAGACGAGCAGATAATTTCTTTAAATTTTTTGTTTGGAATGGTTTAAATCATCATTTATTGAACATGTGGGCGCTTATCAGCATTTCTTTTCAAGATTTCTCTTCATGAAACTAATATCTTCCACACTCGTATTATGCGAAATTCATGATATTAGGCTATTTAGGGATGGGTTTAAATATATGACTTGAAATTTAAGTTACTATTAATTTAATTAAAAAAATATTTAAATAAAAATTAAAAAAAGAGGTTCATTATCATGATAGAATATTATCTCGATTATTTTGGTCAAATCAAGTTTGCGGAAGAAAAGAGCATGAGCGCCGTGGATTTTGAGCGGTCTTTTAAGAAATTCTTTTCAGAAAATAAAAGACCCTTAGAAAAATCAAACCTAAGGCAATATGGAAAGCTTAAATTTGCAGAGCTCTATTCTAATTCGCTAAATGATTATAAAAATTCTTTAAAAGAGTATTTTTATTAAAAAAATGTCTTCGTTTTAAATGATATAGAGAACTTTTGAAAATATTCTTTATTCTTATTTTCATTAATAGAATAAATTCATTTTTATATTATGAAGAAAATCACTCGGTATTAATTTAAATTATTAATGGAAGATTTTTATTTTTGAATGATTTAATTTAAAATGGATGATGGCCATTAAAAGAAAAACAATTTAATGCTAATTTGAATGGTTTAGAATCTCTGATTAAGCATTTGGATGAAATGGGAAAAACTGAAGCAATTCAAAGACTCCATAATTTATATTCGCTGACAGATGATAAGGAGACCCGGGTTAAGATCCTGGGGCTTCTTAACCGGCTACATGATACCACTCATTATGAAGAAATAGAAAATTATTTCGTTTCTGACGAAGATCCGGATGTTAGGATTGAAGCAGCAAAGTTATTAGCCTTCAATTATGAGGGGAAAACCGCTTTAGCTCCTTTATTATGGGTGCTAAAAAATGAAAGAAAGCTCGAAATAAGACGAGCAGCATTAAGATTATTGGTTCCATTGGCAAGGAAAAAAGAATATGAAGCGACCATCATTACTGTCTTAAAAGAAGCATTAAAAAGTGAAGATAAGAAAATTCAAATGGATGCTGCGGAATCATTAGGAATTTTGGAAGAACCTTCTGCTACAGAAAATTTATTGGAAGTTTTGAAAACCGGGAAAGATAAAAATGTCAGGATCAAGGTTATTCAAGCCTTAATCTCACTAAAAGCTAAAAAAGCCATCCCCCATTTGTTAAATAATCTAAAATTAGAAAGTTTAGATGAATGGGAATTTACATTTAATGCATTGCTTCAATTAACCTCTAAGAATAAATTACATGAATTATTGCTTCAAAAACTTGAGAGGTTAAAGGAAAAAAAAGATGAAGTAGATTTAAATGAGAAAAAACAAGGTATTGCTCGGGCTTTGGGACATTTAGGCAATAAAGAATCCGTCCCTTTCTTACTGGACTTGCTAAAAGATTATCATGAGTGGGTAAGAGAAGAAGTTCTTCAGGCACTAGACAAAATTGACCCCCAATGGAAAAAAAATTATCGAACAGAACTGAAAAAAAGAAAAATTTATCCATGAATCATGCCTCATGTCAACTAAAAAAATAATTTTCCTTTAATCTTAATTTTGAATTCTGAAAAATGAGAAACTATCTTTTTCATCAAGAATTATCGGATTTCTATTCGCAAGTGCCATTTATTTACTAAAAGAATTAAGTTTAAATCCCTAATTTTTCCTTATATTATTAAAGAATAATAAATAATTTTTTTTTTTAAACACCATTACCATAACTTGTTTAAATGACCTTATAGAAAAATGATTGATAAAGAAAATTGTTGGACTTGCCAGCTGGATTGGTTAAATATCGTCCGATTGTTAGGACTCGAAACTATGGACCAAATTCCGGAAGAAAAAAGAGAAAAAGCCATAAAACGAGTTGCTAAAGAATATTCAACAGAAGTCTTGTTAAGCTTAGACCCTTCCGAATTAGATCAATTAGTCGCAAATGAATTAACCGACTTGATGAGAAAGGAACTCGACCAAAAAAGAAAAGAACTCGAAAGATTGGAAAAAAAATACAGCGAAAAAGTCATTCCTTTAAAGCGAGGAGGAATCATCCGTATTGACCCGAATGATTTGAGAAACTTCGACGGAGATATAGAAAAATTCATGAGAAGCATTTATAAGAAATTTCTTAACAATAAGGACAAGGATGATGAAAACGATGATGATGACGATTACTTCCGAGAGGATAATACCGGCTATTATATTTAAATATTAAAAAAAATTTATTTATTCTTGTTTTAATTTTCACTTGACCAAGATGCTCAAGGGAAAAAGTAAAGAAAAAAAATACTTCTTGTTGTTAGGTTTTAATTAGAGGATTTTGGCTCTAAGATATTTAATTTCAATCTTTAATGATCTTTTATATAGTACAAAGAATAACAAGTAGGTTCCTGTAGACCACGCTATCCACGAAATTATCTGGAAATAATTCAAATTAATTAGATATTCCAAGAAATTTTCAAGTACAACCCCTCCCATATCATTGACGATATCAGGGAACTTGACCTTTCTCGGATACAGCTCAATGGCAATTACTTCATGGGTATTTCTCCGTAAATTCTTGAAAATATTATCAAGTGATTTATCTTCAGGATTAGTCAATTTTATTTTAATAACCGTCGTCAGATCCTCATTAATATGAGTATCCGACCCCCCAATGCAAATTAATCCATTTTTAAGGCAAAAATCTCTAATTTCTTCCTCTTGAACACTCGGACCATTCACTATTTCGAATCCATCCACGCCCCAATCCCGAAGTTGTTCGTAAGTATAAGGTACGCCAAGTCCTCCTTCCTTCTCGTTCCATTTGCTATTATAATGATTTACCGTGACATATCCCCCTTTCTTTTTCACGTATTTTATCATATCAGACGCATTTAAGGCTAAAGGCCCTCCATCGACTTGCGATTCCAAGGGAACGATATCTTCTTCGATCCCGTAGATATTCATGTGAATGTCATTTTCATGATCCGTCCATTCTTGAGCAATCCATACCACGAAATCCAGATTATTCTTTTGAACATAATTCCTTGCAATGGTTGCTCCTCGAATATTATCATGATCTGAAAATGCAGCTCCTGAAATACCATGGGCTACATACCATTGAACCCTTTCTTCGGGAGTGGCCCAACCGTCTGACATGATGGTGTGCACGTGAAAATCGAATAAGAATTCATCTTCTTCTAATTCCGTTGTAATCACGTGCGTGGGATAAATAGTATACATTAGAAGCATGTGAGCCTCTAAGACAAGCAACATGGTACCAAATAAATAAACAGACTCTCTTCGAACAAATCTCCAATGGTAAGTAAGTTGAACCCTGCTTTTGGGGCGTTGGTATCTCTTTTTATTAGAATATTTAAATTTTATATCATGGCGGAAGGTCTTGATTAACAACTGAAGAATTCTGCCCAAAAGAACTAAAAATCCCGCATGAATGGAGATGTAAATGATTTGATTCCAAAATCGATTCACGAAAAAAAATCCATTATTAAAATTACCAATTCCTACAATGATCAAGATAGCAAGCATCATTATCCCAAGAATAATAAATGAAGATCTCATGAAATCTTTAAAAAGAAATGTTAAGAGCTGAAACCGTTCAGAAGGTTTTAGACCTCTCCGTTTTAATAGGAAGTAAGCGCTTCTAAATATGATGATAAAGATTACAATCCCTATAAGGTACTCAAAATGGGTTTCTAAGGAAAACATGAGACCATAGAAGGGTTCTACAAGATATCTATTCCATGGTAACGTAGAAGTAAATTGATCGCTTACGTCTTGATTGTGCAATCCATCATGGAAAATTACCACTTTTTCCGTAAAAAAGGAGAGAACAAGTAGAAATCCGAGCCAGAGTAAAAATAAAAAACTAATCAAGTAAAAGAACGTGTTCTCTTTTATTTTGTGATGAGCACGCATGATATAATATCGTTCTTTTTAAATTTAAATTTTCTCTTTTAGGTGGATAATAGAATTGGAAAATAAAAAAAGCAGTCCTATTCGTGCGAAATCCATGGTTCCTTTCTAAATTTGAGAGGAAGAATCGCGTTGCTGTTCATATTTCAGTTTTTTTTTAACGTGTAATTCTTTTAAATCTCGGCGCAATTGTTCATATTTTTCTCCATAATAGGGGAAGAGATAAATGAAAATTAAGCTAATGGCGTGGATGATGGAGGGTACCACGAATAAGAGCAATTTTATTCCTATAATGGCTGTTGCTTTTTGGACTGTAGAACCGGTTATAAACCCAAAAGCTAAAAGAACGTAAGTGGCAATGATGGGACCAATGCTGTCTGCGGGTTTAAAAATAAGAGAACTCGTGCCTTGAAAAATGCTTTCTCTTCTGGATCCATGCTTTAATTCGTCTTCATCAATAGCAACTGTTAATAACGCAAAATCAAATACCCCGAAACCGCTAAAAAGCGAGGTAACTGCCAAGCAGATCCAAATTATTGCCGTCATGTTCGTGTTCAAAACAATAAAAAAACTCACGATACTGGAGCAAATTAATAACGATTTAAAAGTTAAGATCGTCTTTCGCATTCCCCATTTCGGTTCCATTCTCATGCAGATTGCTTGAGAGAAAAAGCCTATTCCCATTGTAATTAATAAATAATAAAAGGAAATAAATGGCCCGCTCCCTAGAATGAGGATATACGCAAATACAAAAGAAAACCCCATTGCTCTTGCGATGTTTCCAAAAAAAATATAAGCTGTCCTCGTTAGAAAAGCACGTGATTTTAATATATCTTTCATCGCTTCAATTATCGTGTATTTATGTTCTAATCTTAACTCTGGTCTCTCATGGAGATTTTTTACCGCAATAATGTATAAAATGATGCAAATGATGGCAATAAATCCGTTAAATATTTGAAATGCTTGAAGGCTTATATCAAAAATTGATTGAGCAAAAATCACCGGAATTCCTGCGACGGCCATGGCAATGTTTGAATAAAATGAAAGCTTATACCTCATTTCCATGTTATCAGACATTTCAGACATTAACGACATGTAGAGACCTATAATCAGCGAGAGAAACGTGTCAAAGATGCAAATGCTTATAACAAAATGGAGAAAGATGATGATTTGATTATCATAGCTCCAAGGAAACCAGATAAAAAAGAAAAATATGGCCCATAAAGGTCCAAACCATTTAATGTAAATCAATCTTCGGGAGCCCCATTTATCCACATCCGTATGATCGCTGATATTTCCCGTGATCGGGTCATTTATAGCATTGACCGTGGCATAAATTATCTGACCAATGACGAACAAGGATTGTTTAAGGCCGAGATAATTCCAGAAGAAGTTAACATACATGAGAAGGAAGATACCAGCCAATAAGGTGTTAGCAATGGATCCTACGGCATATATGAACATCGTTTTTCTTGGTAATTTATTATATTCCATGATGATTATTCTCTGAGTGGTATTTACTTATTTTTAAGATAATATTTTTATATTAATTATTTTGCTCTAATTCTTTTAAAACCTTTCTCTTTTAAGAATTTCAAATCGGTGTTTTTTCGTGCTGGGGGAAAAAATGATGAATGTTCTCTCCAGTATTTAAAGAAGTAAAGGAATTTTCTTCAAAATGTCGTAAACTAATTAAAACATGAAGTATTTGCATATCTAATCTCTCAAAGATATTCATTATTCATTACCTTTCATGAATTGATGATCGTGGAACATGAACGGTGGTTAAAAAGAAAAGATTTGGAATATAAAAGTGATTTTTTACATTTTGCTGGCATGAATCTCTTTGAACTTGCCAAGAAACATGGCACGCCTCTTTATGTTATCAGCGAAGACATCATTCGACAGCGGTATAGAGAATTAAAAAAAGTGCTTAATAGCGAATATGAAAATAATGATATTCATTTTGCCGTCAAAGCCAATTCAAGTTTAACCGTCTTGAAAATCCTGCAATCAGAGGGAGCTAATTTTGATTGCACCTCACGAGGCGAGATTTTTACATGTCTAGCTGCGGGAATTTCCCCGGAACAAATAATTTACACGGGCAACATGTTTACCAACGAAGATTTCGAATATGCGATAAAAAATAAAATCATGGTAAATTTAGATAGCATTAGTCAATTGAAACGACTTATTGAAACTTACAAGCGATTAAATATTCCTTCTTCCGAATATAAACCCATTTCTTTTCGGATTAATCCTGAATTTGGAGCCGGGCACCATCCTCACACCATCACTGCCGGAAAGCACGTGAAATTTGGTATCTTAGAAGAGCAAGTAGTAGAAGCCTATACAAGAGCTAAAAATTCGGGATTTAGCAAGTTTGGCATTCACATGCATATTGGTTCGGGAATCATTAATTATAAAGACTACGAGCAACCCATGATTAAATTCCTTTCCATTATACGAAATTTGCGGGAAAAATTAGATATTTCTTTCGAATTTATTGATTTTGGGGGAGGATTGGGGATTCCTTACCGTCCTGAAGAGGAACCTTTAGATTTAGAAGGATATAAAAATATCGTGCTCAGGCCCTTTAAAGAATTTGTCTTATCCACTTCCATGGGAAGTGTAAATTTTAAAATAGAACCCGGTCGGTATTTATCGGCAGAATCGGGCGTGCTCCTCACTCAAATCAATACCATTAAGAATAATGGATACAAATTATTTGCGGGCGTAGATGCTGGGTTTAATACCTTGATTCGCCCTACTATGTATGGCTCATACCACCACATCATCCCTTGCAAGCTCTCCAAAGAGAAAAATGAACTGGTCTATGATATAGCAGGTCCCATTTGCGAATCGGGGGATATCTTGGGAAAAGAAAGAAAGCTACCTGAACTCTCTGAAAATGATTACTTGGCTATAATGGATGCAGGTGCCTATGGATATGTCATGAGCAGTCAATATAATTCGCGACCCAGGCCAGCTGAGGTGTTGCTAACTCAAGGGAAAGATGTTCTCATTCGAAAACCGGAAACCCATGATGATTTGATAAAAAATCAACTCATTCCGGACCATCTTAAGTGAAGTACCTTGTTTTTATCTTCTTTTAACCACTTTTTTCTCAAAATCACTATTGAAAAGGCAGAAAATTTTCTCTTGCAAGGGTTAACGTTACCGTGAATTGCGTGAACCAATCAAAAACAGAATAAGGTAAGAAAATAAAAAATTAAAAAGGAATGTTTTTTTTTATTTTTTCTTTTTTTTAGGTTCGAGTTTTTTAATGATGATTGCTTCTGCATGAATTTTACAATTTTTCAAGATAATCTTGAAACCCCCCATTCCCCCAGCTCCGGGTATGGTTAAGGCTTGCGTCCCTATGGGAATCATAGCACCCGCCTCTTCCGCATATGCTTCTTCTTCCTCTTCTTCTTCGACTTCCTCTTTCCATGTTTTTACGATGGGGTGATCGTGTTCGATTAACCATTGTTTTAATTCACTCAGTTCAGCAACCTCTTCTTGCGTGGCAATCTTGTCTCTTATATCTTCTGGTAAGAAATCATAAACGCGTTCCTTTACTGATTTGCCCATCCAAACAACGGTAGAGATTCCACCGTCATATTGCTGATACTTAGGCGAGATGATATATTGGATGCTTATGCCATTAAATCCCGGCATCTGTTTTCCCCCTCCGGTTTGGTTTGCCATGGCACTGAAAGGCAAACCATTAATTGCAACGCCTTCATGACTTCTATCGATGATTCCGTGTCCGTTTACTTCCGGAATGTAAAAATCAATAGCTTCGAAGCAGCCGCAAGAGGTATGCGGATATTCCATTCCCGAGTACAGATATACTCTGCTTAACTCTCCAAGAGAACGTTTTTTCATGGTTTCATTAATGCCGGTGTATTCTCCTGCTAATTTATTTAAACATTCTCCGGGAGGAATTTCAAAAATGGGTCCTTTAGGGTCGACCTTAGCAGCGGCTCGTGCATCGAACCAATTGATAGAGCCACAGAGCGAAGTACGGTCGGGGGTAATGCAACACACGTGCGTGGGAGCAAAAGATTGACAAAGCACGCAGCCATAAAACATGTCTACATCTTCATCGTGTAATCCTAGGGCTCTCTCATCTCTTTTGGAATAGGTTTCCATGGCCATTTCATAAGGCTTTTCAATCTCTTTCTCATCCGTGATGATCGTGACTTGTGCCTGTTCTATAATCGGAAGTTCTGCTTTAAAGAGCCTGATTAATACTTGTCCAAGCATTTTAAAGGAATTAAAACCTTTTGCTACGGCCGTTTTGGAAATGCGCATCCAATTGGTATATCGCTGGTTTAAATGCATGACTCCATTAATAAAATTGCAAAACTCATGAATTCTTCTCTCAAATACTGCTTCTAAATCTTCTTCCAGTTGTTTTCCGGCAACTTCTACCAGAATACCAATGGGATATCGTGAGCCCTCTTCCATATCTTTGAGATCAGGTCCTTTCAGTATTACTTCTCCATCTTTTATCTGTTTAGCATCTCGAACCTTTACGAGCTCAAAATGTTTCTCTATTTTTGGTCCACCGAGCTCCACATACATTTGGTTTGCTCGAATTCTCTCTCCTTCGTATACAGGTCCAACATCCACAGGAATATCAGAAAAGCTCATTTTCTAATTTAACTCTTTTAATTTTATTTTAACTTTATTAATTTTAACTTTATAATTTTTCGATTAATTTTTCTAAAAATTGTTTCCAATCCTCATTACTTAAATTAGGCAAGCTAAAACGAGCATTCGGATGGGAATACTTGTCTAAGTCTACAGTTTTCAGCCAATTCGTAAAATTCTTGAGCCTACTTAATGTTTGACTCACGTAGAATACTTGATGCCCACCAAAAATAGCCATTCTATATTGACCTTCGCCATCTAATCCCTGCCAATTCTTATCCGATAACCGATTGGTGATGTTAATTAAAGACATGTCAAATAACTTCTCTTCCGGAATTTTCTCTTTTAAATACTTATATGAATGCCCCGTCGATATCACGTGACAATCTAATTTATTCGCAATTTCTGCAAAATATTCAATGACTTGCTTGCCATCCAGCGTGAAATTCTTACTTAATGCTTCCGAACCAATGACGAAAACTTTTTTTATCGGTGCTTTTAATATATTTGCCATAACTGCGGGATCATGAACTGAGGTACCCATTTCAGGGCCCGGGATGTTAGCTTTCTGGTATGGTCTAGCCATATTGTTTTCCTCTGTAATTTATATTTTAAATTCTTTTAATTGTTATAATTTAGTCTATTAATAATAGCTTAAAAATTTTAGAATTTCTTTAGTAAAGTTCCTATAATATAATTAAAAATTTTTGTTGCGATGATTTAGAAAAAATTCTAAAGGGTATAATAGTGAATCGTGATAAAATTTAAAAAATCATGTTTTTATTAAAATTAACGTCAATCAAACGCAACTCCTTTTTTATTATTATAACACGACTTTTCTTGTAATTAATTGAAATAAACCACTTTGATAAAATTGAAAAATATTTTAAGGAGGATGATTTTTTCGGACATAAAAAACATAAATATTATACCAAAGGGAATAAAAAATGTGTGAATTTAAAGTATTCAATAAGGAAAATAAAGATCAAATTGCAGAAGATGTGGTCATTGTAGAATATACCAAAAAGAATGTATTAATTTTAAAAGATGTTCTTGGAATCCCAAAGAAAATGGATTCCGCGCTCATCCGAAGCGTGAACACGCTAAATCAAACACTAATCATCCAACAAGATCCTCTCATTCAAGATTTTTTAAACCTGTTAGATAAAAAAAATGCTAGCACCCTTAAAAAAGAGGATATTGAAACTTTTCAAGAAAAGCTTGAAAATTTAAAATCCCATATTTAAATTTAGTTATAATGATAATTTTCCAAAAGGTAATTCTCCCCCTCGTTAAACAAATTCTTGTAAACCCAACGGAAAAATTGTTCATTTAGGGATGAATCAAATGCTAAAACAAAGAAAATGTTTCAACATAAAATATAAATAAAAAAAAAACGCGGAAGGTCTCCCTTTCTTGCCCAAGTATTTTAGTTTTTCTCTTTTTCTTAAGCTTGCGACACGTTCAATTCAAATTGTCCTTTCTTTACTTTTCTTCTGGAGGCAGAATTTCAATTTCAATGGCACTAACGTTTGATTTGGTTCCGTCCTCATTTTCGATTTCTTCCGTCCCGATTTTAATCTCTCCATATCTTGAACCGGGTGCGAAGGTTCTTATGAGAATTTCTGCCACATCCACAGCTCGGGTGATGGATCTTCCTCGTGCTAGCAGCCTACAAGGCTTGCCTGCTCCAAGATTGACCATCGCAGCGAGTACATAGCTCATGGATTTTTTTCTGCCAATAAATACTTTCGAATCATCTTTTTCTCCCATTCTCGATCACCTTTTTTTCCAATAATCGACTTAATTCTCTGCTTTTTTATTTACAATTTTTTTCCGAGAAATAGTTTCTCTTCGTATCATTATTTATATAGATAATTATGATTAATAAACTAATCTCAAGATTTAAACATTATGATTGAAAGACACAAGTCATCATAGCAAGTCAAAGTTCAAAATCAGGGTTTAAATTCATTAAGAGCATTCAAGCCTCTTGGCCGTAAATAAGTAATATCAAGATTTCAAGATTTTTTCCTTGAAGTTATTCAAGAAGTCTTCTCTATTTTTTGCCATTAACCAGTTTGTGAGAGCTTCTCTTTCAAATTCATATGCTCGAGCGTAAGATTTATCAAGAAATTGATTGCTGCACAGTTTTATGAGATCGAGTACAAATTTATTTTTATTAGAGATAAACTTGGCTTTATTTAAAGCAGATTTCATCAAATCCTCTTTATTTTCGACCACCTCATCGATTAATCCGATTTGTAATGCTATTTCAGCAGGAATCTTTTCAGCAAACATTAATATTCGTTTAGTCCACGGAATCCCTATGATTTTAGCCATGAGAGCCACGGTTCGTCCCCCAGGAAACACGGAAATTAGGATTTCGGGCATTTGAAAATAACTATCTCTCACGGCGATGCGGTAATCTGTGCATAAAGAATAAGCCACACCATCCCCCATGGCCTTTCCATTTATCGCACAGATGGAAGGCTTTCCATTGAATAACATGTCAGCTATGGATGCTGCGGTTCTTTCATAATCTAAGCCAGCTGCATGATCGCTAGGCTTTATGGAATTAATATCCATGCCTGTTGTAAAGCTTGAACCTTTTCCCGTAAGAATGACACCCACAATGGAATCGGAAAGCTGACAAGTTTTCAAGACTTTTTCGAGATCTTTTAGCATGGGAAGAGTTAAAGCATTGGCTTTTTGCGGTCGATTGAAGGTAATCACGCCAAATTTTTTTTTAATTTCAAGTTTAACATGGTCTCCCACGTCTAAATTTTTTATCGACATGAATTACATAAAATTTGAAAAGCTTTATACATTTTCTTCCAGAAAATCAATCAGAGACGCGTTATAAAGTGAAGGAGGAAATAGTAAAACATGAAAATTGGTTATGTTCAATCGCACCCGATTTTTGGAGATAAAGAATCCAATTTCAAGGAAATAGGAAAACTAATAGCGGGCAAGAAAATGGATTTAATGGTATTGCCGGAATTATTTTCTACGGGATATGCTTTTATTTCCAAGGAAGAAGCAGAGACTCTTGCTGAAGAAAAAAATGGTCCCACGGCAGAATTTCTTCAAGAGGTTGCTAAAAAGATAAATGGTATGGTAGTTGGAGGATTCGCAGAGAAAAGTGGTTCTAAGCTCTATAACTCTGCAATGATGGTCAAAGAAGAAGGCGTCTTAAGCGTGTATAGAAAAATTCACTTGTACTATAAGGAAAAACTCTGGTTCCAACCCGGAAACTTGCCCTTGCGAGTTGTGGAGGGAAATGGCATTAAAATTGGAATGATGATCTGTTTTGATTGGATCTTTCCCGAAACCATGAGAACGTTATCATTATTAGGTGCGGATGTCATTGCTCATCCCGCAAATTTAGTCCTCCCTTATTGCCAAAAAGCCATGACCACGCGATGCCTTGAAAATCGAGTACATGCCATCACGGCTAATAGAATTGGCTTGGAAAAACGAGGTGATGATCAATTCCTCTTTACAGGTAAAAGCCAAATAACCTCTATTGACGGCTCCATTTTATCCTCTGCTCCTGAAAATGAAGTACACGTAGATATCGTGGAAATTAATGTAAAAAAAGCAAGAAATAAAAAATTAAATGAATTTAATGACCTCTTCAAGGATAGAAGACCAGAATTTTATAAATTCTAATTTTTTTTCCTTCTTGAATTATAAAACAATAAAAAAGAATGGCAAAAAAAAAAAAAAACCAAACTAAATCGTGATTAGGTAAATTTTGCCCGAAATTCCTTGATGAATTTCGTCTTATCTTCATGGACATACCAATCGGAAGCCTCTTTTTCAATCTCATATGCTTCATGATACGACATGGAAGGAAAATGATTCACGCATAATTTAATTGCATTTAAAACCGTTTGCTGTTTGGTGGATAAAAATCTTGCTACTTCCAATGTTCTATTTAGCAACTCATCCCGTGATTCTACAACCTCATCAATTAATCCGATTTCTAAGGCTTTATCGGCTTCTATTTTTTGAGCAAACATGAGTAGTTTTTTAGACCAATTGATACCAAGAATCTTTGAAAATAAGATAGTGCATCCTGTTCCGGGAAAGATTCCAGAATAAATCTCAGGCATTTGGAAAAAACTATTCTTAGTAGCTATTTTATAATCACAGCATGTTAAAAATACCACGCCCTCCCCCATGGTACGTCCATTGACTGCGCATAAGGTGGGCTTTCCATTAAATAATAACTCACAGACACTCGCTGCAGTGGCTTCCAATTCTTTTACAGCGGCATGGTCACTTCCATCAATAAATTTTAAATCCATGCCCGTACTGAAAGAGTCTCCATTATTAGTTAGAATAATCCCTCTAATGCCCTCCTCCTCTTGGCAAAATTCAATTGCTTTTTTGAGATTTCTCAATTGCTCAATCGTAAATGCATTGGCTCTATGGACTCGGTTAAGAGTGATCACACCAAATCGTTTTTGTACCTTGAATTCAATGTATTCTCCAAAATCAAAATTTTTTGATTTCATGTGAGGTAAAAAGAAAAGATGCTTTAAAAATGAAAAAGATTAATAGGAAATGTCTCACATCAACATATATTTTAAGAATAAAATGATCTTAAAAAAAAATAAAAAATTAAAGAAAAAGTAATTTATAATTTCAATTGTCTTATTCTTTCTTGATGCTCTATTACCTTGTGAGGCTTTAATTCGCAGAATTTCCAATAGACAAGAGTACCAAATAAAATACATATCATGGGAACGAGTGCCAAATGAACGTGAATTCCCCATACGGCTTCCTGGGTTTGAGTCGCCGAACCTTCTACAAATCCCGTTAGCTCATGGGTGATGGCGAAACTAAAACTTTGTATTATCAAACCCAATCGTCCAAAAAATTGTTGTATGCCCGTGAGCGTCCCTTCTTCTCGCTTTCCATATATAGCAACATGTTCATCGATTAGATCTGACATTACCGGAAATATCATTGACCAAAATCCACCAAGGGAAATCCCCCAAAAGAAAATGTTAATAATAATTCCGATATAGGATTCAAGAAAGATTAGAGGTGCCGTGAATATGCCCATGAGTAAGCCGGATATGATAGTAACTTTTCTATTATCATTGGTCTTTTTAGCTAACCATACCCAAAAGGGTATTGAAATTAGCGTGCCTATTAGCATGCTTGCCATCATTAACGTAGTTGCTCTTGCCTCCATCTCTAAAATAAATCTAACAACATAGGGTATTGAGCCGGTCATCGAAGGTACAAGTGTCTGATACATGAGATAAAGAACAATGTATGAGGCGAATGATTTTTGTTTGAATGCAATGATTACTTGTTTAACAAAGGATTCTCGTTCTTTTTTTTCAATAGTTTTGGATAAATATCGTTCAATTATTTCTGGATCTTCTCGAAATCCTGGAATGGCTAAAAGCATTGTCACCAAGCTGACGAGCAAGCAAACAATTGCTTGAAGAACATAAGATTCCAAATCTCCGAACGTGATGATTAATGGAGGTAAAATTGAGCCTAATGCAACGCCTATCACTCCTAAAGCAATTTGAATTCCCGTTGCCGTTCTTCTCTCATCAACTGAGCGGAATTTATCGGGAAAAAGCGCTTGAAAATTAACAAAAAACAACGTATGAAAGGAATCAAAAAGAACAGTCGCAAAAATTAGCCAAAAAAACAAGGTCCAAGCTCCTGTTTCAGTTTGGGGATTCACTCGAGGTGGGGAAAATAAAAGAAAATAACAAATTCCCAGAGGAATTCCTCCAATGAGAATCCATGGGAAGCGTCGTCCCCATTTACGGGTAAATTTAAAGGGTCGATTGGTTAAATATCCAAATAACGGATCATTAATGGCGTTATATATCGCGAAAATCGTTAGAGCCGTGCTGATATACCAGATATTCAAGCCCACTTCACTTTCATAGAAGAAGAAGACGAAAGTATTGAACGCCATGAGGAGAAATTCACGAGACAAGGATCCAAATCCGAAACTTGCCATGTTTAGCTTGCTATGCCTTATTTCAATATCGCTTTCCATTTATAATCCTTTATTTTTAATTCAAATTAAAAAATTTAAAATGTTAAATAGTGAATAGGATGTACTATTATATATAATTATCTTTCATGAAGCAATTGTTTAAAGAATTCAAAAGGTTCAGAACTTAATTAAAATTAAATTTCATGAATCCAAATTTAATGAATGAGAAAGTCAAATATATTCCATTATCCATGAAAAATCGTTATTGTAAGTTGTTTTCCTATTATTTTTTTTATTGAAATTACCCTTTCTTCTTGCTCTCTATAATAATAAAAAAAAGTTAATAATATAAACGCATGTATCCGTCAAGAGAAAATCCGTCAAGGAGTTTCCATTCGACTCCTGTTAAAAAATGTACCTCAACTCGTGACTCGATAGTGGTAAAAAATTATCAAAGGCGGTGGGATCTTTAATTCCAATGAAATCCCTGTAGCAGAGCAAGCATTTTTTTTTAAATTTATTTGGTTTTAAACAAGAAATGGATTTTTCTCTAACGAGCCCATCATTTAAGAGATTTCCATACTTCAATCATTAGCATGGCGGTCCAAGTGCAAAAGCCATACACGACAATTTTTTGCATAATAACATTCATGAACATGAAAAATCCAAAGATGAACAGGAGAATGAGGATTGAAAAGCCAATGCTAATGATGGAATATATAATCGAATAATTCTTGTTGATCAAAATGGCGATGGAATAGACGATTATGGCTATAGCAAATAACAAGAAAAAATAGATCGTGGTAATCACGTGTTCGATTAGGTGTGTATCAGCAGCGTATATAGCAAGAAGCATGAGCAAGGGGGCAGAAATGATTCCTAAAATCGATCCAATCCGGCTTAAAACCTTCATGAGTAAAGTATCTCGAAACAGCATGGTAACTAAAATCCAAAAATCAATGAGAGCAAGTCCGGCAACCACACAGGAAATGACAAATAACGTTCTCGAAATAGGATTAGGAACCCCATTTCTCGTAACGGTGGTTCCTAAATCACTCAAATAATGGCCAATAAAATTATATCCATCGGGATATGCAAGCATGGCAATGAACGTGATAATAATGAATTGGAGTGCTCCGGCAATTGCGAATATACACAATAACTTCATTCTTGAAGAGGCATTTTTAATTTCATTCATGGGTAAGATTTTCATTAGTTTATTTTATTTAATTTAATATTCTTTTTCCAAAGAAAAAAAGTTAACCTTTTATACAATATCTAAGTAGTTATTATAAAGAACATGAAAAAATGCTGGGAAAACTAATTAAAAAATAGATGCAAGAAATATTTGGATGCAGGAAATAAAAAAAAAGAACCGAGCTGAAAAAACATTACTCAAGAAGGATTTAAAGGCTTGTTCCAATTTGAAAACGGTGTTTAATGAGATAAATCAACACCTTTATGGTAAATTGAAACATACCGATACGGATACACGAACGCGTTCAAAAGAGATAATTAATCTATTATCATGTAAATTAATAGATGAAGTTTCCAAAAAGCCGGAGGAACACGTGGATTTTTGCTTGAGAAAAGGAGAAGAACAAGAAAGTGTAGCTCGCAGGATCAAAACATTTTTTAAAAATCAAGTAAAAAAAAAATATTCGGAAGTGATCAATGAAAACGAGCAGATCACGTTAAATGACGAGTTAATTTTTCTAATCGTGAAAGAATTGCAAGGATACTCTTTATTAAATTCTTCTACAGATGTATTAAAAGATGCTTTTGAAGTATTTGTCGGGAAAATCTTAAAAGATGAGAGAGGCCAATTTTTTACACCATCTAATGTCATTAAATTCATGGTTAGTTATTTGAAACCGGAACTTAATTCTAAGATTTTGGATCCGGCTTGCGGTCATGGGGGCTTTCTATTGGAAATAAAAGAATATTTATGGGAAAAATGCAAGAAACAAGGGATTTCTCATGATAATGAACAAGAGATGAAAAAAAAGATCGTTTCTAACTTATATGGTATTGATAAGGATTTACTTCTTGCACGCACCTGTAAATTATATTTAGAAATTTTGAGTGGAGGTTCAGCAAAAATTTTTTGTGAAGATTCCTTGGATCCCATCAGCTATTATAAAGAAGCAAAAAATTACATAAAAAATGAGGAATTTGACCTCATTTTGACTAATCCTCCGTTCGGAAAAACCATTCCAATAGATGATCAAAAGATCTTGTGTAATTATGAACTTGCACATTCTTGGATAAATAAAAACAATGGGTGGGAAAAACAAGGTACCTTGAGCAAGAAACAACCCCCACAGATATTATTCATTGAACGATCTATTCAACTTTTAAAAGAAGGAGGGAAATTGGGGATCATTTTACCCGAAGGACTGTTTGGAAATCCCACGGATCGTTATATTTGGCATTTTTTAAAAAAAAATGGTAAAATTTTGGGAATAATAAGCTTGGATCAAAATACTTTTCAACCCTATACATGTAATAAGGCGAGTATTTTATTTTATCAGAAAATGAAACATCCTCCAAGCGACTATGATATTGATTTTGCCATTGTAGAGAATGTGGGACATGATAAAGATGGAAAAATTCTCTATCAATTGAATAAAAACGGAACGGTTAAAATAAATTCTTCCGGGACTCCCATGATTAATGATGATTTGATCGATCTTCACGAGAAAATAGAGAAGGCCGAACCTTTTAATGTTGATAAACAACAAAAAATTTTCAAGCTAAAGCTGAGTCAAATTAAAAATGATATTTTCATACCCAATTATTACATTTCTGTAGAAAAAACTCTGCAATCCTTGAAAAAAAACCAAAATTTCTTGTTATTGTCATTCAAAGAATTAGTAGAAAAAAAGATCATTTATACGAGAAAAAATGGATATTTACCTCGAGGGGATGAAATTGGCTCAAAACTTTATGGATTGGGGGATGTGCCTTTTATAAGAACCAGCGATTTTTTTAATTGGGAAATTAATTTAAAATCAAATAAAAAAACCTCTGAAGAAGTATATAATCTATATAAAGAAAAGCAAAATATTGAAGTAGGAGACATTTTACTGGTAAAAGATGGAAGTGCCAATTTAATAGGTAATACCGCTTTCGTCACGGAATTGGATACTAAAATCATCATTCAAAGCCATATTTATCAAATAAAAGTGTTAAAAAACAACATGAAAATTGACCCCTATCTCCTCTTATATCTTCTAAATTTAGACGTGGTACAAAAACAATTTCAAGCCATAACCTTCATACAAGGCACTATTGCGACGATAGGAAATCGCATCATGGAAGTCATCCTACCCGTACCCTCAGATCCGAAGAAAAGAGAAGAAATTTCCGGACAAGTAAAAAAAATTATCGATACGAAAACAAAACTTAGAAAAAAACTCTTAAAACTCTCCCTTGAAGGCTTGCTTTAAGTGTCATTCAATTTGATCTATTTACACGGGTGAATGCGAATTCTTTACCAAAACTCGCGGAAAAATTGCTTAATGAGAGCCTTGAAATTCGCTTCAAAGCGTTCTATGGAACTAAAAAAACCATCCACTCGTTTTTTATATATTTCTTTTCTGAGATCCACAAAAGGAGATATGTTCGAAGAAGTACGATGCTGATTAAAAAAAACGCTCTCGTATTTACTTAAAATTGAATTAAAAAAATCATTTATCTTAATAAATTCCCGGAAAAAATAATTATCATTATAAATTTCACTCCACGTTTCCTTGGAACATGATAAATCTTCTTGATTTTCTTTTTGATTGAGGATGGCGTTGTATGCATCCTGTAATTCAATAAATTTTTCATTTGCCTTTGGATCCCCTTTATTTAAATCAGGATGATATTGTTTGGCTAATTTATGGTAAGCTAATTTTATTTCATCTTCAGAAGCTCCTTCCTTGACTCCTAATATTTCAAAATATTTTTGGAAGCCTTTCATGGGAATCATGCAAAAAATTTCATGTTTAATTCTCGATTAATTATAAATATTCTAACTTTACTAAAATCTTAAAAAATAATTCATGAATTTAAATTTTAATTATGATCAGCCCATTATTTTTCTTTTTTTTAAATTATATATCATTTTTAAAAGATGAAATAGTTTATTTGAATAACTATTATAAAATTTTAAATATAAAGTTATCAAATTATTTAATGTAAATATAATAAAAATTATCGAATTAGGTAATTCTAATGAGTGAAGAAATACCAACACCTTGGTTTAATTTTTGGCCAGAAGGAGTACCAAAACATATTGATTATGAAGAAATTTCCCTTGGCGACTTATTAAGAAAATCTGCAGAAAAATATCCGAAATCCCAAGCCCTTTTTTTTGAGGGCTGGCGTTGTACCTATGAAAAATTAGATTTATTAGTTGATCAATTTGCAACGGCTCTCTTAAAAATAGGGGTTAAAAAAGGAGATACTATTGCTATTGATTTACCAAATTCCCCTCAATTTGTAATTGCTTATTATGCGACCGTTAGATTGGGAGCAATAGTAAATCCAATTATACCTTTACATAAATTTGTTGAAATTGCATATCAAATAAATGATTCTAAAAGTAAAATTTTAATAATTCTAGACGCACTTTATGAAGGATACTTGAAAGGAAAAGATCTTTCTAAAATGAAAACATTAAAAAGTATTATTTTAACGGGAATAACAGAATATCTCCCAAAAATTAAAGCGATTTTAGGTACTGCTCTTGGAAAAATCCCCCACATGAAAAAAAGTGCTTGGCCAGCCCGTGTTGGAAATATTGACTTTTATAAATTTCAAGAATTGCTTCAAAAAGGTATTCCTATTGATGTGCCGGATGTTAAAATCAACCCTAAAACTGATACCGCAACCCTCATTTATACTGGCGGAACTACAGGGATTCCAAAAGGCGTAGAACTCACGCATTATAACCTTTCTGTAAATGCACAACAAGGAATTGCTTGGATTGAAGGACAATTGCCCGAAACTAAGAAATATCGGGGTAAGGGAGGAGTAGGGTGCTTGATTCCTTTTGGACATGTTTTTGGCATTTCCACGGGAATGAATTTAGGAATTGCAAATGCATACAAACTCATTCTATTCCCTTCTCCTCCAGAGAAGAGATCAGATGTATTAAAATATCTCATGAAGGAACAAGCAATGTATATTCCAGCAGTTCCCACGCTTTACAATCAAATAAATCAAGACCCTGATTCTAAAAAATATAAGGGGAAATTGACATCATTAATTGCTTGTTTAAGTGGAGGTGCTGCTTTACCCGCCGAAGTAAAAAGAACTTTTGAAGATTTAACGGGAGCCTTAATTATTGAAGGTTATGGTGCGAGCGAAACATCTCCTATAGTTACTGGTGGACCGTTTCATCGTTATAAGATTAACTCTACCGGACTTCCCATGCCGGATACATTGATAAAAATTGTAGATGCCGAAAAAGGTACAAAACTTTTAGAGATTTGTCCTAAGGAAAACTGCAATGAATGTGGAGAAAAAGAGGCTGAAAAATATATTGGAGAATTATGCGTAAATGGGCCTCAAGTCATGAAAGGTTATTTCAATAAACCTGAGGATACTGCTAATGCATTAAGAAAAGATTCACAAGGAAGAACATGGTACTATACTACGGACATTGCTTGTATTGATAGAGAAGGTTATCTTCATATAAAAGACAGAAAGCGGGATATGATTAAATACAAAGGACATGGTGTTTTTCCGGCAGAAGTTGAAAATTTAATGTATCAATACGAGCCTATAAAAGAAGTGGGCGTGATTGGAGTACCACACCCCGAAGGTCCTGGAGAAACTATTAAAGCTGTGGTTTCATTAAAAGACGAATATAAAGGAAAAATTACAGAGAAGGACATCCAAGAGTGGTGCAAAGAAAACATGAGCCCATATAAATATCCTCGTATAATTGAAATAATTGATGAACTTCCTAAAACTCTTGTTGGGAAAATACTTCGAAGAGAATTACGGAAGTAAAAATCAAATTGAAAAATTATTTTTTTTTATCGAATATAAAAAAGAGATAATTCCATAAATCTTTTAAAAGGTAATTTATTAAAGATTAAGAGAAATTGCATCATTTGTAATTTAAATTAAATTATTACATGTCCCAGTAATTTTAATCGAAGTTCTCTATTTAAAATTCTTTTTTTCATTTATGAATCTAAAACTTGTATAAAAGGAAATGATAAGGTTGTTAAAATGAATTAGTATTTTACTCTTAAACCGTTGAAATGTTAAATCAAAAAAATGATTAAGAAATGGGAAAAAAAATGTACCTTGAATAATAAATGGGAACATGAAATGATGTTTTTTTTTACTAAAATTAAAAAATGCATCAAAAATCATTCACTCTTTTTTAATTATGGGAATTAATTGAATGGCTCCATAGGGACACCTTTTGAAACATACAGAACAACCTCCACAAGATTTTTCCGTAATAATGGTAATAGCCTTTCCCTCAGAATTATATGCTCTTATTTTTAAAGGACAAAATTTGATACATGTTCCACAAGATCTACATTTCGAAATTATAGTAAAAGCAGAATATTTTATACTTGATAATTCATTAATTTTTTTCTGTAAACTCTTAGAAGCAGATTTCATGCTTTTATGGGGGGAAGAGGTGCTTCTTTCCAAAAAATAATTATTTATTATTAGAGGGTATTTTTAAGTTTATAATATAGCTTGTTTTTTAAGTTTTTTAAATCTCATTCCGACAAAACCCTCAATTATAACACATCTGGTTTCGTCGCCCCCTCGGAAAATCACGT
>JALGVJ010000066.1 GCA_029838195.1 Promethearchaeota archaeon
CCTTGGAAATAGACGAGTTTCTCGGAAAGATCTCTAAGCGTCGTTACTGTGCTTATATTCCCATGAGTGAGATGAAATCGCCATGTACATGATACGAAAAAAAAAATTTAAGGGTGGGGAAAAAATATAATGAATTACATATTAAATGATAATAAAAAGATCTATTTTTTCCGCCTAAAATAAATTTAAGACGAATCAAGTAATTTGGTAAAAATTTAAAAGAAACAATGAAAGAAAAGTTAATTATTTCCATCTTTTCCAATACGTGTTCCCATTTAATCTATATCTTTTCGTTATATTTGCTGTTTTATAATTTAGAGGAAAGTCTGATAGGAATATGGATGTTACTTAATGGTGTGATTAATCTCGGGTTCCTATTCATCAACATTGGCTTAGATGTTATTCATTACCAATATTCAGGTAAAAGTAATTTTGAAGATTATTTCGGGACCTTTTTTTATATTAAAATTGTTAACCTATTAATAAATATATTTATTACTATTGTAATCACTTTTTTTATTTCAAACTTATTTCTATGGAATATCCAATACCTGATTTACATTACTTTTATATTACTCTCCAACATCTTAAATAATATCTCCAGAATCTTCCTCGTAAACCTAATTGCTAAAATTAAAGTATTCAAGGCAGAAATTCCAAAATTTTTGTTTACCATCGGACAATGCATCTCCATTCTAATTTTATCTTTTAATCTTGACTTATTTCCCGATCCCTTGTTATATCTGAGTATTACTTTTTTAATCCTTGAAATAATCAAAATGATTATTATATTAATACTTTCAGAAAATGAATTTACTTTTTCAAAATTCAAACGGGCAATCATTCTCGAATACTTATATTCTATTAGACCTCTATTTTTGCAATCAATCATCATTATTATCTCAAATAATCTCGGCGATTTAATCCTTGCTTATTTCTTTAGCTATGAAATCTTAGCATATTTTAGCTTAATCAAAAATTTTATCATCCCTGGTTTAATGACCGTTTCAGGGAGTATTTTTACAATTTATTTAAGCTTACTTGCTAAATACTTTGAGAAAAATAAGATTTCAGAAATTAAAAAGATAACTTATATCATCGAAAAATATAGCTCTATCTTATATCTCAGTATTCTCATCATCGTGCTTTTAAACGGAGAATTAATAATCTCCTTATTTCTTCCCCATTATATTGAATCCCTTCCGATTCTCCATATCATGATATTTATCCCCTATCTAATTAGCATTACCCAACCATATTTTTATCAATTCATTGCTGGAAAAAAACAACACGTTCCCGTAGGTATAAATATCCTCACTCATAGTTTGATAATCTTTCTAATGATCTTCTTAATTCCTAAAAACTTCTTTTTTCAAAATTTCGGTTATGGCGCAATCGGATATGCACTTGCTCAAACATTACCACTGATTTTATGGGTTTTTTTAAATAGATATTATTCCTCTAAAATTTTTAATATTAAAGCTAATAAGAAAATTTTATTACATTTTCCCTTAGGCATGATATCGTTTTTTATAAGTCTTTATTTTAAAGATTTTTTGACACATCTTTTTTTCATTAATCCTTTTGCAGTTTTGGTTATCTCTTCTTTATTCTCCTTTTTTGTTTTTCTTACTGGCCTATGCCTGTTTAAAGAAATAAAGAAAGAAGACCTAAAATTCCTTAAACAATTGATTCAATTTAAAGATTACAAAGAATCTTTTAAGAATGAATTTAAACAGTTGCCCATATTTTAGTATCAGTAATCCCTTTTCTTACCCAATTATAATATGAATCTATTAACTTTATATTACTAGTACTAAAGTTCGACAACTTAAGGTATCTTGGAAACTTTATAAATCCTTGTACCTCTCTAATGACAGGAGAGAGTGTAAGAGCGAGAGATATACTTCCTTACAATCTCCGTTCGCTCCAGACCATTCCTTCTCTTGCCATTCGCCCGAAAGGCATGATTGCACTTGACGAGCATATCATTTCCAAGACGGGGAAGGAAATCGAAGGCGTGGATTATTTTTACTCCACGACCCACAATAAAGAGATACTTGGGCTTTCAATGATCACCACGCATTACTACGGCGGTCCTTTCGAATATCCTCTCGATTGCTTGCTCTATCGACGTCCGCAGGAATTAGAAAAACGGCACCACTCCGAGCGGTACGTGCCGAAAAATGATCTTGCCCGCCAACTCATCCAAGAGTATCATGCTATAGGATTTCCCTGCAAGACTTGGGTCATGGACTCCTATTTTATGACGAAAGAAAATGTGAAGCTCTTGAGTTCACTGGGTTATTTCTACGTGTCCAAAATAAAACGCAATTGGGTAGTCACGTATCAGCGGAAGCGCTGGAAGGTGGAAGAGTTGTACGGGGATATTGCTGAATCAGAATTTGAGCACGTGGAAGTCACGAATCCCAAGACCAAGGAAAAGCGCCATTATTTGATGGCACATTGGGATGTATTCGTCCCTAAAATTGGCGTGCAACGAGTACTCTTCCTGCGAGAGGTGATGAGAGACTCTTCGGGGAAATCTGCCCCGAAATATAAGAAAGAATGGACTGGTTTAGTTTCCAACATGCTCAATGAACATCCCAAGGGCATCATCCAAGCCTATTTGAAGCGCTGGACCATCGAAACGAGGTATCGGGACGAGTCCCAAGAGTTGCACTTGAAGGGGTGCATATTTAGAAATATCGAAGGGCAGTATTGCTTTATTACCCTGCTGTTTTTAGCGTACCGTCTCCTCACGTGGGCAGCTCACTTGGGATTGTTATCCTCATATCACCCGGATGCGGACACGTTGGGCAAGAACCGGGCGGCTTTTCGCCTATTTCATGAGGAGATCTTTGGCGCTTGGATTACCTCCTTAAAAGAAGAATGTAAGGCGTGCAAGATCGGTCGAGTTATATCACGTTAATCCTTGGAGGGAGTCCGCATACTATAGACTCCTTTTAGGCGAGAAAGCAAAAATTAATAGGACTTGTCGAACTTTAGTTGTTAAATGAAATTTATACCAACAGATTATATAATAAAATTGTTATTATTTTCATCATCATATTAATAATTATTGTATTTTTCCTTACGATCAATAGAAAATTAACCATTGAATCAAAATTCAGTTATTTTTCCTTATCATTTATCATTTTTGGATTATTTAGTTGTATCAATTTATTATTAATGCTTCTAATGTACGTTATTCTTTTATTTGTACTTTATATAAAAGAAAGTAATTCATTCATTAATTTTATAAGAGAAAAAAAAGGAGCATTTATTGGAATTTTATTTGTCTTATTAATGTGTTATACTCCTCAATATTATTATCCATCTTTCTATGTTTTTTATATAATATTAGAGTTAATTTTTCCTTTTTTAACCAATCGGTTTTTTTCTTCTCTACTGCGGCTAAAATGGATAATTTATATAACATCTTTAAGTATTTGCATCAATTATTTAAAATTTTCTAATCAGAACTCTGAGTTATCAAAAAGAAATCTGAAATAATATGAATAAATATTATTTTGTGATTTTTTCAGGGTAATGGTTATATTTCTTATAGAAAGCTTTGATTTTTATCATACTCCATTGCAAAAGGGAGAAAAGGACTCTCTCATTCCATAGGAAGCAGGAGCTTCATCCATCATTTCTTCTGACACTTGTTTTTCTCCTTTCTTTTCTTGGTATTATTAGGATATGATACGCTTTTTTTCTTTTATAATTCTTTTGGATCAATTCCCCACATACCATGCCGAATTGTTCTTTCCGGATAATTTAATCCGCTAGGAAGATTTTCTAAATTAACAAAATTCTGGTTGATTGATATCATCATGGAGGTCTCCCAAAATGCCACATAATCTCCAAAATAGTCCCAATCGGGAATTAGTTCTTGTTCCGGTATTCTTAAAGCAAAACAATCTTCATGTTTCTTAGAAATCCATCAAGCAGCTTTCATATCTTGTTTTATTTGACTTTCGGGATAATGGCCCGTTAATAATATGATAATTTTAAACCCCCACTGATATAATTGTTTTACCAGACTTCTCGTAATTTTTTTTAAACACCGCTTGGAAAAATGAAACGTAAAAGGAAACATCATGGTGTTAAACGCTCCATAATTCACGCATGGAAAAATTACACCTCCACTTATTTCTGCTAAGCGAGAGCATATTTCCTCTGCTTTAATGCTATCCACGCCTAAAACCATATGCGGTCCATACCATTCTAAAGCACCAAAAGGCACGTAGGCAATGGGATGCTCTTTAAGCAAGTCCTCAATATCACTTGGAAATGATTCTATGTAAAAAATATATTTTTTTACACCCATGATTTCATGTTTGCTTGTTCTTTACCTTTTATAATATTTAGACTAAATTTTTTTCTATGCTTCGCTTAAGATTTCTTCCCCCAAATATTTTTTTTCATCAAACAAAGAACGAATATAGCTGGAGCCATTCTTACGCCTAAAAGCGCGCTTGAGACCGTTCTCAAAATCGGCGTGCGAATCATGAACCCCATTATATAACACTTTGGATTTAATTTCTTGCCACAACTTTTCAATTTCACTCAAGTTGGGGCTGTAAGGGGGTAAAAACACCACTTCTAACTGGCGTTTCACGCTTTTTAAGAAGGGTTTCAAGAGCTTTGCATGTTGAGAACGGGCATTATCCAAGAACATACAGATTTTTTCCAGAATTTAATGTACCACAACTATTTTACGCTAGAAGTGTTGAAAATTTTGACCACTCAAGATCTTCATATAGGCGTACATTCCCTCATATTTAAAAGGATGGATAGCTCCTATAACGTTTAGTTTTTCATGGGAATTAAAGGTAGGAAACAAGTCATCGTTCCTTTAAGAGCCCACATCTTTTATGGATCTCTCGAACTATAGAAATTACTCTCGTCTTCGATTAAAACAACATCTTCTGAGCGAAGATTTTGGATTATTTGCTTCTTTTTCTTGAGAAATTCTTGTTTTTTTCAGGATCCGCTTTCATGGGAAAGGGTCTTGGCATAAGTCTTGTCATTTTGTGCTGTTTTAATATGCACCAAATACCGCATTAAATGATCTCAACTCCATATTTTCGCTTCACGTGCACCACTATGAGCTTAAGCACCCAGTTGCTATAGTCAAATCCCGATTACTTGGGAGATTTTAATAGGTCTTGGTTGACTTCTCCTTGCTCCTTAGTGGTTAAGAAAGGAAGGCGTCCCAATTGAGGACTGTCTACTAATCCTTTAGATCCTAGCTTATTCCATTTATGAATCCATTTTCGGACGATTTGGGGAGTGATAAACAGCTCACCTGCTATTTGCCGGGGGGATTTATCTTCATATAACTTTAAGATTGCCAGATATTTTCTGGCTATCTTAATCTTTTTTATTTTCTTGTACAACACTTTTAATTCCTCAATGGGGGGTGGTGACACACCTTTAAAGCTAGCATGAAATTAAAGGCGTAAAAGGTTTATAAGAAAGGGTGTGATAGGAAGATATATCTTCGAAAAAAACTTAGTCTAAATACTATAATATAATAATTTTAATAATCTAGCCATATTGAAGCTTCATTATTGATTAATTCATTTAATTGTAGTATATCTTTCTTAAAAAATTCATTCATTAAAATAACTCTTTCATTTTTTGCTAAGGAAGGAATATTTTTACTTGTATAAAAAAATGTACTTATTTTTCTATAAAGGAATCTTAATCCAAATGGAAAATATAGATTCGTAGATGATTCAACAAAGAAATAAGATCTGTTTACAAGATTATTTATTATATTGACTGATTTATTTTTAGGAATTTTTGCTACATTGTACTTCTTGAAAGAGCTAATTTTAAAGTTTGAATTCACTCCAAGAAAATTTAATACATCCCTATAGAATTTCGAATAGTTTTTTATTATTTTTTCGAAAATATAAACCTTAATTTGATCTAAAGGAAAAACATTTAAATATCTTTTGACTTGTTCATAATATTGTCCAAGTTCTATATAAAGATGAGAAATACCCCATCCTTTTTGTTTCTTATTATAATCTTCCTTAACAGAATCAATGAATTTGGTTTTTAAATCATTCCGGCCCTCTCTTACATCCATAAGCCAATGTGAAAAAGCTCTATCAACAGGGTTTCTTAGAATTATTATTATTTTTGCGTCAGGATTAAACTTATAAATTTCTTTGGCAGCATATCTTGAATATAAATATGAAACGCTACACTCTCCTATTATTTTCTCTTCCTTAACTTCGCGGAATAATTGAATATAATTGTTCAAGCTTTTTATATACGCAACCTGTTTATTTTCTAATCTGTTTTTCCAAAAATATTTTTGAGGATTAAAATAAGCTTCTTTTATATATTTAGGTGTAAATGGATTTATTTTTACCTCTTTAAAAAAGTAATTTGGTTCTTTAATTGGACTCATATATATTTCAGGATGACTTTTTAAATAATAATATAGTGAACTTGTTCCCGTTTTTGCCGCACCCACTATAAAAAGATTTGGTCTCTTAAACATATTTTTAATTCTTTATATTTTATGAGAGAGTATTTTAAGTTTATAATTTTGCTTAATTTTTAAATTTTTTGACTTTGAGGGGACTTTGAGGGCGACAAGAATCGAGATCATAGCAATCGCAGATTTGTGGCAATTCCGTGAAAAGAATTCCCGAAATCATTAGATCATTCAATTCACGTGTCAGAGCACGCAATTGTTGTTGATGTACGAATCCGCCTGATGTTCGAGTCCCTCTCTTTCATGAATTAGAAAAGTATTAAAAGGAGGAAATAAAAGATCTAACTACCAAGCATTAAAAAAATACAAAACTTAAGTTCAATTAAAAAAATAGAGTGATACATCATTCATTTATGTATTATAGTTTTAAATACCCATCAAAATAAAAAATTAAATATTAAAATAGGAGGCATTGAAAACCAAATATTACAACTTTTAAAATCTTATGAAAAAATTGAAAATTTACATGTATCCGTTATAACCCAATATTCTGAATATAAGCCAACCTCAAATAGAATTAAGGTCTATTCTATAAGTAAAATTAAAAATGATCTCATAAATGTTATTTTTTTCATCATTAAAGCCTTTTTCCAAATCTATAAAATTAATAAAAGAAAGAAAATTGATTTTTTAAATATTCATGATTTCTCAATTTTATTAATATTACCAATTTTAATTCGGAAATTTTATAAAATACCTATAATATTAAAATTACCTTTAGATTTTAAAAGCGCTATTAGAGATAGCTCCTATAGATCAACTATAATAAAATTATATAGGGTTAGTTGGTTGAAATTTTTTGAGAAATTCTTATTAAAGAAAATAGATCTCATAAGAGCAATAAATAATACGATGAAAGAGCAATTAATAGAAAGAAAATTTCCTATTGAAAGAATTATGAAAATTCCAAATGGAATAAATATTAACATATATAAAGAAATAGTAAAAATACCCCATAATAGGATTCATTATGGTTATGTTGGACGATTGACTAAATTCAAAAATATAACATTTTTAATTAATGGTTTTAAAGAATATTTTAAAAAATTTCCAGAAGATAGGTTATATATATATGGTGAGGGATCTGAAGAAAAAGGGTTACAAAATTTAATCCAAAAATATAATCTTTCTGAAAATATCATATTAAAAGGTTATATGAAAAACAAGAAAAAAATTTATTCTAATATTGATGTTTTAGTAGATCCAGCTTTAGCACAAGGAATATCAAATGCTCATCTTGAAGCAATGGTTACGGGAACATTTATTATTGTATCAAATGTACATGGAAGTAAGGAATTAGTAAGAAATTGGAAAACAGGGTTATTATTTGATGTTCACGATAAAAAAGATTTGATGGATAAACTTATTTTTTATAAAACTAATGAAAAAATTGTAAATCAAATAATAATGGAAGCCAAAAAAGAGGTTTATAATTTTTATAATATTGATGCAATAACAAAAAAAATTTATGATCGCATAGTTAATTATTTAAATAAGACGCAAAAAAGCCAAAAAATATGTTCCTCCAATAAGCAATTAATTAAATATGGAAATTAACTATATTGTAAGCAGCAATTATAACATTAAATATACAAAATTCATAAGTTCAAATTTCTAATTATGAGAAAATAATAACGTTGAAATTTCTTATTAAAGTTAATGAACTTAAAAAATTTTGCTTTACTATTATAAATTATTATTGAAAGGAAGTAAAAGTCAATTTATGGCATTTTTTTGTTAAAAACATAATTTATGTGTAAGAAAAAGAAATTTTTTAAAATTAACGTCAGAAATTCAAAGTTTAAATTCAAGAGTAATTTTATTATAACATTAGATAATTTATTATTAAAAGACTTCAATTAAATAATATTTAACGATTTTCTAAGTATGTGTGGAATCATTGCTTATTTAACGAATTCTAAAAAAAACCCCTATAGAAAAGAGGATTTTCAAAAAATATTAGATAAAATGAACCATAGAGGACCAGATGCTCAAGGAATATATTTAGATGATAAAATAATCCTTGGACATAAAAGATTATCCATTATAGATTTATCAGAAGCTGGGAATCAGCCATTATATTCTCGAGATGGAAATTATATCATCATATACAATGGAGAAATTTACAATTATCTCGAAATTAAAAAAGAATTAAAGGAAAAATTTGAAGATATTCAATTTCATACGAATACAGATACGGAAATATTATTATTAGGGTATATTAAATATGGTCCTAAAATTTTAAAGAAAGTTAATGGTATGTTTAGTTTTGTGATTTATGACAAAAATAATTCCGAACTCTTTATTGCACGCGATAGATTTGGCATAAAACCATTATATTATGTAAAATATAATAATGAGTTAATTTTTTGTTCTGAAATTAAACCAATTCTAAAGATTATTAAAAATTATACTTTTAATAAAAAATTGATATTTGATTATATTGCACTTAATAGAGTTGATCATTTAGATTTAACTTTTTTTAATGAGATTCGACGTTTCCCAGCAGGTTATTATCTTAAAATTAAATTAACTAACGGATTAAACCGTTTAAAATTCATAAAATGGTGGGATCTCAATTTAGAAATAAAAAAGTTAAAAAATTCAATAATTTTCAAAGAAAGAAATCTGAAAGAACATATTAAATACGTGAAATTATTATTTGAAAATGCCATTAGACTTAGATTGAGAAGTGATGTAGAAGTAGGGTCTTGTTTGAGTGGAGGAATTGATTCTTCAAGTATAGTATCAATAGCTAGTAGAATATTAAAAAATTCAAATGTTCTTTTTAAAACATATTCTGTAATATACGGAAAATGGTTTGAATTGGATGAATCTAAATACGTACAAAACATTTTAAATCATTTTCAAAATGTAGAAGGAAAGACAAAAATACCTACGATAGATGATGTTAATAGAAATTTCAAAAAGTTCATTTATCACCAAGAAGAGCCCGTACCTTCATTTTCTCCTTATACACAATATGAAGTTATGAAATTAGCTAAATCATATAACCAAAAAGTCTTATTAGATGGTCAAGGAGGAGATGAAATATTGGCGGGGTATAGATATATGAGCGGATATTATTTAGCTGAATTATTTAAAAAGAGAAAATGGAAAGAATTTTTAATTGAACTATTCATCCAATTAAAAATTAATAATTTTGAAGCAACTAAGACTTTTTTATATCAATTCTTACCGATTGTTCTAAAAAATTATTTACTCTATAGAAATTTGAAATATTTTTCAAAGACATTTCTTCACTTGTTTATTGATAAAAATACTTTTAATTTTGGTTATTCTAAATTATACAATTCTAAAGATTTAAATGAAGCATTAATTGCCCACGTGAAATATAAATTACAACATTTATTAAGGTGGGAAGATAAAAACGCCATGGCTTTTTCGATTGAAAATAGAACACCTTTTTTAGATCATAATTTGGTTGTTTATCTATTATCTTTAAAAAGCTCATGCAAAATTTATAGAGGTATTAATAAATGGATTTTTAGGCAAGCATTAAAAAATGAAGTGCCTAAACTTAATCTATTTCGAACAGATAAAATCGGATTTGCCGCCCCTGATAAATATTGGATATATCATAATGATAATAAATTAATAAAAGACTTGTTTGATAATCCTCATCCGTATCTATATCAAATTTTTAACATTCAGAAAATATTAACGAAAAATAAAATTAAAAAAAATACAAATTTAATATTTAAATTAATTTGTTTAAATACTTGGTTTAAATTATTTTTCAAGTGAGTGTTTTTTTATTTTTATTTTTTTAATTAAAGTTCGACTTCGGTATGAGGGAGATCTGCGTGTAAAAAGTATGAAATATCCCCCTTATCTTTCACGCTTATATAAGAAAGGAAGATCTCGTTCTTTTAATTTGATACTCATAGAAGAAACCCCGCTTATCATAAATTTTTTTGAAGAATATAGCTTTTGTTTACCGACCACCGAAGAAAAGACTGTGAAGGTATATGCTTATGGCCTCTTAGTGAATGAGAGAAGGTCCCCATCAAGAGTATTGCCGAGAACACCATTCAGGAGCGGAGCAAGCGTCAGATGAATCTGATCATTCTCCGGTTAAATTCAAGAACAATAAATAATTTTCCAATTATTCATTAATTAGAAATTTGAATTTCCAATTTAAAGATTAAAAAATTTTATCCTCCAAAATTTTTAAAAATTTTTAAATCGATCTTGTAATTTTGGATTTTCTTTCATTTTTTGAAAGCTTTTAGGATAATTTTCGACAAACCAAATCATAAATTTGGTTACATCGATTTTGTCTCTTAATATTTTCTCTCTTTTTTTTTTCCTTCTTTCCTTAGGTTGTTATTTTCCAACATTTCCAATGCTTAATTAAAAGCTTGTTTTTCCATATTTTTTGTTTTATTTGAAAAATTAATCACAAAAAATAACGAGTTAAAAGCTAAGGATGCCGAATTTTTGGGAAGAGAGGTGCAATTTCAGGGTCAAATAAAGCAACTGGAAAAGAAAAGGAATCAATGGAAGTTAAATCTCTCAGGAGACTCACGGCAGCGGACGTGAAGATAAAGAGCCTTGCCCATTCCAGGCAAAAGATGAAAATCTCCGGAAAAAGACGATTGTCGAGGATGTGGAAGAGATCGTAGGGAAAGCTCCCTCCTGGTTGCCGCATTATCGTACAGGACCAAAATCTCATAAAATTGGAAAATCAAGAGGTGATCATAGCGGTGGACTCTTTCTATTCGTTTTTAACATTTTAAATAAAGAGGTTTTATTGGTTATTACAAATTTTAATTTGTTATTATCGGAAATGGAAAAGAGAAAAAAATATGAGGTAGCAAATTAATCTCACCTCCGACTAAATTGCCGCCTCGCTTTTTTTTATTTTTTGTCGAACATGCTTATTCACATCCACGTCAAATTCCTTGTATTGCTTGCTTCTTGCCCGACCAATAGCGCTTATTTCCCGCATGGTAGCGCTTAATTGCTTGCGTGGCAACCATCCGCCAGACGTTAGCCTTTGCTACTCTACCATAAATGGCTTGTTTCTCCACGCTAAATGCTTTTTCCACGTCGAGGTTTGTTTTCACGGCTTTTGGAAATTTATAATACTCAAAAAGCCCGGGAAGATAAGATTTCCATGGTCGACACCATTCACCTAAGATTTCCACGGTTGTCTTTTTCTTGCTGGGTAAAAAAGCCTTGCATTCATCAAGCTTTATCGTAGGATCCTTTTCCTTAGCGATTGCAAATAACTCATCGTAGATTTCAGTGAGTTGTTCGACATTTTCTTCGTGAGAAAGGGTTTTTTTCCCAAATACCGTTCGGATCTTTTGAAAATATTCAAATAATAGTTTCGAATCCTCGTAATACTGTTTAACCCCTGCAAGTGCTTCGTTCAAGGTCGTGATCGTATTTTTCATGATTTTGGTAAACCGAAAAGTGGGATCAAGGGTGCTGCAAACAGCATTCATGTCGTTAGCGTACTTTTCCAAGGTCTCGTAAAGCCAAGTCCCTCTAAGTTCTTTAAGCGTCTTATTCTTGACTTTAAGCATGGTTTGGAGTTCCTTGTCCGTATTTTCGAAAGCATCGCGGACGGAGGCTTTTCCAACGTTTTCAAAATGAACTTTGGCACTTTTAGAAGCCGAGTGGATGTACAGTCCGTTGATGGCTTTTTTTAGCGGCAAGTACACATTGCTATCTAGCGCCGCTAAATGTCTCCACGTGTTCCTGAGAAAGTGAAACTGACAATATTGATGCGGGATATCAGGGTAATATTCATCGTGACATTTAGTGATCACGTTCTGCTTGTCGCTAACCCAACCGATTATCTTAACCCCGTATCTATTTCTTCAATGGTCTCGCGCAATTTCTCATGATCAAGCGAGTCAAACTTGCGAGTTGCAAAGATTCGGTTGCTTACCAAGTCCATGAAACACCAAATAGACGAAGCATCGCCTCCAGGATCTTGACCATCTAAGCCCAGCAAGATGAAGCCCTGGTTTTGAATGATCTCCTCANCATCTAAGCCCAGCAAGATGAAGCCCTGGTTTTGAATGATCTCCTCAGTCCTTTCGTCAATTTGTTTAGACTTCAACTGAAGCACGTCTTCGTACATTCGACGCACGGTATCGATAGAGATATCTAGTTGATGTTCTAATTTCAAGCGTAATAGAATCTGGTCGGGTTTTTGCTTAAAGACCAAGAATTCGTTAGAAATAAACCTAAAAACATCAGAACCAAAATGGCGCCCGCTATAATCAAATCTTGGGCTTGGATTGAACGCGACCTTGCTCATCTCACATTCCTCGTTGATACAAGAATAATAATTTACCACTTGATAAATATCTCCTTCTAGTGTATGAACGAGCTTGCCATTATCAGAATAACAATATTTAACCTCTTTTCCGCAGATTATACACTTGTTATCTAAACTTGGTGGATAAGAGAACCTTACAGTATCGTAATCATCTGAATAAGTTTTTCGATTCATTAAGATGTAATGG
>JALGVJ010000092.1 GCA_029838195.1 Promethearchaeota archaeon
TTAATAAACCCGTGTAATATCGGCGTGATACGTGCAGGACATGGTTATTCCTAAAGCGCACCTTCCCTTGGCTTGCGAGCAAGAACGTGAATTTTCCTTTTTTCCTTCCATTTCTGAGAAGTTGAAATGTTCATTCATCTAAGAGATTTCCCAAATTGCCTCATCACGCCAAGAAAAAAAGTTTTAACTTTAAGGTAAATTATAAATTTACAAAACTTAAGTTTACTATCTTCACCTGAATTATATGTAGCAGCTCTCATCAATGCTTTTGCAGAATAAATTCAACATGCCAAGTTAGAAATTCCCCTATAATTGGTATTTTTGCTGTATTTAACGGAGAGAACCTCGTTCTTATATCAATAATATCAAAGCCTGAATGACTTATTAATCTCTTAATTTTTCGGATACTAGTTTTGTAAAACCCCCCATTTCCAAACGATTTCTCAAAACTTTCGCCCTTTACACTTCTAAGCCTTCTGGAGAGAACAATTGCTACTTTTTCGCCAAACAAATGAAATGGTTTGAATTGATGTCCACCTACTGGAGAGTAAAATGGAGGAAAACTCAAATAGCAAAATCCATTTGGTTTAGTTATCCTGTACATTTCCTGGATTAGCTCATCTTGGTTTTGTATATGTTCTATAAGACTTGAGCAAAAGACGAAATCAAAGGGCTTCTCCTTGAATGGTAGTTTCGTGGCGTCTGTTCTGACTGGAATGATGTTTTTTTGTTGTGGGTAGCTTTTTGAAATATTTAAATCTAAAGCAACAACAATTTTTGCAATTCTTGCTAATTCTAAACTATAACCTCCAAGACCGCATCCTAGATCAAGAACAATTTTCTCTCTGAGATCTACAATTCCATTTAGGTTCTTAATAACCCATCTAGCCTGAAATTTTTGGAATTCTAAGTAGTTTTCCTCTGAGTCAAACCTTTTTTTTGCCAATTTGTAAAGCTCGTAAAGTTTCATTTCCTCCACCCTCCTTTAAATTTTGTATGGACCTAATTTTTGACAGGAGGTATAAACCCATCTGATTATCATTAGTAACAAATTAAAATATTATTCAACAAGTAAAACAAGGTTTACAATTGAGGGTATTTTTAAGTTTATAATTTAGCTTGGTTTTTAAATCTTTTACCTTTAAGGGCGAAAAAAATCGAGATTATAGCAATCGCAGTTTTGTCGGCTCTCGCTTGTAGTCCGGTAAAAGATTCTGAAACCCATCCTTTACGGCAACCGCGGGAAAAACCGAATAAAAATCCACGCCCTTCGTCATGGTAAAAATGCGTGCTTTGCCGATCAAGCCAGGCCTGCCCACTTTATAGGCCGTAAGGATCTTGAGAAGGTTCAAAATTAAAATTAAATAGCGGTGCTTGGATACCATTTCGAGACTGCGCACGTTTGCCCGTCTCGTATGGTATACCACTATATCGTGTGAAAATTGCCGCTCGATTTCCATCCTAATGTTCATCATCTTGATTAAATCCTCCTTGATCCATTCAGAAGGAATGAAATCCATGTTAAGACAAAAATTCTTGGTTAATCGGACGACATTTTGTTATTTCACGGATTTTCGTGAATTGAGCAAGATAACAATACCCATTTCAAACAACCACCTTAAAATAGCAACGGAATAAGGGCCGGCATCTGCCAGAATTACTTTCGGCTTCTCTAAGGCCACTTCAAGAAAATGCTTGAAGGTCTCTTTAAAAACGGAATGTTCATCCTTGTTTCCCGAGAATAGCTCGCAATATACGGGAATGGTCCAATTACCGCAATAAGCGTGGATGATTGAGCATTTATATCCCACGTCGTACATTTTACCCTGATGCTTGCAAAAACCGGCATCAAGATCGCTGAAGGAGCCTTTTTTCTTATTAACTTAAGTTTTGTAAATTTATAATTTACCTTAAAGTTAAAACTTTTTTTCTTGACGTGATGAGGAAATTTGAGAGAGTTCTTAAATGAATAAACATCTCAACTTCTCGGAAATGGAAGGAAAAAAGGAAAATTCACGTTCTTGCTCGCAAGCCAAGGGAAGGTGCGCTTTAGGAATAACCATGTCCGGCACGTATCACGCCGATA
>JALGVJ010000016.1 GCA_029838195.1 Promethearchaeota archaeon
ATTTCACATTGCGTGGTAGATTAGAGGAAAGAGAAAAAAGGATGGGTAGAGCACGTCAATGAATGAAGAACCACGAAAAGATTTATAATTCTTCATTCATTTGTGAAATTACCCGAGAATCCCTATATTTTAATTTTTTTATATAAATTTGATCCCGACATTAGAGATGATGAAGATGTTTTATTAAATATCGAATTTTTAAAGGATAAAATAAATGAATTCCTAAATGACAAACCCTTGAATTATGAAATTCATTTAAGTTCTATTTATTCCATGATTTCTAATGAACCAGAATTTTCCAAACTAATAAAAGATACAATGAACGTACATTCGAGCATTACCAGTCCTGACCAATTAAAAATAAATGAATTAGGAAAACTAGTAGAATCGGCACTTAATGCAGTAGTTCAATTAAGTTCTCATTTAATGCAATTAGAACAAAGACTTGAAAATTTAGAAAAAGGGAAAAGGGGGAAAAAAGTAAAAAGAGAACTACTAGAAGGAATGCCGAAACCCGAATATTCGAAAATCTCTGTTCCACCTCCTCCACATCCCCCTAATGTACCAGGAGTATCGAAAAAAAGAATACATGAGGGAAACATCAGAATGGCAATAATGTCAGAACTTAGAGAGATGTTTGTAAAAAAAGATCTTACAAGAAAAGCAGAATCATGAATTAATTATTTTATTAAGATCTTTAAGATATAATACGCGTGTTTAAAAGGTTAAAAAAGATCCAAAAATTCATCGGAGGATATAGGATAATTCTCTTGAACTTTTGGAATAGTAAACGTGAACGTGCTTCCTTTTCCTAACTTGCTTGTAAACGTTATAGTACCGCCATGCAGGTGCACTAATCTTTTAGTTAAAGACAGTCCTAAGCCCGTTCCGGGTATGGAATTCACGAGAGGCAATTCCGCACGTTTAAAATCCTTAAATATTTTATCAAAATCTTCTTCAGCAATTCCAATTCCAGTATCTTTTACTGAAAAAATCCAATTTTTACTGTCTTCGGAAAAAATAATCGTTATGCTCCCTTTTTCGGTAAATTTTATCGCATTACTAATTAAATTATATAAAATTTCCTTCAATTTTATGGGATCGGCGATGATTTTATTTGTTGTTTTTAATCCCTTTGTTTTAAACTTTAAATTTTTTTTTTCAATGAGAGGTTTCACTGAAGAAACTATTTGATTAATTAATTCATTTAAATTAATAATTTTAGGTTTTAATTCTTCTTGACCTAGTTCGATTTTCGATATGTTCAAAATATTACTTATCATATCAAATTGATGCTTTGCAGAATTTTTAATATCATTGAGAAATTCTAATTGTTCAGGAGTTAATGGTCCATAGGTTTCTTCTAATAACAAATCTGTAAATCCGATTATGGCATTTAAGGGAGTTCTTAATTCATGAGACATTGTTGCAAGAAACTCTGTCTTGAATTGGGAAGCCTTGCTAATTTCTTCAGCATATTTTTTTTGTTGGGCTAAGGTTTCATTTAGCTTCTTGGTTCTTGCTTCCACCTCTTGTTCTAATTTTTTAGCAAAATTGCGTCGTAAGAGAGCATTTCCAATAATTTTTGAGCTGATATTTAACAAGAATAGCTCGTCATATTTCCATTTCTTTTCTGCTTTAATCTTTTCAAATCCAATAAATCCCATTAATTTCTCATTTAATTTAATGGGAACAATGAAAATTATATTAGAATTTCGCTGTTTTATTACCTCTTTTATTGGATTTTTCTCTTGAAAAATGTTTATTTTATTTGAAATTATTAGTGCCTCTCCCTTTTTTAATTGTTCTAAGCACCAAGAAAAATTTTTAGTGGAGAAATCTTGAAAATCCTCCTTTTTTGAAACCACGCGAGAAGCACACCATTCATGCGTGTTATTCATGCTTTTAAGATCATTGTCAAACAAGAATAAAAAGGAACGAATGGCTCCGGTATATCTTCCAATCAATTTTAAAGATCGATTAATTATTCGGTCTATATCGTTATCTTTTAGAAAATTGGACGAAATAACATGAATTAATCGTTCTAATTTAATTCTTCTCGTGATTATCTCCGTTCTTCGTACGTGCTCAGAGATGTCATTCATTACCACCAAAATATTTACTAATGAATGACTCTCATTAAAAGATGGAATTAATTTTATATCGAGAAATTTGGTCTTATTGTTAAATCCATTGGAAATTGTAATAACTTTTTGAAAAATCTTTTGTTCCTTAATGCATTTTAAAAACTTTTCGGGTAAATCTGTCGAATGAAAGGGCTCATCCACTAAAATGTTTAAAAAAGGAAGTCTTTCAATATTGTCAGAAAGATTTAAATATTCAATGGCTTTCTTGTTAATATTAATTATAAATCCATCTTTATCACAATTGATTAATCCAATAGGCGTTTCTTGAAAAATGGTTTCATATTCTTGCTTGCTTTTTTTAATAAATTCGACCGAATCTTTTGTTTGAAGAAGATTCCAAAATTGAAACTGTGGAAATAGTTCTTTTATTCCTTCTAATTTATCGTTTAATTTATCAATGATTTTCTGTAATCTTTTTCTTTCAGTTATGGGTTTAAAAATCACGAGAAAAATGTTTTTTCCTTGTTTCTCCTCATTTTTTATAGGAATTCCATATCCTTCAACATCAAGCACTCCTTTTTTTGATGTTTTGATTTGAAAATAAAAATGATTATTCGCCTTTTCTAATTCATTAATAAAGTGAAATACATCCAAATCATCAAGTTTATTATTATTTAAACGAATGAAATGTTTAATGCTTAATTTTTTAATTTTTTTTAATTTATTTGGGAGGAATAGTTTTTTGAAATTTTCATTTGCCTCAAGAAGATTCCCATTATGATCTATTATAACAACAGGATCTGATGCGAATTTTAAAAAATGCTCCAGAGATAACATCGTTCTTCAGATATTTTAAGATATCCATTCGACAGATTAGTAGAAAAGATCCGAATCTGCTGTAAATTTTCTTATATAATTAATAAAATTTAAGGTTTGAATATAAATTCTTAATCCTTGTTAGTCTAATTCATTCAAAAATCATTATTTTTTACTTGAAATATTTAAAGAAAAAAGTATAATTTATTTTTTTTGAAAACGAAAAAAATTAAAAAATTTTAATCAAAAGGATTTTAAAGAGATGAAAGCAAAATATCGTGATATCAAGGAATATTTTGTATTCAATATATACTAAAGCATGGTAATTTTAAAATACAATATTTTTACCGTCCTAATTAATTTTATCCGCCATTTAAATACGCATTACGTTCACTTATTGATAAATCAATTGCTCTCTCCCATGGCTTTTTTGATTTCTTCAATTAATTGATTTATCGTGAAAGGTTTGTCTAAAAAAACACATGCTCCTAGCGAAAGCGCTTCTTCTTTAGCACTATCATCAGCACTCGTAAAAATGATTTTTACAGAATTATCAATTCGTAAAATTTCTTGCGTGGCGATAATTCCGTTCTTTTTTGGTAATCGGTAATCCATTAAAATTACTTTCGGTTTTTCCGGAAGGGATTTAAATAAAGACACGGCTTCTTCCCCATCTCTCGCAATTCCGGCTATTTTAAAATTATTCAACGTGAGCACTTGCTTGTAAAAATATTGTAAGGAGGGTTCGTCTTCCACAACGAAAATGCTCATTGGTCAATAAGCCCTCCACTCTGGGATTAATAATATAAATTTACTTCCTTTTGAAGGATCGCCTTGGATTCTATCTTCTACCCAAATTTCGCCATCATAATTGTGCACGATGCGTCTTACAAGTGATAACCCCAAACCTGAACTGTGAATTGTTTTTTCTTCGGAATAACCTCGCATGAATATCTTCTCTTTTCTTTCATCCTCTATGCCCATTCCATTATCAATAAATTCAATTTTAATATAGTCAGTCGCATTTTTTTTCTCTTTTGAAATATGAATCTGAATTTCCACCAAGTAATTCTTATTATGCATGACGGCATTTAATAAAATATTATCAAAAATATCCGATAAGAAATCATTGCCCCGTATCATGATGTTCTTGCTATACAATTTGACACTAATATCCAAATCACGGGAAGAAATCTGATTTTTAAGAGAATTAATCGATCTCCTTAACACGGCACAAAGATCCATGCTTTTAAACTCGAATCGTGCTCCATTAAGGGTGGAAAATTTCATGACATTTGAGATCAAATGGGTACCTTTGAGAACTTGTTCTTTTAAGAAATTTATGTTATTGATTAATAATTCCTGGTCTCGATGTTCTTTTAATAGAGATTCATTTACTTCAAGTCCCATTAAAATGCCTTGTAGAATATTTTTCATGTCATGGGCTAAAAGGTCCTTATAAAATTCTTCCTTCATGTAAGCTTTTCTATAAAGCGCTTCTGATTCTTTTAATTTTGATTCGAGATTCTTCCGATCGGTTATATCAATAACAATTCCCATGATTCCTTGAACGTTTCCCTTATTATCAATGGCAGGAAATTTATTTGCAAGAGCCCATCGCGTTCCTATAGGAGTTTCAAAAGGTTCTTCAATGTAAATTTTTGGCCGTTTATTATTAATCACTTCCATATCGGCTTTTATAAATTGTTCTGCTTGCTCCCTAGGAAAGAGCTCAAAATCATTTTTTCCAATAATTTCCTCTTTTGACAAATTGAACGTATCTGCAAAGAATTGATTAACCCAAACATAAATTCCATTAAGATCTTTATAGAAAGTCAGAAGTGGAATGTTTTCAAAAATGTCTTTTATTATATCTTTAATCATCATCGTGCTTTTTTTATTCATCTAGTTATCAATTTTATAGGAAATTATGTTGTTCAAACTTGGAGCTTCTTGAGAAATAACTTAAATTACTTCATCTAATTAATAAAAATTTAAAATCCAATTATATTCCATGCAGGTAATTTTTGTAAATAGTTAGAAGTTATAAAAATAATACAAATCAAGGTTTAATAAATATTTGTCTCGTTCTTGAAATGATATTGAAATTTTAGTAATCCTTGAATTTTTGTAGATAATCGAAAATTTTTTAAGTAAATAAAATGGCAGATTTAAGATTTTTTATTATTAACGTGTCTTTTCTAATTTTTTAAATAAAAGAAAAAAATTCTTATTCGACTTATCTTTGTAATGAGTTAAAAAAGATTTTTTATTAAAAAAGCACTCATTTAATTCTTAAAAACAATTTACAAGCATCATTATTAATAAATAAAAAATCTATTATTAGAAAGCTGGGGATTTTAAAAAAATGAACGTGTCAGAAGTAATAGAAAAAAGAAAAAGTATAAGAAAATTCAAGCAAGGAGATATATTACCAGAGCATTTAAAATTAATATTAAAAGCGGCTCAATTATCGCCGTCAGCATCAAACATGCAACCTTATCACTTCATAATTGTTAAAGACCCAGAAATCAAAAAGCAATTGGGAAAATTTGCTGCCCATCAAAGATTTATCGCAGATGCCGCAATAATTATCGTTGGATTGGGAGATTTAGAAAGAGAAAAATGGTATAAAGTGGATTTAGCCATAGCCTTTCAGCAGATGATCTTGCAGGCAACGGAATTGGGATATGGTTCTATTTGGATTGGTGCTTTCGATGAGAAAAAAATTAAAACCTTGCTAAAGATACCAGATAGATTCGAGGTCATTGCATTATTACCAATTGGCATCGCAGATCAAGACCCCCCTGCACGACCAAGAAAATCGCAGAAAGAACTATTTTCTTTAAATGAATATGGCATTCCCTTAGGTTAAGATAATGAATAAATTTTTCTTTCACTTTTCCGAATTCACTTACTATTATAATTTACCCGCTTCTTTTTTTCTAAAGAAAAGATTTAGTTATCTTTAACAGGCGGATGATTTTTCATGAAAATACAAGTACGTCAAGTAAAATCAATCTTTACTAAGAGCATGATTCCGGGAGTAGATTTTGTCATTAATCCATTTGTAGGATGCCAACATGGATGTATCTATTGCTATGCCGAATTCATGAAAAGATTCACGAATCATGGAGGCGACCAATGGGGAAAATTTCTTGATATTAAATTGCTTGATTTTAATCGAATAAAGCCACATAAATATGATGGAAAATCCTTGTTATTAAGCTCGGTCACGGATCCATATCTTCCTTTAGAATTAAAATATCAAAACACCCGAAAGATTTTAGAAAAGCTAATATGCACGACAGCAAGTATTACGATTCTCACCAAATCTAAGCTCATGGTAAGGGATATTGATTTATTTAAAAAATTTAAAAACATAGAAATAGGCATATCCATTAGCACGTTAAATGAGAAAATCTCGAAAATAATCGAACCTATTGCTTCAAACCCCTTGGAACGCCTTAATGCTCTTAGAGAAGTTCATGAACAAGGCTTAAAAACATTTGTTTTTATTTCGCCTTTGTTCCCAGTAATTACCAATTATCAAAAAATCATAAATGAATCAAAAAAATTTACCACCTATTACATGTTTGAAAATCTTAATTTTCGCCCCCATAATATTCCTCGTATATTTAAATTTATCAAGGAACAATTTCCAGAATTATTAAAACTTTATAAACAATTTAAAAATAATCCGGACCAGTGGGATTTAATCGAGAGAGATATCGAACGGTTTTGTCAAAGTAATGATTTGAGATTCTCGATTGAATTTCATCATGGCGGGTTTTCAAAATCTTAAATCATGGATATACTTTTAAAAAAAAGAAATTAGGACAATATTCCAGTTCAGAGGAATTATTTTATTTAAGGTAGAGCTTTATTTTACTCTCTAAATTTTAAATAAATTTATTCATTTTTCCCCTTTTTCTTTCCATGTAAGTCTAAAAAATAATTGAAATTAAAAGAAATATTTATTAATTAAATAATTATTAAAATTGAATAAATACAAGTTGTAGATTTAATATTTTATGAATTGACTTAAAAAAGTCATGTAAAAATAATAATGAATTGAAAAAATGGAAAAAAATACTGATATCTTAGAAGATTATGACCGAATACCTTATATTTTCAGGGACTTTCTCTATAATTTCATTCAGGCTTTAAAAAAAGAATATGGAAATAATCTTTTATCTGTTGTTCTGTATGGGTCAATAGCAAGAGGTACGTGGAACCTAAGTAGTGATTTAGATTTATTCATGATCTTTTCTAATGAAACAAAAGAAAAGAAAAATTTAAGTAAGGATGTGTTAAAAATAATCATGGAATTCGAGAAATTTAATACTATGAATACCGGTAAGAATTTAAATTCATTTCTACCGATCCAAGACATTTCACTTAAATTAAAGGATTTAGAGAATTTTAGAACATTATTTTATGATATAGCAATGGATGGCATTCTAATTTACGATACGAATTCAATTGGAGCTACATTTTTAGAAAAAATTAGAAATCGAATAGAAGAAAAGGGCCTTCAGCGGATCTTTATTGGGTACGATGATTTTTATTGGAAAAGAAAGGAAAATGTTAAATTTGGAGAAATTTTTGAATTATGAATAATATACAAGTTTCTTTTGAAGCTCTAAAAAGAGGAAAACAATGGTATGGAGGAGCCATTGAAGCTTTTAAGCATAAAAGATGGAATGACGTTGTATACATGTATCAAATGGCAATAGAGCAAGCGATGAAATCAATATTAATTTTAGACGGAATTGAATATCCAAGAAGGCATGATATGGATTATGGGAAAGATGATTTTAAGGAGGAGGCATTCTTTTATAAAGAACAAGTAAATCAGATAATTCAAGATTGTACACGATTATTAAATGATTTTCTTAGAAATTATGAACAAAATATTAATCCTGAGAAAAATTAGGAAGAATAAGAGCATTTAAAGAAATAATACTAAGGCTTTTCATATAAAATTCTAATTTATGAATAATATATATGAAACCAGGGTTAGAAATTAAAAGAATAAGGTTTTTTGGGCGAGTTAATGAGGATAACTCTCTTTAGCTTTATTAATTATGGTTATTAATTCTTTTACGCCAAAAGGTTTATCCATGAACAAGCAAGCTCCAATATTCAAGGCTTCTTCTTTAATACTATCATCTGCACTTGTAAATATGATTTTAATGGATTTATCTATTTGTAAAATTTCTTTAGAAGCATCCAATCCATTCTTAATAGGCATTCGGTGATCCATTAAAATTATTTTTGGTTTCTCAACAAATGATTTAAACATGATAACTGCTTTTTCGCCGTTTTCAGCCACACCCAAGACGTCAAATCCATTCACTTCTAAGATTTGCTTATAAAAAAATTGAAGAGAAGGCTCATCTTCTACAATAAATATTTTTATTGTTTTAAATCACCTCAGGAATCAAGAGAATAAAATTACTTCCTTTAGAATAATCACCAGCGATTTTATCCTCCACCCACACTTTTCCCTTGATTTTTTCCATGATATGTTTAACCAATGAGAGCCCCAAGCCGCGGCCATTAATTTTTTTATCATCACTATATTTTCTTGAAAATATGACTTTTCTCCGGCTATTTTCGATACCGATCCCATTATCCTTGATTTGGATTTTAATATATTTTTTTTGTTTAGTGTTTACTTCGCGTGAAATTATAATTTTAACCTCGACAATTAAATTTTTATTGTGTTTTACTGCATTATCTAAAATATTTTCGAAAACTTCTTCAATAAGTGCATTTGCCATTACGTAGATTTTATCATCAAAAGGATTTACTTCGATGTTAATTATTCTCTCGTTATATCTATTTTTTATGTAAGAAATAGTATTTTCGAATATTTCAAGAAGTTCAATCTTCTCAATTGAAATTTCTTGTTTTTCAAGATTAGAAAGTTTGCGAACATTAGAAATTAATCTGGCTGCACGTTCAAGTTGTTCTTTAATGATTTTAAAATTTGACTTTAATAATGATAATTTTTCTGGATTCTCAAGATATAATTCATTTAATTGAATTCCTGAATAAATACTCTGTAAAATGTTATTAAAATCATGGGTAAGTAAATCTCTATAAAACTCTGATTCAATAAATGCTTCACGATATTTTTTTTCAGATTCTGCTATCTCTTGTTGTAATTTCTTCTTTTCCAATAAGTCTTGTACTCTTTGAATGATATCCTCAATAATAAGAGGTTTGAGATAATACCCATTAGCACCATTTTTAAATGCTTGAACCGCATTTTGAAGATTACCATACCCCGTGATAAGAAAGTATGATGATTTTGGATATTTTAATTTTAATTCCTTAAATAGCGTCATTCCATTCATGTCAGGAAGCCTAATGTCTATAAACATTCCATCAAAATTTTCTTGGCTTGCGATATTTAAGGCTTCCTTACCGGTTCTTGCGATTTTTACCGCATATCCTTTTTCTAAGAAAATATCTCTAATTGTATCATTAAATTGATCGTCATCATCTATTATTAATACTTTAAATATGATTAGCATTTCCCCCCCAATCTTTTGATTTAATCTGAATTTATTTTTATTTTTATCTCCTTATATTTTTTTAATAATGAAAATACGTGTTGAAAATCTATAGGCTTATAAAGGCAAGCTTCTAGCCCATTTTTAAACGCCTCTTTAATTAATTCTTGCATTTCTTCCTTATAGCCTGTTACAAAAATACCTTTTATTGAAGAGTTAATCTTTTGCATGGCAAGAAGTAGATCCAAACCGTTTAAATCAGGTAATTTTATATCAATGAAAACAAGATCAATATTAATGGCTTTAACAATCTTTAAGGCGTCCTCCCCAGTTGCACTTGTAAATATTTTATATTTTTTTTCATGTAAATTTTCCTTAAAAGTATGCAAAAATTCAAGATCATCATCCACTAATAAAATTTCTATCTCATTTTTTAGTTTTTCAATGATCTGAATAAGTTGTTCTATATTTAATGGTTTAAATAATACTCGGTATGCCCCCTCTTTTAATGCTTCCCCTATCCAGTCTTCTTTTTCGTTAGTAAAAGCTGTCATCATAAAAACTTTTATAAAGGGTTTTATCGATTTAATTTTTTTTAAAGTTTCAATGCCGTTTAATCGGGGCATCTTAATATCCATTAAAATTAAACCATAATTTTGAGATATTATCTGTTTAATCGCGTCAAAGCCGTCATTTACAGCTTCTACTTCGTGATTTTTTTCTTTCAAGATATCTAATAATGTATCAGTCATTCTAACATCATCATCAACGATTAGAATCTTCATTATGGACTTATTCACAACTTTTCACTTTTTGCTATTGTTGAAATAGGTATATATAAGATGAAGGTTGCCCCTTCATTCAGGGTGCTTTCAACCTTAATTTTTCCTCCATGTTTTTCTAAAATATCAACTACGATGGATAAACCTAAACCAAATCCTTTTGATTTTGTCGTAAAAAGGGGGTCAAAAATTTTTTTTAAATTCTCATTTGGAATTCCAACACCCGTATCTTTAATTATTATTTTTGCGAAATCGTGTTCTTTTATCGTATTAATTTCTAATGTGCCACCGTTCGGCATCGCATCTACTGCGTTAGAGATGATATTTTGAAATGCTTGCTGCATTAAGGAGGCATCTAATAAAAGAGGGGGTATATTATCATCAAAATTTCTAATAATCGTGATATCATGGGGGATTTCTATCTCTTGAATTATACATGCAATTAATTCATTTATTGCGCATTCTTCAAAAGAAGGTTCTTTTGCTCTCGTAAAATCAAGAATGTTAGAAATAATCTTTTCAGCTTTAGCAATCTGCTCATTCAGAATTGATAAATGTTTTTTTACTTTTTCCTCCGGATTTTTTAATTTCATGGTTAAATAATAAACAGCGTTATTCATTACAGCAAGAGGACCCCGTAATTCATGACCGATGGCACTGGCAAATGTCCCCAAATGTATTAATTTATCCTTGCGTATCATATCTTCTTGAAGTTCTTTAATTTCTTCTACCCGCTCTTCTACTTTCCTTTCTAATTCCACGTTTAATTTTAACAATTTTTCTTCATATTCCCGCTGTTCCGTGATATCTTCAAAAGTGAGGAGAATCATGTCTGATTGTTCCCTTTCTTTAATTAATTTTCTGGCATTAAGAAGTAGGATTCGTTTGCCTAGATCTTCAGAATCATACTCTATCTCATACCCTTCAAAAGTGGTATTTTTCGGAAGAATGTCTTCGAGTAATTGGCGGAGTTTAGGAATATTCCATTGGTGCTTTTTTAATTCATAGAATAATTTATTTTCACATTCCAAAGATGTGAGCTTAAAAGTGTCGGAAAAACTTTTATTTGCCATGATAACGCGCATGTTTTTATCCAAAACGATTAATGGTTCGCGTACCGTTCTTATAATACTTTCTGCTAACTCCAATGCGTCTCTAATCTCTAATTCTAAGTTTTTTTTCTCGTCAATATTTCGACACATTTTAAAAAAATTTTTAAAACTATTTTTTTTATTAAAAACAAATCGCTTAAATCTTCCAAATAATGAACCTTTTCTAAAAAATCGAAAAACTATTTGACATTTTTTTGTCAAATTCCAACTATAATGTAATATTCATTAGCGTATAAATATATTTACTTTTTTTTTCATAAATCAAATTCCTCTTAAAAGTAATTCATTCTTACTTTAAATAGATCGCATACATGACACACTTCTAAATCAAATATTTGAATTTTCTTATTTTCCTCATGAAGAGACTTCTGATTATTGGAGCAAGGGATAACCCATATAAAAGCTCTTGGATTTATCATGGGAAAAAAAGATGGTGCGATAGTTGGATTAACGAGTTTTGTTATTTTTGTATTGGTCCAATCGTCTTTATGGGAACATTAAATGCCTTTTTCATTTACTATATTTCCGAAATCCTATTTATGACGTTACATTTAATTGGTAATACATTAGGATTTATTTTTATATTGCCCGGATTGATTCAAGTAATTTATAAGATCTTAAAGCAAACTTAAAAAATTAAATTGTTTTTTAAGATTTTTTTTTTAATGCTTTGACCTAATAAACCTAATTATTTACATGTTGCATTAAAACACACTGAAAGATAAATTACATGTTCACTTTAGCTTTACCGGTTTTATTCAATTAATATTTATAACTCTTTAATAATTGATTGAATTAACCATGAAGAGTTCTTTTTTAATGGTTTATATTGGAAGTTCCATAAAATTAAGGGGGATATTTAATTTTAATTGTTTTTTTAATGCATTCCGTAGAGAGCAATCTACGGTCCACCTTTCACTAGCATTTATTGAGAGGTATCATTCCATTATTATTATTTTACTTGAAATAATGCTTGAAATATTCATGTTCTTTCCCATATTTTTTTCGTATAATGGTTTTTAACGTTCCAATGTCCGCACGCTGTTTTACTTTTTCTCATCAACATCCAGGGTCAGGCTGTAAATCAATTACGCTATCTGGATATAAATTGAACTCAATATTTTCTCTTAAAGGCATGAATTTTCTTAAATTTCCTTCCTCATCAGGGCCATACGCTTGAAGTCCTACATCGTCATATATTTTATTCTCTCGGGGATCCCAAAATAATTGGAGATAGTTTTGTATGTAGCCTTTAAAAAGAGGAAATATGGAGTTCTCAGGATGTTCTATGTCTTGCTTGTCGACCATGGCTAATGCTTCCACGAAAGTTGCGTCGTCTTTAACATGTACAATAAATTTCTTTCCTTGCGACATTCCGCTTAAATTCACGCTAATGTTAAAGGTAATCTTCTTTAATTTACTCACCTCCCTTTTAATTTTTATTCATTATATGAAGTTATATTTTGAAATTTTCTTATTAGATTATATTTTAATTTCCGTGGTGATTCTCTTATCTTAGGGGAATACCTGCTTCAATTATTTGCATGATCTATATTGTTTATATCTCCTTTTCTTTTTCGGATGGAAGGCTACAACACGACGATCCTAAATACGGTTTGATAAATTTTTCATCAGATTCCAAGAAATTCTTGTCTGTTTCCGAATTCTTTAATGGATCTTCTAAATTGCAGCACGAATTTCCCATATCACCACAACAATTATTAATTGTACCGGTTATCTTATTGTTTTTTACTCGTTCCCTAGCATCCCATAAGCATCCACAGCCCTGCTGTTCTTGCATTATGATGGCATTCTCTGGACAATTTTTGAAATATGCACCACATTCAATACATACTTCTTGCTTAGTTATTCCGTATTTTCCGTCCTCCTTGGGCTCCAGCAAACCAAATGGGCATACTTCAGCACATTTTCCGCAACCCACACAAGCAGCAGGATTGATAAAAACCCTTAGATTTTCTATTTGGGCATTTAGTTTTGTTGGAATGGTTTTATTTATTATCGTGATAATCTCCTTAATATAATTTAAATAATTAATATTAAAGTTAACATTAATAGCTCCAGCATGGTGAAAGGTTCGTGTTTGGACATGACATTGAAGTCGCCTGGAATAAAAAAATATTTACATCATTTGCTTAATTTAGAAAAACTTCTCTCTTTCTTGAAAATCTCTCTCTTTTTAAAGCTATTTCATGTTAAGCGTATCCTTTAAATAATATTAATATAAGAAAAAGCCTAATTAGATTTATACTTATCGATTTGGATGTAGATGACGTTCTTTTTCTATAAAAGAAGTAAATATAAATAAATTCTTTTTTATATTAGTAATAACAATGTAAAACCTTATTTTTAAAGGGAAATGAAAGCAGAAAGAAAGGAAGAATTAATTGGCATGCTAGGTTCCTGTTGTTTAAAAGATACTCCATTAAATTATTTTAAGAAATTAAGAGAAAAAGGACGAGAACTTCAATCCTTGGTAAAATTCTTGAATTTAGCCAATTTTGGTTCTGCGATTTCTTCTCGCGAGCGATTAATCCTTTTAACGGCTTTAAACGAGCAAGACCTTTGCGTGTGCGAATTAGAAATTATCTTGCATAAATCGCAATCAACGGTATCCCATCATCTACGGAAACTTGAAAGAGCTAAATTAATTAAAAGTTATAAAAAAGGTAATTATACTTATTATCATTTGGAAAAAGAAAAATTAAGGGAAATTATTGACTTCCTAACTACTACTTTTTTTGAGAACTAGAACTCCTTTTAATTAGAATTTACGCATTTCCATGAGACTTTAATTCTATGAGACTTTAAAACTATCTTTACATGAGTCTCAAAATTCCTTGAAGTGCCTCTATAATCAGTTAATTCTCCCAAATTCACTCCCACTTGGAGCAATAATACTTTTTTTTCTAATACATGAATAAAAATAAAAAACTTAAAACACGTCGTTCTTTTTTTTCCGAATATTTTTCTTGAATCACGGATTAAAAATTCTAATCAATTATTTCATGTGATTAACAATATAAAAAGGAGCACAAAAAATCCATGCAAAAAAACAAATCAAAAATTCCTTTAATCATGGACACGGACATGGGGCCCGATGATTGGTTTGCCATTTTATATTTGGGTAAAAGAAACGATATCGAGTTAAAAGCAATTACAATAAGCGGAACAGGAGAAGCCCATGGACCTAAGGGGGCCATTAATTGCCTCAAATTGCTAAAATTGATAAATAAGAATGATATTCCCGTGTCTTTTGGTCCTGATACTCCCTTAATTCATGACCATCATTTTCCTAAATTAATGCGCTTTGTCATTGATAAAATGTTATTTTTAAAACTTCCTAAAACGAAAAAAAGACCCCATAGCATGTCAGCTGTAGAATTCTTAAACCAATTCCTTATCAATTCCGATGATAAAATTACTTTTTTAGCAACGGGGCCACTAACTAATTTAGCACTTCTATTTAATCGTTATCCTGCCGTGAAAGATAAAATCGCCAAAATATATCTCATGGGAGGTGCAATTGACGTGGCAGGTAATATTTCAAGCGTGAATAAATCTATTAATAATCCGCATGCTGAATGGAATATTTATTGCGATCCTAAAGCAGCGAATATTGTTTTTCAATCCAGCATTCCCATCGTGATGGTCCCTTTAGATGCCACGAATCATGTTCTTGTAGATGAGGAATTTGTACAATTTGCTAAAGAAAATAATGATAATCCGATTTCAGCTCTCCTCTTTCGCCTTTTAAAACGATTTGGTTCCCGAATAGAAAAAGGTATGGTTTCCTTATGGGATGCGGTAGCAGCTTCCGTAATTGGAAGAGAACATGTCGCACAAATAGAAGAGCGAAAACTCATCGTGATTGAAGATGAAGGACCAGAGTCGGGGCGCACGAAAGAAGATCTCCAAAAAGGCGTTCTCGTGAATGCGTGCATGAAAATTGATAAAGAACAATTCGTCTCGCATTTTTTTAAAACGATTCTTCAAGAATGATTTTCTATTAAAAACTCTTTATGCCCTCAAGATTATTCGAAAAAATAAAAAAGAAAAAAAAGACTTAAAAACGGATAAAAAACCCATTAATAATACTTATATAAAGTTTCCACCAAAATTTTGCCATTATCCGCTATTTCTTCTTAAATTTATTCACGACTCTAACCACGCGCTCGTGAGTGGCTTCATTTCCAAAATTATCCATGACCTTCACTCGAACCTTATAACTTCCCGCTTTTCTGTAAGCATGAATCATCAAGAGATTATCTGAAATGGTGCCATCTCCTAGATCCCATTCATAAGAAACTAAAATGCTTTCGGGATTAGAAATTACGGATGGGACAAAGAAGCCAAAATCTCCAACCGTTAAAATCTCAGGAACTATATGAAAATTAATAAAGGGTTTTTCCACATTTTCCTTTCGCTTGATAAATTTTTCCATTTCGATGGGTTTCTGATCCACTTTTTTGATATCTTCGGCCGGAGTTGCATGTATTTTATTGATAATCTCAACATGCGCCTTGGCAGAACGTTCTAGCTGTTCCGGGCGAATTATTTCTAATGTATCTAATTCCGTATGGTATAAGGGCGATTTCCCGATGATCAATAGCGAGGGGACTCCTTTCACGGCAAAAGGAGCATAATCTCCTACTTTTAGTGCCAGTGCAGATAGATACGCTGCTGGTAATAATTTATATTTTAACACGGCATCCGCTGCAAATGAATATAGAAGAGCATTATCCGTAAAAATCCCCCGTCTCTCATCTAAATTGGTAGGAACTAATCCTCCATCTGCTTGATTGTAATATCCATTGCTTCCAAAGCCATCCAATTCAATAAATGTGGCAATTTTAGATACGATGTCCGGATGCGTTTCTGCGAATGATCTAGATCCGATAGAATCGCATTCATGGCCCGTCCATCCTGCAAAAATCATAGTTTTTTCTCGCTTTTCTAATGGTAATCGTGCATAATATTTCGCAAGAACGATTAATCCTGCATTAGCGGCAGCATTGTCCATGGCTCCGGTAAAAGTGCAATCCACATGAGTTCCCAAAAAGATGATATCTTCCGTTTTGCCGGGTAGAGTCCCAATTATGGTGTTGCTCAATGCGGGTTCCGTTTTTGATACAAGAGTAAATCTCACCTTTAATTTCTTATGATATCGGGTACAAAGATGCTTTAGATATTGGCCATCATAATTATTTACGCATAATACCGGTAAGGAAAGAGAAGGAACGGTATCAAGAGACGGTAAATCATACATGCTAATATAATTCGTATAAGAAATGGTATCTAAGGGAGAACCATTAATACAAATAACAGCAAGTGCCCCTCTCTTTTGAGCTGTTTGAATGGTGTTAAATAATTTCATGCTATGTGTCGGATAAAAATTCAAGAGCAATTTTCCTTCTATTAACGCAATCTTTCCTTTCACGTCATTTTCTCTAAAATCACTTTTGGTTCCATATCCTGCCCAAACTACCTCTTCTTCTATTCCTTCTAAAGGTGTAGAGGGACTCCACCAAGACGGAAATGTTTTAATCACGTGATCTTCTGAAACTGCTGGTGTTTCATCTGCTAAAACCATTAATTCATGATTTTCCGCATGCCAGCGTGTAAAGTTTACTTGCTCTTTCTTAACATCTTCAAGGCCAACTTCTTTGAGCTTATCATAAATGTAGTTTTCCGCTTCCCGTGCAGGAGCCGTCCCCGCACGCCGATATCCAAAATTGCATAAATCTTTAGCAATTTGATATAACTCGTCTCCTTTAATATCAATATTAGTTGAATTTTCCATTATGCTACCTCCATTAAACATTAATTTTTCAAGCTATTTTTACTTCAAATCCTCTCGAGTTAATTTATCAATTGACCGAATAATATCTATATACGCATTCACCACGGGCTCAAATATTTTTACTGCTAGTTTATCCATCGTATCAATAGGATTGTAAATATAAAATGGAGCGGAAGCTAAACTAATGACAGTTACATTTTCTCGCTCAAAAGGCCCTCCCTCCGTTGGAACCCCTCCCAAAGGATTATCCGTGGGTAAAATTAATGAGCGTTTTAAATCATGATTTATTACCGCATTTTTTACAATCGACACGAGAGGATCAAAATCAGAAACGAAAATGGCACGAGGTTCCGTCAGACCTGTTAAAACCAATTCACCATTTTGCTCCAAGCATTCTTTAGCAATGTGTTCAATGTGAATGGAAGTGAAAATCTTTGGAATCCAATCGTTTTTATGAATCTCAAGGAATTTCTTGCCCCCAATCTCTTCGTAAAAATGTCCCGCCGTGAATAAAAATAAAAGTGTTTTGTTAAATGTCTTAGGAGGAAATTGAGCAAAATATTTCGCTAAAGCTAAGACCATGCCCGATCCCGAAGCGTCTTGGACGGCATTATTAAATGGAGCATCATGATGAGAAGACACTAAGATGATGTCATCCGTTTTACCGGGAATAATTCCCATTATATTAGAAGTAGTACCCTTCGATTTCTTCCCCTTTTGAATTAGCGTGCCTTTAATGGGGGTATCTTTATTTTCTCTCAATAATTTTTTCAGTTTTTTACCCTCTTCACGACCCAGATATAATCCCGGAATAGGTCGAGGATCGCTAGCAGTATCATCTGCCGGATAAAAATATTCTTTCAATCCCCCCGGATGATCCTTGAGGATTCCTATAACACCTATTGCCCCGTTTTCAAACGCCCGGTAAAATGCATCCCAATTCAAGAACCGAAAAGTAGCCGCATGAGAATACGTGTCAGGAAGTGTATTATCCGGGTCATGAACGTGATAAGCTATCTTTTTTAGCGGCCCGACTGATAGGGGAGGATTCCGGAAATCTATAACAGCGATCTTCCCTTTCACGTCATGTTTTTGAAAATCCACCTCTCGTCCTGTTTGAACCGCTACCAATTCTCCTGTAATCCCTTCTGGGCCCGTGAATTCCGTATATACAAAAAAATAACAAGGAATTTCCTCTTTTTTTCCATCCACTTCTATGAAAAATTTCCAATCCTCCGGCTCCCAGAGCGGTATTTCGATATCTTCCCTTCTAACATCTGAAATTCCAAATTCTCTTAATAACCTCTCAAAATAGTTTTCCACCTTCTTATCCGCTTCCGAACCAGGTCTCCTATACCCCATATCACATACATTTTGTATCCAAGACAAAATCTCTTCTTTCTTTGGTACGATAATATTTTTTTCGTTCATGATTTTTTTCAAATCTTTTTTAAATTAATAATTTTATTTACCATCCTAATAAATAAAAATACGTGTATCTATAAATTATAAAAAAAAAAAATTGTTATGATTTGGGACATTACACCTTTAATTCCATGATCTTCTCTCTAATCATCTTCGCTTTCTCAGGTGTAATATCATAGAATATTAAAAAGATAATAAAGCCCACCGCCATCGTAATTGCCGGAATGATTCCAAATAAAAGCAAGATTCCTGTCTGTGCCAAGGGCGGCTGAGTATCTGCACCCTCTACAAATCCCGTGAGATCGTGGACTAATGAAAAATAAAAGGCTTGAGTTACCTTTGCTAGATTCCCAAAGAAACGTCTGAGTCCGGAATATAGCCCTTCTCTTCGCATACCCGTATTGGCGATGGACTCATCGATGACATCACTGTATACGACATAGTAGAAAGTCCAAAATCCTCCGAGTGCCATACCCCATATAAAAACGAGAACCATCAAGTTAGTCAAGGTATTGATGAAAGTAAAGAATATGGTGATAACGATTAAAGCGATGGCCGAATAAATCATGGTTTTCCGATTATCTCCCGATTTTTTATTATATAAAACCCATATTGGAATTCCACACATGACGCCAACAAGTAGTAAGATCATTACATAAAGGACATCTCCTGTATCTCCATATATAATAAACCGAATCCAATAAAGAAACGACGCCTGAACCATGTTTGTTAAATTAAGATATAACAAGTAAAAGATTAAAAATGCAAAAAGCGATTTGTGTTTAAAAACAAATTTTAATGTTTCTTTAAGTGATTCTTTTTCTTTTTTGCCATAATTTTCAATGAAAAGTTCTACCATTTCTTTATCGTCTTTTGAACCAGGAAGCATTAAGAAAAAGCAGAAAAAATTAATTATAACGCATAGTAATGCCATTAAAGTATAAGTGCCTCTGTCGCCGAAGATAACAATGGAAGGGGGCAATAGATTAGCGAAAACAACTCCAACTATTCCAATATAAATGGAAAAAGCAGATACTTTACGGCGTTCTTCATTTGTCCTGAACTTGTCAGGATATAACGAAAAATAATTATTTGTGAAGAATGTTTCACATGTATCAAAGAGACATAAGGTAAATACGAGCCATCCAAAAATAATTCCCGGGTTTTCTTGGCCGCTCACGTTTGGAGGATTAAAAATGAGCAGAAATGATATTAACATGGGAATAAATCCGAAAATAATCCATGGAAAGCGTCGTCCCCATTTTCTCGTGAATCGGAAAGGCCTATCACTGATATATCCAAGCAAAGGGTCATTTATAGCATCCCATAGGCCATATATTATCAATCCTAACCCCGTTAGCCAAGAAGACAATCCTAATTCGACTTCATAAAAGTAATACAAAATAAATATGAGTACACCTTGAATGAACTCATTAATATAAAATCCCGTGCTATATGAGAGCATGGACAAGGTGGAATGGTGGACTTCTCCAATTACAGTGTTCTTGTTCCTATTACTCAAGTTTTATCCCCTATTTTTCCTTTTTTCGTTAGGAAATTTTATATGTAAGTAACATTATGATTAAGTATTATAAATAGGTTTTCTTCGAGGGGATAAATTTTGAATGAAAAATGTTCAATGAATTTTTCATAAAGTCATTAACATTATTGTAAATAATTTCGTAGTAATTTTGTGAAATAGAATTTTAACCATAGAATTTTATCTCATATAAAAAGTAGATATGGAAATATTGGGGAATGGGAATCGAGATTTAAAAATCGAGGAAATTAAAATTATTTCTAAAAACTCCCAAATAAAACAAAAAAAATGCTAATTAGAAGACCTCACCCTTTAGGAAGAGTTATGATTATCTTGGTGCCCTTAGAATGATCTCCTGGAATCTTATCTTTAATCGTGATGGTTCCATTATAGAGGTCGATAATTTTTTTGACTAGTGTCAACCCAATTCCCATGCCTTTTTTGAACTCTCGTAGTTCATGAGACTCGTGGAAGATTTCATGTTTTTGTTCATCGGGAATGCCGATTCCGTTATCTATGAATTCAATTTGGATCCAAGGCTTCCCATCTTTATTAACTTGGGATATTTTAATTAATATTTCGATAATGGGATTGATACAATATTTTATGGAATTAATGAGGAGATTCTCAAACACGTGCGAGATTAATTCATTTGCTTGCACGATGAATTTTTTTTTTCGAGCTTCGATATTGATTATTAATGGTTTATCTTGAAAACTTTTTTTAATATAATCAACACTCGTAAGTAAAAAGTGATACAGATCTAAGGGTTGGAGAATAGGAGAGCCTTCTTCCAATTTAGAAAGGACTTGAATGTTAGAAATCAATTGTTTAGCTCTTGTCACTTGTTCTTTGATTCGAAGATAATTACTATTTAATTTTTCAGGATGCGGGGTATCTTTTAATAACTCTAAATTTAATTCCGTGAATCCTCCAATAACCCCGATGATGTTGGCGAAATCATGAGCAAGCAAATTCTTATAAAAGGTAATTTGTTGGTAAGCTTCCCGATATTTTTTTTCGGATTCTTTTAATTTCAGTTCGATCTCTTTTAATTCTGTAACATCACGACAAATGCTTCCTAGTAGATATCCTTTTTCTGTTTTAATGGGAAATATGACTTGTTGAATGTATTTTTTATTTCCATGGGCGTCTACTGTTTCATAATCAAGTAATTTTTTAATCCAAGATCCTTTTCCCGTCTTTAAGGCTTTTTTTACAAACGATTTGAATTCTTTTTTACTGTTTAGAGTTCTATATCTCAAGGGAGTTATCATGAAAAAAGATTCCCATGCTGGTTTACCCAATACTTCTGAGGACTTGTATCCAAAAATCTGTTCTTGCGCTCTATTCCATTTAATAATTTTACCTTGTTCATTTATAATTACAATCCCATATACCGACTCGTCAATAAATTGGCGAAGCAGTGCTTCATTTCTCTGAATTGTAGAAAGTTCTTTTTTGCGTTCTGTAATATCACGAGAAACAATGAGGCCTTTATATTTTCCGTCTAGATCTTTAAATCGTTTTCCCTTGATTTCTAACCACACGTAGTGGCCCTCACGATGTTTGAATCTTAGTTCAACAATATCTTCTCCTTCTTTAATTCCTTTTTTAAAAGCATTAATGGCTTTTTGTTTATCCTCGGGATGTATGAATTGAAGAGTATTTTTATGAAATATTTCTTTTAGAGAATATCCCAAATTTTTTTTAAGAATCGGTTCATTTGTATATTCTAATTCATAGTTTTCATTAATAATGGCAATCAAATCATTCGCATTTTCCATAATGAGGCGATATCTATTTTCAGATTCTCGTAACTTTTGTTCAATTTCTTTCTGACGAGTTATCTCACATCCTAAAATTATAATTTTTTTTTCTTGTCCGCTCTCATGAAACATTGATACTAATAATTCAAACCAATAATAGGCACCATTTTTATGGCGGATTCGCACTTGAAAGATGTTCTTTTCCTTTATAAAGTCTTCCTTTACAATATGCTTGAACTCTTCGGTTATATCATCGGGATGTATAAATTTTAACAAGCTTTTCCCTACAATTTCTTTTCCCTCAAAACCAAGCATTCTCTTGTATGCGGGAGTATTGATATATTCAAAAATAAACTCATCATTAATGATTCCAAATAGTACGTTTATATTTTTTGTTATTAAGCGATAAATTTCCTCAATATTATGGATGATGGGTTTTTTCTTTTTTGCCATTTTTTTTCTTCTTAGTTCTTTTTTCGCAACGCTCTTGCTTTCTTATTACATGAATACTTGTTTTTTTAAACTAATAGAAATCCCCTAAAATTTTAATAAAACAAATGTTCATTCTCATGGATATGTCTGTATTTATTTTTTAAGAATTCTTGAACTCATAATGAACATTCTTTATTAAATATTTTATTAATTTACGATTAATAAAAAGATTCGCATATGAGGCTTGAAAAAAATAGAAACCCCCTTTAATTTTAAGGAAAAATAATATTTTACTTTAAAATTGAATAAAATTTTTAATGTTCAATAAAAACACTCCCACCTCGAAAATCTTTTCTTCTACACGATAGAAATAATAACACCACATTCTCATGCTCTCTTATATCATTTTTCAAACGACTTCATGACGACATGAGTATTGGTATTAATTATTCCTTCAATGGGATCGATATTATTTTCAAAAACATCATAGAGGATTTCAGGAGATTCTACATCAATTTCTGCTAAAATATCATAATCTCCTGTTAGAGAAAGTACTTTTTTAATTTGAGGAATTTTTTTTAACTGGTTTATCACGTGTTTCATGGCTTTATGTTCAATTTTACAAAAAATCAAGGCTCTTATCATGTTTTACTTGACCCCTATTAAATTGGTGTTCTTTACATCCTTATATGGTTTCTAATTTATTAATTTGAGTCATAAATAAGATTTCAACATCATCCATTTCTAATTTTGTTTTTAATTCTGTATTGATTAAATAATACAATTCTTTAATGGAATTTGTTTTCACGGTAAGTAATAAATCGTGTGTACCAATGAGAGACTCCACGCGCGTGATTCCATTTAGTTTTAACAGTTTTAACGGCAATCCTTTAAATAAATGAAATTTATATTTTAATAAAATTAACGCATTCACCTTGTTTCTCGATTCATGAGCATATCTTAATAAAATTGAAATGCTCAATAGAAATAACACGATAATTAAGAAATCTAAAGGGAAAAATTCTCCAATGAGGAGTACGCCGAAAAGAATTCCACCAATGGGCTCGATTAACATGACAATGCTTTCCCATTGAGAAAAGGTGAGGTAATATGGATTCCAATTCACGCTTGCGATGAAAAACAGCAAATAAGGAATCACGGTGGAAAAAATAATTAAAAAAAGAATTTCCCATTTAATTAGAATTGAGGGTAAAATAGTAAGTTCAAACAAAAATTGCATTAATTCTTTTGTTAAAATCATGGAAAAAGGAAAAAAATAAACAACAAGTAAAAAGGGAATCATGAATAAAATACCCGTTAAAAACACGAGAGAAATTTTAAATAACAATTTTACCATTTTAAAATTTTTATTTCGATTTGAAAATTCAATCTCTTCCTTGGAAAAAGATTCTTTTCCCATAGAAATATTTAAAAAACTCATGCAAATAGCCATTGAGAACACGTAGAGAAAACCTAAAAAAGAAATAGAAACTGGTTGCTTATGTTGATAAAGTTGAAATTGAACATGACTAATAATGGATATACAAAAAATTAAAATAATTAAATATAATACCTTAAAAAAGTCTAATTTTTCAGCTTCCACGCCATGCTCATAAAAAGCGACTAGAATGATTGAAATTTGATATCCAATCATCGTGAAGGCGATCGTGGTTTCTTTTAACGCAAGGAAATAGAAAATAACTTGAAGGATGATGCCGAAAAACCCTAAAATGCAATAATAATAAATGAATTTAACGTTAAAAAACCGTTTATTTCGGTGATTAATATATTTGAAGAGATTTCTTAATAAAATTCGCATTTGGGGGTCGTTCATCTTCTTATTATTAAAAAAAATGAATAACAAGGCTAAAAAAAAGAAAAAAATGCCCGCAATTAAAAATCGAAGAAATAATATCGTGAAAATAGAGAGTTGGTCAAATAAATTAACCACTATAGCAGGAATGAGGCTCCACAATATACTTGCGAGAATCAAATTAAAAATATATTTATTTTGCATTAAAACGTACCTTCTCTAAAACTCACCATGGTTTAATGAGGTTTTAAATATTAACATTTAAAAGAATTTATCTTTTACTAAAGTTCGACAAGTCCTATTAATATTTGCCTTCTCGCTTAAGGAGGGTCTAAAGCATGTGGATTCCCTCCATGGATTAACGTGTATATAACTCGAGCCATCTTGCACGCCCTACATCTTCTTTTAAGGAGGTAATCCAGGCGCCAAAGATCCCCTCGTGAAATGTTCTTCAAAAAAATTTATGATAAGTGGGTTTTTTTCCACGACTAGCATGTGAAGATAAAAGGCTCTCCCTTTCTTATAAAAGCGTGCATGATGAGGGTGATATGTCAAGCTTTTTCCACGTGAGCCTTTCTCATATCATTAGAAGGTACTTTAGAAGATAATAATGAATTTTCCTGAAAAAAAGTGCTAAAATTCGAACTTATAACGAAATGCGGGTGAAGAATGATATTTAATTTTTTTTTCTCTTGAATAATTCACTACGTAAAACCTTAAAAAAAACCTTTGAAATGAAGTAATTCAAACCTATTATGAATTCGTTTTTATCCTTCTTTCATCTCATTAAATTTCTCAAGGGGAGAAATTGATTTTACACTCCATAACCATTTTTCTCTAAGCCGAAATCCCGGAATGAATCTCGATTTTAACCATTCTTCTTCTTTATGTGAAGTATAATTTTTATTTTTCCAATATATTTTGACTTTTTTTTCCATTGGATTAATTATCCAAATTTCTTTTACGCCTGAATCTAAATATTTTGGCAATTTTTTATTTAAATCATTATCTTTAGTAGAGGGTGATAAAATTTCAAAAGTTACGGTCGCTGGCCCATCTAAATAATTTTCTTTTAAATTTTTTTCATCTTCTGAAGTAATAAACATTATATCCGGTTCTGGAGCCCATGTTGAAGATAACCTCATTGTAAATCTCGAGCCCACAACCAACCCTAATTTTTTCCCTTGAACGTGTAATTCAAGAAGGGTAAGTAAAAATTTAAAAATTAGTTCGTGTTCTAAGGACGCTGGAGATTGAATAATTAAAACCCCATCTATTAATTCACATTTAATATCTTCGTGGGCATATTCCAGGTATTTTTCAAAATTAAAATTTTGAATATATATTGTATATGGTTCTGGTAATGGCTTGTTATGAAATAAAATGCTCATCAATTGCTCACCATTCTATTTATATTTATGATAGTATATATTCTTATTCCTCAGATAAGAAAAAGCCTCTTCTCATTTTCTCTAAGGTATGTTAAACCCAATCTTAAAACATGGATGAATTTGCCCTAAATTATTGAATATTTAATTGAGTGAAAATATTAAAAAATCCATTTAGTTTTTTTAAAAAAATTAAAAAATTTGGATGCTTTCATATTTGCCATAGACTTCTCTTAAAATATCGCAAATTTCTTGAACAGTCGCCAGAGCTTTTACAGCAGTAATGATTGAGGGCATGAGATTTTCATTATTTTTTGCGGCTTCTTTAACTTGATTCAAGGCGTCAGTAAGTTTAGCATTATCCCGTGTTTTTTTGAATTCGTTTAATGATTCAATAATTTTTTTTTCTGCATCATCATCATGTATAAAAATTTCCATTGTTTGCTTTTCTTCAATGCAGTACATATTAACACCAATTCTTTTCAATTCACCAGTTTCAATTTTTTGCTGTTCCAAATATGCATTGTTTTGGATTTCTTGTTGGATGTATCCTTTTTCTATCGCTTTTACCATGCCTCCCAGCTCATCAATTTTCTTTATATAATTTATGGCCTCTTGTTCTAATTTGTTGGTAAGCCATTCTAAATAGAAGGAGCCTCCTAAGGGATCTACCACATCGGTAACACCAGATTCATGAGCAAGGACTTGCTGAGTTCTTAAAGAAAGTCTTACGGATTCTTCCGTGGGGAGAGAGAGAGCCTCATCAGCTCCGCACACGTGAAGGGACTGTGTACCTCCTAATACGGCAGCGAGTGCTTGCATGGTAGTCCTGATAATATTGACTTTTGGTTGTTGGGCTGTTAAAGTCACTCCGGCGGTTTGCGTGTGGAAGCGGAGCCTCATGGATTCTGGTTTTTTTGCTTGAAATCGATTTTTCATGATTTTAGCCCATAATCTTCTCGCAGCTCTAAATTTTGCGATCTCTTCGAAAAAATAATTATGACATGCGAAAAAGAAAGACAAGCGAGGAGCAAAAACATCCACATCGATTCCTCTTTTAATCACTTCTTCCACGTAAGCAATGCCATCTGCTAAGGTAAATGCTATTTCTTGAACGGCAGTGCATCCCGCCTCTCGCATGTGGTATCCACTAATGCTCATGCTATTCATGTTTGGTAATTCTTTAGCACAATATTCAATAACGTCTGCTACTAATTTTAAAGAAGGCCCAGGAGGGAAAATATAAGTACCTCGGGCAACATATTCTTTTAATATATCATTTTGAACCGTCCCTCTCAATTGTTCTGGTTTTACTCCTTGTTTTTCTCCTACTGCGATGTACATGGCTAACAATATGGCTGTAGGGGCATTTATTGTCATGCTAGTTGATACTTTATCTAACGGAATGCCTTCAAAAATCTTTTCAAAATCTAGTAAGGAATTTATTGTCACGCCGATTTTACCCACTTCTCCTAAACAAATTGGATTGTCAGAGTCAAATCCCATTTGCGTGGGCAAATCAAACGCGACCGAGAGTCCTTTTTGTCCTTGAGAAAGTAAATACTTGAATCGTTTATTTGTTTGAGCCGCATCCGCAAATCCGCTATATTGTCGCATAGTCCACAATCTCCCGCGATACATGTTCGGATAAACGCCACGTGTAAAGGGATATTCTCCGGGAAATCCTAAATCCTCCACGAAATCCAAATCTTTATTATCCTCAGGAGTATAAATGAGCTTTAATGGAATACCTGACAAAGTTTCAAATTTTTCTTTTCTCTCTCCTTTCGCAATGACTTTTGATAATACTCCTTCTTCCCAATCCTTTCTTCTCTTTTCAATCTCCTCAATTTTTTCTTTAGAATACATTTTTCTTCTAAAAATGACATGCTTTTTTACAAGGGATAAAATACATGAGTATATATTTCTTGACCATTTAAATCATTACAAATTTTTTCATGGCGCACCTCTACTTCCATCCCAATTTCTAAATTTTCCTCCCTGCTTAATTGACCTAAGGCTTTAATCCCATTTGGAAACTCTACAATTCCTAAAGCATAGGATGGTTTATCACGAAATTCCATTGGAGGTGCTTTTAAAATCGTGAAAGTTAATAATTTTCCTTTTTCAGGTAGTTCAATCAGTTCAAATTCTACATGCTTACATTTTAAACAGCGCAGGTGGGTTCTGAACTGCACGTGCCCACAATTTTTACATTTTTTCCATTTCTCCTCTTTTATCTCTGAAATAACACATCACCAAGGAAATGAGTTCTTACCTATCGTTTCATGGCGAAATATATAAAAAGACATGATTAATGGAAGAAAATCAAGAAAAATTTAAAAATTCATTGCTGTTCTGGTTTTTTTCCGAGATGATTCTTGTTATAATTGAAAAAACAAAACTTATCTTGATAATAAAAATTTAATCTTTAAATCTAATGTTCTTGTTCTTTTTACATGAAAGTTTTACATGCTATCTAAAAATAAATATACATGTTTCTTTCATATACATTCTTTTGAGTTCATTCTAAAAAGAATGCAAGTTTTATTTTAAAAAGAATGCAAGTTTTATTTATTTTTGAAAAAATAATGAGATAATTATATTCATTATGATTTAATTCTTGCTAATTCTGGTTCGAAATTAAGATTTTTAATCTAAATAGACAATTCTTCTTCCGGAATTCATCTTGCTTCCTTTAATTTTTATCAACGCTCCATTAAAATAAAGTTTGATATGCATGATGTTATAAATCTTTATTCCATTCTTTTTTTGTTTAAATTTATTTAGACTAATTTTTTGAATGCTTTTTTGGATAAGCAATTTCCGGGTGTTTCATTATAAATGATTTTTCAAGGTTTATAGCCATGAGATTAGCAATTGGGAGGGGGATTCCTAAAGATAAGTAATCTTGAGGAAACCAGCTATTACCCGTAGGATCCGTAGGGCCAATAATTGCTTTTTCTTCTTGTCTATTTAATAAATTCGCCGGATAGGTGACGAAAGAAGCACAAGAAGGGCCCCAAGGCATTTCTATGACAAAATCCTTTCCAGATTGAAAATAAATTAAAGAACACAAGTTTCTTATTTGTTCTGAATTACCAAAACACAAGAATGACTTGACATCAATATTCTCATCTTCGATTGAGGTTGATTTTTGGATTATTGTACACGTGCTTAATGGGTTGATCGTTCCAATTGAATCGAGTTTTTCTTGGGCAAGATCGGGATCTGCTAACAAAAATTCAGCAGCTCCTCCTCTAAAATCCTTGGAACCCGTGGAAAGAAAGTATTTTAACTGAGGAATGAAAGATTTATATCCAAACCAAGCTTGCCCTCCCGGACAGCATCCCTCCAGTGTTTTTTTATCCAGATAAATCGCATCAATTTCCTTACTTATGGATAAAGTAAAGATTGCTTTAGCAATACAACGATTAATTTTTACTAGTGGTATGGCATTTTTAGGAATAATTTCCGCCCCATATATACATAATGGCGTGGTTTCTAACCTCCCAGCCATTTTCAACTTGATTCCAATTTCTTTTATATTTAGTTCATCCATGAAAGGATGTAATGCATTTAAATTAAAAAAACTAATGAAATGCTGAGTAAACGGTTAGATACCTTTCCAATGGAATTGAATTGCAATAATTGCACCAGGTCACGTTTAAAATTCAAGAATAAAGTTCATTCTAATAAAGGAATGCCTTCCTCTAATATAGTAAGAATAAATGGGTTTTCTAATTCTTTCATTTTTTTAAATTCTTGGGGTGTATATACCAATACTTCAATAGAGAGACCCGGTGGAGTTAAATCTAAAATGGCTCCGATTCTATCAAAAAAACGTTGTTTAAAATTTCCAATTATAACGAGATCGAAATCTTTTTTCTTCTAAAAAAGATTTAACCTAAATGTTTTGAGTCAGTATCCTTTTAATTTTTTTATTATTATTTTTGGGATCTCCCAAGGAAATTCTGCTATATGAACTCCTGCTTCTCTAAGAGCTTTTATCTTTCCTTGAGCTGTACCAGCGTTTCCAGAAATAATTGCTCCTGCATGGCCCATCCGCTTGCCTTGAGTAGCATATTTTCCAGCAATGTAAGCAACCACCGGTTTGGAAAAACCATTCTTAATATATTCTGCTACTTTTTCTTCCTCATCACCTCCGATTTCTCCTATAAGAACAATAAATCTCGCTTGAGCATTTTTTTCATGATATTTTACAGCTTCCAGCATCGTAATGCCTCGAACGGGATCCCCTCCAATTCCAATAAATGCCGTTAGCCCTAATCCCGAAACTTTCAAAAAATGAGCAATTTCATAAGAAAGAGTACCACTCTTTGAAATTAAAGCAATTTCTCCCGGTAAACTCAAGTCATTTGGCATGATTCCTAATTTTATTTGATTCGGAATTAGAATTCCTGGCGTATTAGGACCCAAGATACGGGCTTTTCTTTTTCTTGCCAAGTCAATGATTCGAATTACGTCATGAACGGGTATATTTTCCGTGATAATACATATAAAACCTATTCCGGCGAATAAACTTTCTTCAACGGCTTCTCGAGCAAATCTCGCAGGTACAAATACAATGCTGGTATCAGCATCGTGTTCTTTAACCGCTTCTTTGACAGTACTATACACGGGAATTCCATGGATTTCTTGCCCTCCTTTATTGGGAGTAACACCAGCTACTACATTCGTGCCGAAATCTAACATTAACTTGGCATGAAATTTTCCTTGATTTCCCGTAATACCTTGAATTATAACTCGAGAATTTTTATTGATATACATGGTCGTTTTTACTCCTAATTATTTCAATGGATAATTTCTTTTATATTGTTAATGGCTTCCATTAAATCTTCATGAGCATGTATTCCTTCGCTTTTAAGAAGTTCTATTCCTTCACGATTCTTGTTTCCCATGAGCCGGATGATAAGGGGTGGCATTGTTTTAAAGGATTTTATTCCTTGAAGGATACCTTTAGCTATAACATCGCATCTAGTTATTCCTCCGAATACATTAATGAATATTGCTTTAGGATTTAAATCTAAAATTAAATGCAATGCTTTATAAACTCTCTGAGAACTTGCTCCTCCACCAATATCTAAAAAATTTGCGGGTTTAATTCCCATATCACGCAAAATATCAATCAAGGCTAAGGTGAGACCTGCTCCATTTCCTATAATGCCCACGTCTCCATCAAGTTTTACGAAAAAGAGATCATTTTCCTTAGCATATTTTTCTAGTTTCGAGTATTTCTTTTCTTGAAGTTGTTGTAAAAATGGCTGGCGATAAAAGGCATTTTCATCTACAATAATTTTTCCGTCTAATGCAACGAATCCTGAAGGTGTTAATGCTAAAGGATTAATTTCTACCATTAATGCTTCAATATTCGTGCAAATCTCCCATAACTTAAGAAATAGATGAGTAAACTCCTCGATTTGTCCATTTTTCACTCCCAAATTAAGGGCCATTTCTCGAGCCTTTTTCTTGCTCAATCCTTCCGTAAGCGTGAAATTTGTTCTAAAAATTGCACTTGGATTAGCCCTAGCAACTTCTTCAATTTCTATGCCGCCTTTAGCACTAGCTAATAGAGAAAATTGCCGTTCTGAAGCATCCAATACAATAGAGCAGTAATATTCGTGAATTATATTCGCTAATTTTTCAACTAAAGTCGCTTCTACCGAATATCCTCCAATCTTTTTGTTTAAAAATTGTTTACAAAGACTAATTCCTTCTTGGTAATTTTTAGCAATTTTTATTAACCCTGCCTTTTTCCTACTCCCGATCGCAATTTGAGACTTAATTATTGCTGGAAAGGAAAATATTCTTAATTTTTTCTCGGGATCATCGCCTCGAGTCACCAATAATCGTTCTAACAGAGGAATTCCAAATTGCTGGAAAATTTCCTTACTTTCATGTTCAAGTAGTCGCATTTATCATCTAACTCCTTTTTTATAATGAGATCCAAAAAGGATTGCGTCTGAATTTTTAATAATATCGAACGATTTTTCGGGAAGTGGAGTTCCGTGTTTTTTATAAACACCAGCTCCGGCGGATGCTTTATGAAACTTAAATTTAAAATCGGTATATTTAGAGATTACTTTTAATATTTTAACTCCTTCTTCCACTACTTCGGGTCCAATTCCATCTCCCCTAATAATTACAATTTTAGAAGCCAAACTCATTTAACACTTCTCCACAATCTTTTTTAACTGCTCATGAATCTCCTTGTTTTTTTCTAGAGTTCTCCTTGTTAATGGAAAAAAAAATAATAATTCAGATAAAAGATAAAAAATTCTTTAATATAAAAATCTAACATGACATTTCATGATTTAATTAAATAATGGATGATTTTTACCTATCAAAAATTTATAAAAAGATAATATTCGGAATGATGGATACCTATTACTTTAATTTAAGAATCTACAATAATGAGAAGAAAAAATTCTATTCTATTTTGGAATCAATTAAAATTAGCTTCATTGATTTCTTCTCAAATCACGATTTTCTTAGAAGTCTGCTAAAAATCTCCATTTTTTTATAAAAAAAACAAAATAGTCTCTTCTATTCTTCTTGGAATATTTAAGTTTTTCTGTAATTTCTACATTCTTTCCACTAATATTGAAAGGATATTATTACCAAACCCTCCAAAATTACAGGTTATTCCGGTTGTAGCGCCCTCCACTTGCCTTTTTCCTGCTTCACCACGCAACTGCCAGACCAATTCTACTACCTGTGCCACGCCTGTAGCTCCCAAGGGATGCCCTCTTGCCTTTAAACCGCCCGAGGGATTAATGGGGATCATTCCTCCAATTTTTGTCAATCCTTCATGAGCCGCTTTGGCGCCCTCCCCTTTTTTGAAAAATCCAATATCCTCACTTTGTACTGCTTCTAATATTTCGAAAGCATCATGAAGTTCTGCAACATCAATATCTTCAGGTGTTTTATGAGCCATTTTATAGGCTTGTTGCGAACAGAGACGAAGTGCATTTAAAACGGTAACATCCTCCCGTTCATGAACAACGTGCGTGTCTGTAGCTTGTCCTATTCCTGAAATCAAAATGGGCGTATCACTGTATTTTTTTGCCAATTTTTCCTTACATAAAACTACTGCAGCAGCACCATCTGAAATTGGACAAATGTGAAAGAGTCTTAATGGGGCGGCTATTATTGGATTCACGCTATCATCTTTTAAAAATTCATGAACGTTATTCCATTGTCCCTTTCCCTTTTTCATCGCACTTTCCATGAAATCATGAATAGTTCTCTGAAAGTGGGCATATGGATTTAATGCACCATTCTCATGATTCTTGATGGCTATGTCTGAAATCCATTCTAGTTTAGCATTATATTTTTGAAGATATGTTCTTGTTAGCAAGCCAGCAAATGCAGGAAGCGAAATGCCATGAATTCTTTCTGCTTCGGGATGTGTAATAGTAGCCACAGTCGACGTTATAAAGCCAGGGGTTGTAACATGGGTCATTTTCTCTCCTCCCACGACTAATACTAAATCTGCCATTCCCGATGCAATCGCTTGAAAACCCGCCTTAATCGCCGAAGAGCCACTGGCAGGACCATTTTTAATGTGATCGGCAGCGGCAGGTATCATATTTATTTTATCGACTAAGGCAGAGGCAATTCCCGAAATATTATTCAAAGCATCCGAACTCATGGCTCCCACGTAAACGGCATCAAAATCTTCTTGACCGGTGTTAGAATCTTCCATTGCCATTAAAGAAGCTTCCGCAAGTAGATCTACTAATCCTTTCTCTTTTAAAATGCCGAATTTTGTATGCCCTACACCTATAATACATGCTTTTTCCAAATAAACACCTTATCTATAATATTCTTGGAAAACCATGGAGGTAAAAATTTAATGTGAAAAATAAATTTTCTTAAAAATTATCGAGAAATTAATCTTGAGATCTTCCCCTCATTCATTCATGTTCATGAAAAAATCCATGAGTTAACGAAAATTTCATGAATTAATGAAAATTTCATGAGATAAAACCAAAAAATATATTAAATTACCGGTATTTTAAAAATTAATGGAGACAAAATCAAATAATAATTCTACACCAACGTGTCAATCTACTTTAAACCCTACCAACTGGAATGGTAGATCCATTGAAATTGACGATGCGGGTACGGGTGATCTGGTAGGAGATGCTTTTATTGGGTATCGAGATACCGGTAGTGGAAAAATCATTTTTAAAGCCGTACCAGTAGAATTTTATAAAGAAAAATATCGAGGAGAAGATCGTTCGAAAGAATGTATTCTAAAACTTACGCTAGAAGCCCTCGAAGAGTTAAAATTTAGCAAAGAAAACGATAGAATCTTGCTTTGTAGGGGCAATTGTTTTGATCGAGTAAGAGAATATTTTGAAGAAAATAAGATCTATCATGAACCCGCCATAATTGAAGGCGAATTACAAGAAGCCGTTGAAACCAAGTACATTCAACATTTACGTAAGTTAGGTGTTAAATCTAAAAACTTAACTACTGAATCGGGGGCTAAACGTTATTTTATTCTTTTTAATTGGGTTTGTAGAGATTTTCCTAATCGCGAAAAATACGTTAAAACGGGATTTCCTTCGTGGAATAAAAAATGGAGAAAAATAGCCATGGAAAGATATGAAAAATATCAAAAACCTAAGAAAAAAGATCAAAAAATAAAACAAATCCGAGAAAGAGCAAATATTATTTTAAAGAACTTCTCCAAATAAAAAAATGTAATTTTTAAACTTAATTTGTAATTATAAAGTGTTCTGATCAAAATAGAGGTTACTAATCCTAATTAATTAATCTACCTGATGAAATAAATTGGGATGATCAATGGTTCAAAACGTGGTATCCGTTCAAGAACATCAATCCTCAAAACCCACGTTTAGCCTGTATCACGAAGAAAAAGCACTCTTTTGAACCTTCTATCCACTACCCTGCGCTATCGATACGTTTCCTAAATTAATGCTTGAAAACCGTTTAAAAGCCGATCGCTTTCAGCACGGGGGTGATCTTTCCTAAAAGCACCAGGTGTAAGGCTTTCCCGAAGTCCATGCCATGTTTCTTACAGGTCTGGAGGAGGGAGAGGTATAAAGTAAAAGAGTCCATGACCTCCTCGCTCTTGAAATCGTAGCTTGTTTTTCGCATGATGACAAAGGGACGGAGTTCCCTTTCCGCCGCATTGTTATCGGGCGGGATGCCGGGATGCTTTAAATAGGTGAAGAGATACGGTTCATGGCGCCTCATTCGTTCAATGAGGCGCTTTAGATCGCCGTCCACCGCCCCCTCGGCTTCTATTTTCTCAATTAACGCTCTCAATTGCCGTACGGCATCCTCTTCCGTCGCCCGGATCTCGGGTTTGGCTTGATAACTAAGCGGGGTATTTTCATCCCCCCAAGCTTGTTTAAAAAACGAGTATAATAAGAACGCATGCTTCATTTTTTGCCGTTCTTTCCTGATTGTTTCCTCACATTCCTTGCGCTCTTCCTCGGAGAGGGGTATCGGGCGCTTCTTTGGTCGCCCCCGCTTTTTTTTCACGGTATTTTCTTTCATCTTCTCTTCTTTTTGCTGGGCATCCTCCTTTAACCGGGCTCTGAGCTTTTGGCACGTGGATTCCCCCTTCATCATGATGACCTTTAAGTCTTTTACCAGGTGAGCCAAGCATTTCTGTTGCTCCTGCGTGAGGCCAAGATAAGGTCTCCAAAAATCCGTGATCAACACTCCTCCAAAATCCTCGAAGAATTTCTCAATTGCCCTACGGCTTCTCGAGGCGTGCGGGAGAAACAAGGTGAAAAACGTGGTAGTAATGACCCAGAGCCACCAATTTCCTCCCTTCATCGGCAATCCTGTCTCATCAGCATGAACGTACCTTGCTTCTTTTAACTTTTTCAAGCATTCTAAATAAAATTCTTCCAGATGAGCACCATGTTTCTTGAACCAATCAATAATGGAGGTAATTGAAATTAAACGGTTCAAATGAGGGATCCAGCGTTCAAACTCCACTAATATTTTGGAGTAAGAATGCTTGGATTCGATGCGGGATTGCATGACGGTAGCGATGAAGCCGAACCCAAAATGACAGTTTTTTAACACCCCGAAATCGATATTCACGAGCTTTTTACAAGCTTTACAGCGATAGCGATGGAGGATATATTTCGTAATCACTAAGGATCTATTGTGCTTTCCAACGACCAAATCCAGCATCACGTGGTCCCAAGTACCGCCCGCTTTTCTCAGCTTGTCGCTCCCGGCACCGCATTGCGGGCATTTTTTAAGGTGAACGTGGACCACGGAATCGATTTGTTCTTCAGGCGGTCGCCTCCACGTGTCGCCGTTACTCCCCTTGGGCTTGCCTCGCTTTTTTCCCCTGTCATTTCCTCCTAAGTCCGGGCTATCACGCCTTTTGCCCTTGTCTTTTCGCTGCTTCCTCTTCTGCTCGAAATGCTTACGGGTTTTTTTATTTTCTTCCTGCCAGGTCTCAATCAATTCCTTTTTGACTTCTTTTTTCTGGCGTGTAAGATTAATTTCGGGCGGCTCATCCGGCATGGAGTGAGCCAAGCACCGTTCCGCTCTCAACTCAAGATATTTTTTGGCTAAAATGAAGAGACCGAAAAGTAATAAAAAATGGAGGATGTAATAAACCAGCATGTCATGGAGATATTACATGCCTTGGTATAAGAAACAGAATATCACGTAGAAAATATATTTATAAAGGGATCAGAATACTTTATAATTACCTTAATTTTTTTAAAAACTTAACGAAATGCATATTTCTTCTTAAAAATTATTTCTTCTAATATATAATTGAAGTTCAATTCAATACTTCATGTTTTTTCAATGGTATTTAATATTTAATGCTTTTTCATAGATGAAAAAGTTTTGACAAAACCATTAATAAACAAATGAAATCAAGAATTTAATACGAAAATACATGGAATTGATTAAATTATGATTTATTAATTCAAATTACGTTAAAACTTCGAAGAATTCTATTGTTTTAATAATTCAAATGCAGTCATCAGTACCCAAGTAAAAATATTTATCGTCAAAATCCATTCCACTAAGGGATTAAAGATAATGAGGAGTAAGAGCAAATTAGGCATGGTTAAGAATCCAATGATGACGTGATATAATTTATAAGCTTTTGATTTCAACATTAAAAAACTATAAAGAGTAATGTAAATTCCCGAGCCGATGAAACTAAAAATTGCTACAACCCCATGAAAAATGAGAAAATAATCATAATAAACGGGATCGGGAAGAATTCCTACTAATGCTATGCATACTCCCGTAAGAACTGCAGTCCCTGTAGCAATCCTTCGAATGAATTCATTAAGTCCTACCAAAGTTTTTTCTAAATATAATAAAAAGGGAATTCCCAAAGAACCTGAAACGACAAAAGCAATGCTAAAAAGAGTCCTTGCGGTTCCATATCCTAATGAACTCACGGTATTATATAGCGGATTATAATTTGGTGTTAATATAATTGATATAATTATAAGAATAAGAGCTATTAATGTTCCAATCAGTCCAAAATAAATTTCTAATTTGGATAAATGCGCCTCTACTATATGAATTAGTCTTTCATCAGATAAATCCTCACTAAGTAATTCTCTAATGAGCACTGATTTTTTTGGTAATACAAATAATTTATTAATTATTTCTTCAACTCCCTTTATTTGCCTTATTAATTTTTCAGCCCTACTTTTTTGCCATATTGCAGTTAACGTTCCCTCTAAGGTCACTATCCCATCTTTCACGGTTGCTCTTATCTTGGCAACATCGATCATTTTATCTTTTTTAAGTTTTTTAATTACTTCGTATTTAATTTTTGAATCTTTTTGATTTTCACTCATCTTAGTTCCCGATTAATTTTTGATTTCATTAAAATATCAATGGTATAAACATACCATGAAATTTAAAAATTAAAAATCTAAGGTATTATAGATAATTTTAAGATTTTTTACTGATAAATATTTAATAAAATTAAAGAAAAATTAAAAAAATTAAATGAAAAGCAAATTTTTTCTTTCTATTCTATTTTTTTCCTTTTCAACTCATGCAATTTTTTCGCTTTCTCTGTTATTTCATTATAAATTTCCTTAGTAAGAGGAGATTTAATCATTGCGATTAATCCAATTAATAAAAAGATTGCAGGAAAGATAAAGAATAAACTTCTTAAACCAAAAATCGTTTGTTCGGATGTTCCAAGAGGATCAAAAATTGCCCATCCAACAGAATTAAAAACCAATGCGATGCAAAGAAAAACAGCAACATTAGTAAGTTTTGCAATGAATCCATTAATACCATAGAAGCCTGCTTCTCTTCTTATACCATTTATTAATTCATCTTGGTCAATAATTGCAGAAATATTCACATCTCTAACAAATAAGGCTCCAGCTAATCCAATTCCTAATAAGAAAAAAAATATAAATGCAAAAAACGCTCTAGAAATAAACATGAAGGGTACAAGGTTAAAAATTAAAATGACTATTGTTGCAATGAAAGCCTTTTTAATCCCAATTTTTTTGACCACGTGCTGCCAAAAGAATATAAATATGGCAGCAGAGATAAAACCAATTGCTAAAAACAGCGAAAGTATTAACGAATCATCAATCTTTAGTACAAAACTTCCATATAACGGTAATATGGTCGGGATCATCCCAAAAACAAACCATACAGAAAAAGTTCCAACAATATGATGACGGAATGCTTTATTTTTAAAGGTATATTTTAGAGCAGTTAAAAAGGAAGGAGCGTTTTCTGGATCTTTTGAAAATTCTTTTCTTTCTTCGATTCCAAATTTAATAAAAATGGTTGCAGAAACACTGCATAATATAGAAATGAAAATGGCTGCAAAGATGTAATTTTGATAATATTGAGGATCATCATATTTGGGAATGAAAAAGCTTGGTAAAATAAACGCAATCATCAAGGAACAGATTTGAAAAAATTGAATGATTGTATTGGCTTTTGCCCTCTGTTCTAAATTTCTAAACATTTCTGGAAATAGGGCTGTTTGATTTACACTCCACATTGTATAAAAGAATTCCCACGTAATGATGATGATTAAAAAATATAAAAATATGATTATCTGATCTCCAATTGGAGGTGTCCATAAAAAAATGTTAATTATCAATAATGGAATAATTCCTACAATAATGTAAGGTAGCCGACGCCCCCATCTTGTGCTTGTTTTATCTGAAATCGTTCCTAAAAGAGGATCATTAATAGCATTCCAAAAACTCCAAATAATGAAACCTATTGTGATGAGATTCACGTTTAATCCAATAACGGCATAATAGAAGGTAAAAATGAGAAAGCTAAAAAATTGAAAGAGAACAACATCTGTAAAGCCAGCAAGACTATAAAAAATAGCTTTTTTCGTCGTATACTCATTAATTTTTCTGTTTTTATTGTTCTTAACATTCATAAGATATCGTTTTTCATGAAATAGTTAATTAGTATTTAATAGTGAGAGCATATATAAAGGATTAATTCTTTTCTCAATACGATTAATAAAAAAGAGAAAGAATATAATTAACACTAAAAAGAGTTGAAAAAGAAATTTTAACTATTTGATCACTTATTTGAATAGAAAATATTTAATATGTATTAATTTATAATAATTAAAATGGGAAATTCAGAGCAAGCAGAACGCTGGATAAAACAAGCTAAAATCGATTATGAAAGTGCAATAAATAATTTAGAATTTAAGTCATTTGAGTTAGTTTGCTTTTTATCACATCAAGTTGCAGAAAAATCATTAAAAGCATTGTTATATAGCATTGGCCTAAGACCTTTTGGGCATTCTCTTAAAGAACTAGCAGAAACAATTGAAAAAGAAAACATGAACATAAAAATTCCTAAGGAATGCGTACTTGAATTGGATAAGCATTATATTGCCACGAGATATCCGGATGCTTTTGTCTCGGGAATACCCCATGAATATTATTCAAAAAAAAATGCATTAAATTGTTTAAAATGGAGCAAAAAAATATTAGAATTAGCAAAAGATTACTTGAAAAGCATTGTAAAGAGTTAGTGATTCTAAAAGAATTCATAAATAAAACCCATCAAGCCTTAAAAGATAAATTCATTTGTGCAATTTTAATTGGTTCGAGAGCTCGTACAGATTTTAATGAAGGGAGTGATATTGACTTAATTTTAGTTGGAGCATGGGATAATGAAATTCTGTTTGATAGAATTGAAGAAATTCAAAATAATACGCCACTTCCTCCCTTACCCATTGATTTCTTCCTATATCGAGTGGAAGAAATTAAAAAAATGATACAGCAAGGAAATCCGATGATTTTGGATGGTTTTAGGGAGGAGGGAATTTGCTTATATAATGATGTATTCTTTCAGAATGTTCAAGATCTTATTACACAAAAAATCAGTGAGGGTTTTTTGGAGAAAAAGAATGGCATTTGGAAAGTAAATACTCTTTCTAAATAAAATTAACAGAAAAAAGAAAAAAAAATTTATTCTTCAAATAATTTCAAGTGAGAAACTATTTTGTGATTAATTTAGTATCATCAGAAAGAGATTTATTTTATAAAATCAAATTAAATAACAAAAATGTTTTTCTCTATTTTTTCTTTATTTGATTTAGGTGTTTTAAGTGAATAAAATTCAAATTAACGAGGCAGAATATCTTAATAAAGTACAAGCCTGTTGGTTGGGTAAAAATATTGGAGGAACATTAGGCGCTCCTTATGAAACAAAGAAAACCATGAATGACCTTACTTTCTATGATCCTATTCCGGAGAAACCCGCACCAAATGATGACCTTGATCTCCAACTCATATGGTTAATAATGTTAGAAGATATTGGCGTTAATCCTTCATTATATCATTTTGCTGAATATTGGAAAAAATATGCGATTGCTTATCCTTGGAATGAATATGGATTTTTACGACGTAATTTAAAGCGTGGTTTAATGCCTCCAATCGCTGGATGTTTTGAAAATTATTTTTTAGATGAGATGGGTGCCCCCATTAGAAGTGAAATATGGGCGTGCATATCTCCCGGAGATCCTCAATTAGCAGCGGCAACGGCATGGAAAGATGCTGTACTTGATCATGCAGGAGGAGAAGGAATGCATGGAGAAATGTTTTGGGCTGCCGTAGAAAGCGCAGCTTTCGTAATTAATGACCCTAAGCAGTTGATCGAAATAGGGTTAAATATGATTCCTCTATCCTCGGCAATTTCTAGAGTTACGCGAGAAGTTCTATGGTGCCATGAAAATGGATTGACTTGGAAAGAAACGCGGAAACGTATTATTTTATATTATGGCCATAATTCTCCTTGTCATGCGCCTCAGAATCATGGATTTACTCTATTAGGATGGCTTTACGGTAATGATTTTGGAGATAAACTTTGTAAAGCGGTGAATTGCGGATATGATACGGACTGCACTGCCGCAACATTAGGAGCTCTTCTTGGAATCCTCAATGGTTTAGAATATATTCCTAAAAAATGGAGCGATCCAATAGGAGAAAAGATAGTTCTGCATTTATTAACAAGAAAAGGGAACTTGAAAAACCCACCCCGCAATATTCACGAATTAACAAATCGAATTTTTAAAATAACAAAGCAATTTTTAATTAAAAATTCTAAAACTTCAATTTTAGGAGAAAAAACTACATTACCCGAAAATTTATACTCTTTATTATTTCAAAATGAAAAAGCACATCATGTATTGCGTTCTGATATCCATGCAGCAGTATCCCTCGTAAATGATATTGAAATCACCCTATATTATTTTGGTGAACCAGTAATAAAACCAGGGGTTGATAAAATATTAGGAATCTCTTTGAAAAAAAATGGGTTCAAATTAAAAAATAATGTTTTTCTGGAAGTACCAAATGGCTGGGAGGTTCAATTTTTAGATGATGAATTTGAACAAAAGCGTTTTATAATTCGGGCATCGGAAATCCAAAATTTTAATATCATCCATGTTTGCTTACCACAAATAAATGAGAATAAAAAGATAAAATTCGTTATCTTAGGTCCAAATGAAGCTCAAGGATATCCTAGCGGGATAAATATTCCGAGACCTTCCTTTAAAGGTTCTGATAAAGAATGGCTTGAAAAAATAGGAATTTCTAAAAAAAGATTAAAAGAAAATTCCATTAGAAAAAAAAATGATTAAAAAGTTTCACAAATAATCGTATCCTTTCTGATATGCTTTAAAATTTAATTCCCAAAACTTAACAGGAATATTCTGCTTAATTGCTTGATATATGAATTCATTACTAACGAGATTTGAAATTTTAATTAATCCACCTAACATTATAAAATTAATTCCTTTCATGAATTTTAACTCAGATGCAAGATCATTTGCTGGAATCTTATATATATTTCCTTTATTTTCCGAAAAATGAATGAGATTAGAATTAATCAAGATTTTACTCTCTCGGGTAGTAGAAGAATAAAAATAATTAAATGCATCTTCGGAAAATGCAATTAAAAAATCAACTTCATTAATAACGGGATAATTAATCTTATCCATGTTGGAAATTATTACATCACTCTTTACTCTCGTTCCTCGCTGTTCTGCTCCATAAGACTGCGTCTGAATAGCATTTTTATTTTCTAATATTGCAGCTGTTCCCAATATAATACTTGCAAGGATAACGCCCATTCCGCCCGTTCCACAAAATCTAATATGAAATTCACTATTTTCTTTTTTCCCAAAATTCATTCTTTATTCTCTCTCGCATTTGTTCATATAATTGATGAAAATCGGGTTTCTCTAAATTAGTGATTTCTCCAATTATTATCTTTCCTTCATAATGTGCAGTAAAACATTCACTCAAATCCCGGAAAACATGAGAAGAATATTCATCTTTACATTCCGTGCTATATTGGATGGTTTCATTCAATAAAAAATTTAAATATTCTCGTGTATTCGAAAATTCCTTTCTATTTGTAGGACACGGAGATATTAACTCAATGAAAGCAAGTCCTTTCTTTTGTAATCCTTTCTTAATGGATTTTATAGCTTGAATTGAATGAGCTGTTGTCCAGCGAGCCACATATACCGCTCCAGCAGCTTTAGCCAAAAAAGATAGATTAAAAGAATGTTCAATATTTTGATATGGTGTAGTTTTAGTAATATAACCCATGGGCGTTGTTGGACTTACTTGTCCTCCCGTCATGCCATAATTTTCATTATTAATGCAAATTACCGTAATATCAATATTTCTTCGAACCGCTTGTAAAAAATGGTTTAATCCAATCGCCGCTAAATCTCCATCGCCAGTAAAAACAATGACCGTTAAATTGGGATTCGAAACTTTGATGCCAGAAGCAAAAGCAATGGCACGGCCGTGAGTAGTATGAACTCCATATGCTTCAAGGTAAGCGGGTAATCTTGAAGAACATCCTATCCCAGAAACAAATACAAGATTGTCTTGCGAAATATTTAGATCATCTATCGCTCGAATGACGTAATTCATGACCTGTCCAATACCACACCCTGGACAGAACATGCTAGGCAATAAATCCTTCCGTAAATATTTTTCCCGTAAATATTCTGAAGATTTTATCATGTTTCATCCCTTTTTAATTAATTTTAATATTTCTTTAGGCTTAGGTATAGCACCCCCGATTTTATGAAATCGGTCCACATCACAATGCCCTTGAGAATGTTCCAATACTTTATGATATATTTGTCCTAAATTCATTTCCACAACAATATATTTTCGTATTTCTAAAGAAAGATCTAAAATTCTTTCGTGAGGAAAAGGCCATATCGTAATCAATCTTAAATAACCTGCCCTATATCCTTGTTTGCGAGCCAATTCAACCGCTTCTAATGCTGAACGAGATGCTATTCCACATGAGACGATAATAATATCTGCATCTTCCGTATATTTTTCTTCGATGTCTATGATGTCTCGTCGATTATCAGAAATCTTTTCATAAAAACGCCGCACCAATTGCTCATGAACTTCACTATTATCCGTAGAGGGATATGCTTTCCAATCATGAGTAAGGCCCGTTAAATACGTGTGATATTTCTGCCCAAAAGCATCCATTTCCGGAACTTTTGAAGGATGCGTGTATCCCGTCCGAAATGGATGATATTTTTTCTTTTCAATGGTCACGGGCACCCTTCTAATGATATCCACTTCCTCTTGATATGGAATCTTCAATTTTTCACGAGTATGGGCAAGAGCTGCATCAGAAAGAAAGATAACGGGTACTCGATATTTATCTGATAAATTAAATTCGCGAATGATCATCTCTAAGGATTCTTGAACCGTATTAGGATAAATTGCGATGATATAATGATCACCATGGGTACCCCAACGTGCCATCATGAGATCTCCCTGAGCGGGTTTCGTTGGTTGACCCGTAGACGGACCCGAGCGCTGAACGTTAACAATCACGCAAGGAGTCTCCGTCATGCAAGCATACCCAATGTTTTCTTGCATCAAGGAAAAACCAGGTCCGGAGGTAGCAGTCATCGTTCGAAAATTATTCCAGCTTGCCCCGACAATTGCCGCAATCGAAGCAATTTCATCTTCCATCTGTAAACAATAACCATTTTTCAATAGCGGTAAAAACCTCGCCATTAATTCGAGGATTTCCGTTGCTGGTGTTATGGGATAACCCGCAAAAAATCTACAATTAGCTAAGAGAGCCCCATAAACGATGGCCTCATTACCAGAAGCAAATTGAATTTTTGGCTCCAAAATATCATCTACCGTAATTTCTTTCATTCTTCTACCGCCTCCCTTTCTTCTCTAAGAATCACGCTAATTGCCATTTCCGGGCAAATCAATTCGCACTTTTTGCAGCACAAGCATTCTTCAATATTTTGAATGGCCGGCAAGGTATAACCTCTCTTATTTCGCTTAGCGGATTCACTGAATATCTTTTTCGGGCAAATTTCAATGCAATATCCGCATCCTTTACAAAAATCCTCTTCAATTTTAATTAATAGGGCTTTATTCGTTTTATTCATCGTCGAAAAGATAAATTCTTTAGACATTTTAAAAAAATTTCAAGATTTCTTACTTTAATATTATCATTCATTAGTAAATATTATTAATATATAAGAAATGTTCAAAAACATTATGATTAAACACTAAAAATTTTAACAATGTTCAAAAATATAACGTGGCGCTAAGAATTATTACATTTCCCAGAATATAAAGTTAATTTTTATATTAATATACTTGATATAATAGATTTTCATGGAAATTGTTCATTCATAATGGATTTCAAAAGGCAATAAATTTTCCTATTCTAAATAATTTAGTTCAAAATAAAAAATATGAATGTATGAATGGAAGGTCCATGAGGAAGTGATTCATATTAACTCAGCAATGAATGCGTTAAAAAGGGCTATATCATGGGAAAAAAGAATTCATGATTTCTCTTTTATCCTGGTATAAGCCGTAAATCTTTTCTTAAATTTGAGGAAATCACGCTAATTAGAGAAAAATTCTTTAATTCGGGCGATTATCACTTCGGGAGCATCATGCATTGCCCAATGAGAGCTCTTTTCTATTTTTTCAATTCTTAAATCCTTGACCCAATCTGCTAACCCTTCTAAAACTACCGGTTTGACAAAATTATCTTTCATTCCATGGATGACAAGAGTAGGCACCTCAATAATTCCTGAATAGGGATCAATATTGCGGTTAGCTCTATAATAATTTACTCCGCATAATATCGAATTCGGAATGGACCATGATTCTAAGTATTTTTTCTTATCTTCTTCCGTAAATGCATTTTTTTTCCTTGCAGTTCCAAATACTGCTGCTTTCAGCCCCATCATGTCGTTTTTCAAGAGACTTTGTTCTCCTCCCGGTTGTATTAATTGAAAAATGTATCCTGAAGCCCTTCTCTGAACTTCATTCGTTGCAATTTTATGTCCAAAAATTTTGGGATGAGGTGCATTTATTATCACGAGTTTCTTCATTAATTCCGGATATTTAAATGCAAAAGACCATCCGATGACGCCACCCCAATCATGTCCTACTAAATAAAAATGATTGAAACCTAATTTTTCTGCTAAAATTTTAATATCTTCAACGAGGTGTTCTAATTTATAATGTTCAACGCCTTCTGGCTTGTCACTTAAATTAATACCCCGCGTATCCGGAACAATTAATCGGAAATGCTCTTTTAATCCAATTATCACGTTTTTCCAGCCATACCAAAAATCCGGAAAGCCGTGCAATAAAATAATGGGGTCTCCTTTTCCAGCGAGAATTACATGCAATTTTACTCCATCATGACATGTAATATATTTTTCTTCTAAGTCTTTTAACCCTTCCATTTAATTAAACCTATCATTTAAATATATTAATAAAAGAAATTATTAAGAAAATCTCTTTAAAACACGTCCAAATCATTCGCGCATACAACCTCTCCATTAAAATAATTTTTAACCGTACGCTCTATATATTCTGGTGAAGAAATTGTAGGCACGATATGAGTTAATACAAGTTTTTTTGGTTTTATTTCATTTAAAATGTCAATTAATTGTGGAATTGTTGTGTGAGAGTTAATAATAAAATCTGCCGTTGAATCGTTTCCCAAGAGGAATTGATTAGATATAGCAAATCTAATAACATCATCCAATATTACTTCATGAACTAAAACATCGACGGGTTTCAATTTAGCTAATTGTATTAGATTTTCATTTTTAGTAGTGTCACCAGATAACAAGATAGATTTCTCTGGTGTATCAAAGCGAAAACTAAAGCATGGCATTGTCGGTATGTGCGATGTTAAAGCACAGGTAATTTTAATTCCTCCAATCTCCCATGAAAATCCTTTTTCAATCTCATGAACCTCCGTTTCCAATCCCTCAATATTTATTCCCGCGGTCATGCGATCTTCTATATCATTTTGATTAAAAATCTTAATTGCATTAATTACTTCCTTGGTACCTACGGGACCCCATATTTTCCATGATTTTGTACGACGAGTGAAAATCGAATCCATCCATATTGTAGGCCATGCATTGATATGATCTTGGTGGAGATGGGTAAAAATCAATCCTTCTATTTGATTGAAATTTATACCTGCTTCTATAATTCTCATGGAAGCCCATCGTCCGCAATCTACAAGAATGCAAGTCCTTTTATATAATATTGCATTTGAGGGGCCCGCACGGGCGACATCTGGTACGGGTGCCCCGGTTCCCAATGTTATTATTTTTAATTCTTTTTCACGTCTAATAGGCATTCTTATGGGATTTCTCCCGGGCTCTTGAACACTTTCCAATTTATTTATTATCATATCTCTATATTCTGACATTTTTCCTCCTCTTTTTTAAATAGACCTGTTCTCTTGATATATTTTTTCCATTAGTTGTAAATGATTATCAATAATTTTTGTTCGCTCCCATCGATGTAATTTAATTGCGCCGTTAGGACATCCGACCGCACAAACGCCACATCCGAAACATTTATTTGAATCTATGAGGATTTTTTCATTTTCAACGGAAATAGCGCCGAAGGGGCATCTTTTCAGGCAAGTTTTACATCTCTTACAAGCATTCTGGTCTACTTTCGCAATGAAATTGGATTTAGCAACACAATTTTCATTTTTATCTTCAAAACGAGTCATCCCTCTTAATAAGGCGCAACAACAAGCACAGCAGGAGCAAATTACAAAATGATTAGGATCTTTTACGTTTTCAGTTGTAAATACTAATCCCATTTTTGCATATTTGTTAACTAACTCATGAGCTTCCTGAGTAGTTATTTTTCTTCCTTCTCCCCGCTTAATGAAATATTTACCAAATAATCCTACTTGGAAGCACGTCTCCTCAATAGGAAATTTACCTTTACATTCTCTAATGCCTAACATTTCCGTGCGATTTCTACAGGGGCAATCTGTAACCACAATAGGACCTGTACAATTGTCTAATACACCATGTATTTCTTCAAGATTCAGGAATTGAGACTGATGCGCAATAGCTGTATTAACGGGAACTATTCTTGTCATTGAAGTTCCAGCATCTGATGATTCATAGCGTTTATAAAATTTTTCCTTAATAAAGAATTGCTGATATAATTCAGCTCCTTTCTTTCCTAATCTTTTTAATGCTTTCGAATACTTGAAACCAATGTTTAAAAGATGTGCCATTGCGAGGAAAAAGGAATATCCTCCAATATCTTGAATGATGCCCTGGTCTGCCATGGCGTTCAAAATTGCCTTCGTCTCTTTTACGCTCTTACCAATTCTCTTTGCAATGGTTCCCGCAGATAAAGGTTTGATTTCCAAATGTTGAGCAATTTTAGCCTCTTCCGGAGTAAAAAGCAGCTTAATGTATTCACGAAAAGCGTTTGATACATTTCCATCTACTAAAGGAATATCAGAAGGATATTCTCTCATTTTTTGTAATATAATCTCGTACGGATCCTCTTTCTTAAGTGCCATTTTCAACTTATACTTAAAATCAATTTCAATTTACTTAATTAATTAGTTTTCCCCATTTTTCTATTAAAGATTTAGTTGATTGGGGCTAAAAGGTTCATTCATGCTATATCAAAATATTGAGAATTGTACCTTTTGCTTTACTTAATATTTGTTTAATATTTGTTCGTGTTAAAAAAATCACCTTAACGAGAAGAAATTTTCTTTATTATTAAAACTTATCAATGGTGTAAAGCTTAAGCATTACCATTAAACACCTTAACCTTGAAGGAAGTGAGCCGATTGTTAATGCGATAACTTTTTTCGAAAAAAGAAAAGAAAAAGGTATAAATCTTATTTTATGATTTAAGTTCCTCAATTTTCATTTTTAACTCTTCAATTCCGTTATAATAACTATTTCTTGCGATAAATGAAATCTCCTCTCGAGCTTTCTCCTTTAAGATCTTAGCCTTTATTTCATAAGCTTCAAGTAGTAAGTTCTTTTGGACTAACTCTTTTCCTTTAATGAGCACATCAAGCATGTGAAGAGCTAATTGAAGCTTGCCTCTCTTATAAAGTTCCTTCCCATGTTCGAGAAATTTTTCCGGAAGACTAACATGAAGATATTCTTTGGCAATTTCTTCTGAGCGTGCTGGAAAAAGATCAGTTGGATTACCCGTGTTATACCAGCCATGATAAAGTCGATAAGCCGCATGGATTCCAAATCGATAACAGCCATACGTATCTCTCAAAAATTCATGGTTTTTAAATTTCGCGGGATAAATATCCATCATTTCATGATAAATCTGCTCGAACCACTTTCCCTCATTTAATCTTTTTACGACCTCATCATGGATAAAGTGCATGGCTTCTGCTCGAATGGACAGAGCTTCCTTAACATTTTTTTTTCCCTCGATGAGTTTTCCGTGACCCGGAACAATAAATTCCGCATCTTTTTCTAACATTTTCTCCATCGCAATAGCCCAATCATAGGGATATCTTTGAACTTTATTTGGATTTCCTATATTTGGAAATGAGGGGTTCATGACTAAATCTCCGGCGAAGATAGTTTTTTTATCCGGTACCCATACCCATAGAGAATCGTCCGTTTCGCCTTTATCATGAAATACTTCAAAAGTCGTATTTCCTAAAGTAAATTCATGATGAGCATCATTTCCTTTAAGCACGATGGTAGGATTCAAGGTTTCTCGAGCTGAAACGGGATTTTTCTGAGTTTTTAACCCAATAGAAGAGAATTGCTGGCTATTAAGCCAGACGTGATATTTTTCTAATCTCCGATATTTTTCAAATCGACGCAAGATATTTTCATGTGCTATGACATCTGGCCTGTCCCAGCCTTTCTCTTCCGCTTCTTTTATAATTGAAACATATCCAAAACAATGATCAAAATGCCCGTGAGAATAAATGATGTATTTCACGGGTTTGGTTGAAAATTTTCGCAAGGCTGTAAAAATACGTTTATGATACTGGCGGGGAGCAACATCTACTAGTACCAATCCGTCATTCGTCTCTACGGCGCCTACATTTCCAAATGCACCAATGATGTAGCATTTTCCATCAGCAAAAGACTTGGGAGGAAATAGTCCAAAAAAATCATTCATATCTTTAGTGGTAATATCCATTATTATTTTCTCACATGTTATTTCAAAATAATTTTATAATTCATGTAATATAATTTAGTGTTGAAATTTTTTTATTTTTATTCTTTTTAAAAAAGAAGATGCTAATAAATTTTCATGACATTTCTCTACTACTGACCGTGAAATGTCTCTTGAAGAATATGATCTCTCTGATTTTCAATGTTTTATTTTTACGGGAGGTTTTTTTTCATGTGAGGATTCTATGAAAACATCACCTCATGGAGAATAATTTTTAAACTAGAAGAATCTAAGAACTAATAAAATAACGATATTATCTTAAATCCAGTCCTGAAAAATTTATAGGAAAAATTTATTATTCTTTTTGTTCCAATAAGATTTTCACGCATTTTTCTTTAACATCAAGGTTCAAGATTTCAGCATGAATGTTTTTTTGAAATACCCATGATAACCCTCTCTCCAAAATCCCTGTTATAATATAATAATGATATTGAAAATCTTCTGATACTTCAAGCATCTCCAAATTTTTAAAAATAAAGACCCCCTTATTCTTATCAGGCTCTATTTTTTCTTCAATGGTCACATTCTCGTTTATGATAAGATCCAAATACGGATAGAGCTTAGGAAAGTAAGTTAGAAAATCATTAAAACTTTTAATTTCTGCTCTTAGTGACTTTGGATATTGATTTATCAACTCCCTCCTCATGCCATCTGCAATTATATGCCCTAATTTCTTAAATTCTTCAAGATTGGTGAATTTATTTTTCAAACCTCTCAAAATACCGTTATAATATTTCGACATGAATCTCAAGGGCAGAACAATTCGGTCAGAACAATAATATAATTTATATAATCCGACTTCTCTCGCAAAAACTTTTCCTTCATCTTGGAGCATTTTTATGTATTTATATACCGTGACTCGGGACGTGGAAACGCCTTCTGCGATGTCCTTAATTGTTTGGCCAAACGGATTTTCTCGCAAGTAATTATGAATCTCATCCGCCCAATTAATTCCTTTTCGAAATTTTCTCTTAGTTTTTTTATTTATGATCATTAACTTTACACTCAAGTAAAGTATTTGAATATTTTAGTTATTAAAATTAATAATGGTTTTTCAGTTTTATTCCATGCCATCATATTTTTTGTTTACTCCAATGATCATTAACCGTACATGATTTAGGGAAAAAGAAAAGATCCTCAATTATATTTAACAAGAGTAAAAATCTCGAAACAGGATTAAAGGGAATCAACAATTAATGATTCTCGGAAAATTTCAAACTAATTCTTAAAGGTGCTATTAGTGTAGAAAATTCTGCATTATTAAAACAAAGCAAATGGAAAATAACAACATTGATATAATTAATATTTCATTTAAAGATTCATCCAATAAAAAGAAAAGAAGTTGAATAATTCATGTGAAATTCTAGCAAAAATTTAATGGTTCAAATGTTTTCACGAAAAATAAAAATTTCCTAACTCCTTAATAGTATTCGATTCTTTTTCTAATTAATATCTCTTTAATTGGTTAAAAGATCCCATGTCGAATCCACAAACTTTTATTGAATTAGACTATAAATATGGTGCAAATAATTATCATCCGCTTCCGGTCGTGCTTTCCAAGGCGAAAGGATGCTGGGTATGGGATGTTTCAGGTAAAAAATATTTAGATTTTCTTTCTGCTTATTCTTGTCAAAATTTAGGACATTGTCATCCCGAAATCATTGAAGCAATGATCAGCCAAGCACGGAGAGTAGCCGTGACTTCCAGAGCGTTCCATAATGATAAAATGGGGCCCTTCCTCAAAAAATTATGTGAAATCATGAAACCTCATGTCAATGATCCTGAAAATGTAGGAATAATGGCTTTACTCATGAATACTGGAACGGAAGCAGTTGAAACGGGTCTTAAAATTGCTCGTGCTTGGAGTTATATCCAAAAGAAAATTCCAAAAAATAAGGCTCAAATCATTGCCTGCGAAAATAATTTTCACGGACGCTCAATAACTATTGTGAGCTTTAGCACGAACATGGAACATGGAAAATATTTTGATAATTTCGGACCATTTACGCCAGGATTTCACGTGATTAAATATGGAGATGCTAATTCATTAGAAGTTAAAATCAATGAGCTAGGCGAAGAAAACGTGGCGGCTTTCATCTTAGAACCCCTGCAAGGAGAAGGAGGAGTAATCGTTCCGCCGAAAGGATATTTAAAAAAAATAAGGGAAATTTGCACGGCGCATGATATCTTATTAATAGCAGATGAAATTCAAACAGGGTTGGGTAGAACAGGCGCTCTGCTTGCTTGTGATCATGAAAATGTTCAGCCAGATATTTTGATCTTAGGTAAAGCTTTAGGGGGAGGCGTCTATCCGGTTTCAGCCGTAATGAGCAGTAAAAACATAATGGGTCCTGAAATTATTAAACCTGGCACCCATGGTAGTACTTTTGGAGGAAATGCTCTGGCTTCTGCAATCGCAATAAAAGCCTTGGATTTATTACTCGAAAATAACTTAGCTGAACGAGCTAACAAGTTGGGATCTTATTTCTTGGATAAATTAAAAGAACTGCTTGCTTCTAAAAATACGGTAGTGCCCATAAAAGAAATAAGAGGAAAGGGATTATTAATTGGTATAGAACTTGAAGCACAAGCTCGTCCAATCGTGGAAGAGCTCATGAAAAGGGGTTTATTAGTAAAAGAAACGCACGATACTATCATTCGATTTGCTCCTCCCTTAATTATCACGCGAGAAGAGATCGACCTAGCACTAAAAATCATTAAAGGAGTCTTATTATAATAATAGTTATTTCTAAAATTTTTAACCTCCGGCTAATAATGGAAAGATCGCTACGACATCATTTTTTTTTAAAATATAGTCGGGCGAAATATGGGGTATCCCATTTACCATGATTTTCACGTTCTCTTTATCTAAAGGAATATTATATTTCTTTAAAATAGTGTTTACCGTGCTTCCTTCTGGTACAAGCATGAATGCTTTTGGAGGCCCATATTTTTGTAAAGTAGCAAAGAATTTTACCGTGATGGGGATTGTGTTATTAGTAGCAATTTCGATAAAATTAAGTCCCATTCTACGAGGAAAAATTCCGATTCTATCCCCATCCTTAATTTCTTTTCCGGGACCGCAATATTTTCCATTAACAAAAATATGACTAATTTCATTTTCGGTTATTCCAAATTCCTTGAGTACATCGCTTACGGTCTTTTTCTCATTTTTATCAATGTTAAATTTTAAAGGAGGGGTTTTTCTCTCTTTTTTTTCTTTTGCTTTTTCCAATAGATCTCCGTATAAATAAACTTGAAGTGGCATGTTCATGTATAAAACTGCAAATTTTTAATAAAAATTTACCGATTATATTAAATAAACTTAAATTAATGATTATTTCCTAATTCCTAATATATAAAAATCACGGCAATATTATTAGCATTAGATTCATCATCATGAAAATTACCGCATCCCATTTTTTTAATTATAATCACGTTATACTGATGGCAAGTACCGTGATCGCATGATGATTAATAAAATAAAATAGAGGTGGTTTTATCATGGAAGAAAAAGCTGAAATGTTAGTAAAAGAAACAAAAATATTAAATATCGCCCGCTTAGCAAAAATGTTAGTGGATCTATTTGGATTAGAAGAACCCTTTAGAAAAGTTGGCAAGAGAGAGGGACAAGAGATAGAAATGTTCATGCCCGCTTTAAATGGATATATTACCTTTATTTTGAGTTCAGATAAAGAAAATTTCGATTGTAAGGCTACTCCAGCAAATAATCCCGTTTCCAAAATTATTATTAACGTGAAAGAAGAAAAGATCTTAACGATCTTAAGTAACATCATCCGTTCAAAAAATAACATGATTGGATTAATTAAATTGTTAAAATATCTTCTCCCAGGAAGGATAAAAGTGAAAGGGTCCTTTATCGCAGCCATTAAACTCGTTAGATGTTTGATGATTGGTACAAATCCAATTTATAAAGAAAAATGGTGAGGTAAGACATGTCATGGATTTTGAAAATGATCCCTTTTTGAAGATTGCGGATGGAATTCAAGAGTTTAACCCCTACTTGAATGAAGGGCAAACAAATTATCATAAAAAAATTATTGGATATTATTGTACTTACATTCCGGAAGAAATTATTCATGCGGCAGGTCTACTCCCCTTCAGGATTCGTGCGACGGGTCATGATTCAACAGAATTAGGGGATATCTACATGGTTAGATTTACATGCTCTTTTGTTCGAGCCACCTTAGATTTAGCATTACGAGGTAAATATGATTTTCTTGATGGACTTGCAATCTGTAATTCGTGCGATCACTCTAGAAGGATGTTCGAATTGTTTGATTTAAAAGTATTTAACCGAAAAGATTTTAAGAAAAAAGTGCCCAGGTTCTATATATCCATGCCTCACGTGATTACTGATGAAGGTTTTGAATGGCTTAAATCAGAAATCGAAGAATTCAAAAATTCCTTAGAATCCACGCATGAGATCAAGATAAGTAATGAAGATCTCATCAATTCAATAAAACTTTATAATGAAAATCGAAAAATATTAAGGCAAATTCATGAACTCAGGATTTTAGATACTCCGAAATTAAACGGAACAAATGCATTACGCTTGTTCATGGCAAATAACTCCATTCCAAAAGAACGGGCAAATCAAGAACTATCAAGGATACTAAGAGAATTAAAAAATGAGGAAGGAATCTCCCATGTAAAAAAGAGAATCCTTCTTGTGGGAAGCGTAGTTGACGATGTGAACTTCATCAAGTTAATCGAAGAGGCGGGGGCCACCGTGGTATCGGATTTCCTATGCTTCGGAACCAGAAATTTCATGGATGACATTAAATTAAACAATAAAAACAACCCCTTGGAAGATATTTCAAGACGATTATATTACCGCCTTTCTTGCCCTCGCATGATGGACGATCACGAGCGAAGATTGAAGTTTATTCAACAAGAAATAAAGAGAGCCAAAATTGATGGCGTAATATTACAAAGAATTAATAATTGCGATTTACACGGATGCGATAATATGTTATTTGAACACGAACTCAAGAAACTGGAAATTCCTGTTATCAATATTGACCGAGAGTTCTTTCAAGCCGATACAACACGATTGCAAACCAGAATTGAAGCTTTCTTAGAAATGATTACTTGAATTTATGATTTTTTTAATATCCTAAAATGATAACATTCTCATAAAACAAAAAAGTACTTCATTATGATTTTCAACCGAGAAAATAAAGCAATACCGTATAAAATGTTAATCAAAGCTTTATCTACTACTAAAGAATTGGTAGAACGAATCTTACCCGAACATGGAATGCCTTCCCTAAGAATTGGATTGAAATATATTTTATCCTCCCTCAATAAAAATAAAGAAAAAATAAATAAAGGTAAACCCATCGTTGGTTATCACTTCGCATTTCCCGCAGAATTTCTCCGTTGTTTTGATTGCGTACCCATTTGTTTAGAAGGAGTAGGATATTTTTTATCCACGCTTTTGTTACACGGCGTGGAAAAATATTATGACCTTATTGCTGCATTCGGGCACCCATTTCACACTTGTACGGCTCAAAAGGGTGCCATGGGCATGACTCTGGATAATCTGTTTGAATTTGATGCAATCATCACGCCTAATAGCCCTTGTGATTCGACTTGTGCCTCCTATCCTTGGTTTAAATATTATAAGAAATTCCCCATCGTTATTGCTGATATGCCCTTTGAATATAATGAAAAAGGGTATCGCTATTATGCTACTCAATTGAAATTGAGTCTTGAGAAACTCGGTCGCTTGATTGGACAAGAACCAGACCATGAAAAACTAAAAGAAGCTCTCCGCATCGAAAACGAAGTCCTAAAAATTAAATTAGAATTATTCGAGTTGATAAAATCAATACCAAGTCCGATAGAAAACATGTTTAATGCGGTTTCTGCAGGAAGTTCTATTTTAATTCCGGGTACCCATGAAAACCTTAATTTTTACCGAGACATGCTACAACTCGCTAAAATGCGGTATAAAAAGAAAATTCATCACGGAATTGAAGAAAAAATACGTACGATTTGGCCCTACATGCTCACTTTTTTCGACATCTCGTTATGTGAGTGGTTAGATCGTAAATTAGGAATGAGCGTACTATTTGATATTTTTAATTATACATTTAGCGATCCAATTAATCTTTCCGGGAACTTGAATGAAATTTATTACGGAATGGCCAAAAAAGCAATGCAAATGCCGATGGTCAAACAATCGGGAGAATTTTTTTATACTTTTTTAGAAGATTCGGTAAGACTCGCTAAAGAATTTAGTGCAGATTGCTTTATCTTCACCCAGAGCCTTGCTTGCAAGCAATTCGGAAGCGTCCCCCAATTATTAAGAGAAGTACTCAAGGAAGAGGTCGGTATTCCCATGCTAATCATAAATTTCGACGTGGGCGATGCCAGAGTAACCTCCATTAAAAAAATTAAAGAAACTATTACCCAATTTGTCCATACTTTATTGTAAATACATTTTTTACTTGAAAAGTAGTTAAAGAATAAATAAAATGAAAAAGAATGACCCTACAATGAGTAAAGAAAAAGCATTAGAAAATAGGATTATTCCCTATAAAATGCTATTAGAAGGGGTTTCTACCACTCATGCCCTTGTAGAGGGCATCTTACCCGAACATGGAATTCCTTCTTTAAAAATAGGCTTAGAAAACCTTATTTCATTGTTAAAAGACTTGATTCAAAAGGCGAAAGAGGGATTGCCGGTTATAGGGCATCATTTTTCCTTTCCAACAGAATATTTATATTGTTTTGATTGTGTTCCCGTCTGTATTGAGGCTACTTCCTATTTAATGGCCGCCTTATTACCTAATGGCTCCGAACCATATTATGACCTCATAACTTCTTACGGACATCCTTTTCATACGTGCACTTCACAGAAAGGCACCATGGGAATGACCATGGATGGCTTGTTCAAGTTTGATGCAATCATTACGCCCACCGCTCCATGTGATAATACCTTTGCAAGTTATCCTTTTTTTAAGTTTCATGAAAATGTACCTCTCATCCTTCCAGATTTGCCATATCTAAAGGCCGAGAAAAGCATTCCTTACTATGCCGAACAACTTCGCCTAGGATTGGAAAAATTAGGAAAAATAATTGGTCAAGAACCTGATTATAATAAATTGAAAAAAGCAATTGAGATTCAAAATAAAGTTCATGAGTATCAAATGGAGCTTTTTGAATTAAAAAAAGTCATTCCTTGCCCCGTAGAAAACATGTTAAATCCCATGGCCGCCGCTGCGGCAATTTTCATGGCCGGCCGGCCGGAAATCTTGACTTTTTATGAGAAAATGCTCGAAGTTGCCAAATATCGATATAACAACAAAATTTATCACGGAAATGAGGAAAAAATCCGATCTATTTGGCCTTACATGATTATTTTTTTTGATTTAGCCTTATGTGAATGGTTAAATCGTGAAATGGGCATGAGCATCCTTTTTGACATTTTTAATTATAACTTTAGCGATCCTATAAATATTAATTCAGATCTGGACAAATTATTTCATGGCATGGCAAGACACGGTCTTGAGGCGCCCATGGTAAAACAATCGGCAGAGTTTTATTATCCTTTCATTGAAGATTGCGTCCATTTAGCAAGAGATTTTTCCGTAGATTGTTTTATTTTTACCTCGCACGTGGGATGTAAGCAATTTGGATCGGTGGCACAACTATTAAGAGAAGCCTTAAAAGAAGAGGTCGGTATTCCTTTATTACTGATTGATGTGGATGTGGGAGATCGAAGATTTGCTTCCGAGAAGGTTATCCGGGAAAAAATTAAACTATTCATCCAAACCTTGCTATAGATTGAACATGCGAACAATTTTAAATGGCTGATGTACCAAAAATTTCTTTATCTCACGCTCCTTTTTTTTAAAGTCCCCTTTTTAAAAAGCTTCTTGGTTACATTCAAAAAGCCAGAAAGCTTTTAGATGTGCTTTTATTCTATATTAAGGTTAGAAACGGGAAAAAAAAGGTGAATTTAAAAAATGAATAGATCATTCCATGTCTCTAATCAAAAATTTGGCCAATCTATATGGTAATAAAAATGCAAAGGAGAATTCAATCAAACTAGACGTCAGCAAGAAATATGCGATGATAAGAAATACAAGATTAACGAGAAGTAAAACGTGAAGGGATGAGGCAATTAAATTCCGAACAAGCATTAAAAAATGGGAGTTTTAACAAGCTCTTTCAAACTATAATACTGAAAAATAAAATTGCATAAAATTGAATTGCAATTTTTGATTTAAATTCACGATGATGACTCAAATTGTTGAGCATGAAAACGGGAATATTATAGAATGGAAATGGGCTTCAGATAATGAATTAATCCCCGCCCCATTTTTTACGTCAGTGTATTTTATTGATGGTATCTTGATTGATGCGGGAGCTCCCGGGGGGGTAAATGATTTTCGTGAATTCATTCAATTAATTTTGAAAAGAGAAAATGGGACCATAAAAGCATGTGTAATAACGCATGCCCACGAAGATCATTGTGGAGGAGCTTGGTTATTACAAGAAGAATTTAAGATTCCCATCCTTGCTCACGAGCTTGCGATAGAAAAATTGGAAAAAGAATACACTTATCCGCAGTACCGTCAAATAACGTGGGGCAAAATGCGATTACCCGTAAAGAACGTGGAAATCCTCCCGGAGATTTTAACATCGAAATCCAAAAAATATACGTTTGAATTAATCCCCATGCCAGGACATGCACCTGAACAAGTAGCATTAATTGAAAAAAAAGCACAATGGGTATTTGTAGCAGACGCTATTCAACCTAAATATAAAATGTTATTTGGAGGAAATAGCGATATTCAAGAAGATATCTCCATGATCTATGATTCTATTGAACGGCTCTATAACTATACTGCTAATTTGAATAAGCTAAAAATCTTCATGAGCCGTTCAGGAGTTCAAGAGGGAAGGGAATTTTTAAAGGAAAAATTAGATGAAATCAAAGCATTGCACCTAAAAGTCCATCAAGCGTGGGAAAAAGAAGCTAAACACAATATAAATCAAGAAAAAATTTTGCGAAAGGTATTGAAAAATGTTTTTGGAAAAGAAACTATGGTTGAAAAATTATCCAATGGAGATTTATCCACCATGAATCTCGTTAAATCTTTATTAAAATGGGAATTAATGGAGTAAGTTTTTTCCTCCTTTTCGATTTCATTTTTTTAAAAAAAGCAACAATCCGAAAGAGAGGTTTGAAATTAAAATATAAAGAATAAAAAATTATATCAAGAAATTCAAATCCTACTTCCTTTTTTCAGAGGGTTTGATCAATTTCTTCACGAGTTTCCTGAATTAAAAATTGAATGATCAAGGTAGTTGGAAATCCCAAAATAAAACCTACAATGAATCCTTGCATCCCAGCAAGGAAAAAGTAAAATCCTTGGTGAAACGGGCAAGATTTATCCCTCCTTCTTTTACATGATAAGATTCTTCTTTCTGCGAAGCTATCTTTCTTCTAATTTGAGATAGTATTTTAAGGTTCTTATCGTAAAGCGACTAGAAATAGAAGCCGGCCTACCCTCCATTTCTATTGCTATATTCTTCTCGATTTTTAAATATTTTTTCTATCTCTTTCATGTTAGATCATTGGAAAGTAATCTTAATAATATCAGTTGTCCTTATCAATTCATATTTTTTCAAATTTAGAGTCATTGGCAAGTATTAAAAGATTTAACCAAGTGCATGCTATAAAAGGGTCTCAATTATTAGCAAAACTATAAAAAATATAGAGTTTTTAACCATTCAATAAATAATACTTTATCTATTCAAATTGAATGCCCATGAATGAAGAATTAAATTCACTTTCAAAAGAAGAATTGATTCAATATATTGAAGATCTTTCTAAAAACTGGTTAGCTATTGATGGAACGTGGTTCTTGGCTGCTGAGGAGAAATTTGGAATGGATATAGCAATTGAACTTGATACGAAATCGTGGGAACGATTCACGGTAATTGAAGCGGAAAGAATAATGAAACGGTTTCATGTTCCCAAAAATGGCGGAATTCCTGCCCTGATGAAAGCATTGAAATTTCGCGTGTATGCTAATATTAATAAACAAGAGATCATCGAGGTTTCAAAAAAGCAATGCATTTTTCGCATGATAGATTGCCGGGTGCAATCGACTCGTAAAAGAAAAGGATTACCTGACTTTCCATGTAAAAAAGTTGGATTGGTTGAGTATTCTCTTTTTGCAAAAACCATTGATCCTCGAATCGAGGTTAAATGCCTTGCGTGCCCTCCTGATGACCATCCCGAGAATTATTATTGTGCCTGGGAATTTAGTATAAAAGAATAGTCCTCCTCCTCAGTTTTAAAATCTAATCATTTATATTAATTGGAAAATCTATTTATACAAAAGAATTATTTAATAATTATTCAATTAATTTTAAACAATAAATTAAAAGAGAAATAATATCATGTTTGATCCATCAAATTGTTCGTCATGTTCTAATATTGATTGTTTAATGCGCTGCCAATGGATTAATTTTGAGAATATTGATGAAGCAAGAACTGAAATGATGAAAATGATTAATGAAGAAGAATCAAGGGTACTGCAAGAATGCGTGACGTGCTTCGCCTGTGAAGAATATTGTCGAAAAGGCTCTCATCCTTTTGATTTGATTACCACCTTGCAAGAGAAATATGGATCCCTAAATATCAATCCAAAAATAGTTGATGCAACAGTAAATCGATATAAACCTCATGCGGAATTGCGCTTGAAAGAAATTGATCCCAACAAACCTGTTTTAAATAAGTGTGCATTTGGAAGAACAAACGCTGAAAACATGAAAGGTAAGCTTTTTGATGAGCTTCAAGCTGTTGGGGGGTTATCTTATTTCTGTAATTTAGTATATCATCATTATGCTAAGGATTCTGTCATTAGAGAACGAGCCCCCATTATAGCGGAAAATATTAAAAAGCAAGGAATAAAGGAAATGATCTGCTTCCATGATGAATGCTATGGATTTTATAACTCATATTTTCCAAGAAATAATATTCCCTTGCCGGAAGGGTTTAAACCCATCCATTTGTTTGAATATATCCGCGATTTCTTGAAAGCGCATGCAACCGAGATAACCAAACTTAACTTGAAAGTAGCATATCAGAGACCCTGTTCAAATAGGTTTTCTCCTCATGTTGATAAGATCGTGGATGAAATCTGTGAACTGATTGGAGTAGAAAGAGTGGCACGAAAATATGACAGGGAAAATGCTTTATGTTGTGCTGGAGTCCTTGCTACTCTTGGTAAAAGTAAATTAATGAGAACGACTCAAGATAAAAACATAAAAGACATGCTTGATCACGGTGCCGAGGCGGTTGCTTATAACTGTCCCATGTGTCTTGAATCTTTAGGCTCTAAAGTTAAGAGAAAGGGATTAAAAAATTATTTACTAAGTGATTTATGTCGACTTGCTTTAGGGGAGAGCGTTCCGGATAGATGATTCTCTAAACCGGTATTTAATTAAATATTGATTTATAGAAAACGTTAAATAGTATCTTTTCTTGAAAATACATGATAATCTTTTTTTAGATTAATTCTCATGAAATCTAAATGTTTAATAGAATAATTAAAGGTGAAATTAATGAATGAGGCAGACATAAGAAGTAAAATATCCGCAAAAGAAGATGAGATAACTAAAGTAGAAGAGGCTGCCAATAAAAAGGAAACAGAAGCGGAAAATCAAATTAAAGGAGAATATGACCCTAAAATCGACGAAACCTCGAAGAAACTTGCTGAGGAGCAAAAATTACTTGATGAGGCAATCCAAAATTTTAATCAATGGAAAGCAAAGATGGAAGAAAAGAAAGCGGTAGTTAAAAATTTAGAAAAAGAGTTAAAAACGCTCAAATCCACGAAAGATAAGGCTCTGAAAACAAAATTAAAAGAAATTCAAAAGGAAAAAAGCACGAATATCAAGGCGATTCAAAAAGAAATAAAAGCACTTCAGAAAGAGCTGGCAGCTTTACAGAAAGCTTCTCAAACATGAATTGATTAATTTTTATTTATCCTCAATGATGTTATTAAATTCCAGTTTTATTTTTTTTATTTTTAATACAATTATCTCCTTACTTAAATATTAAAGATTAAGGGGTAATTTTTTCCCTTTTTCTTTTATTTCATTTTTTTTATTTACGGGTTGTATAGAAATTTCTTCAAAAATCCAATTTATTAGTCTTAGTCTCGCATTATAAAGTTCTCTTTCTATTTCAAATAATTTCAAGATAATAAGCCTCACGATATCCTCATGTTACAATGATAATAGGAAATTCTTTTATTAATTAAAGTAATATATACATGTACATTTAAGAGGAATTAAAACAAGGAGGATGCTAATATTAATAATTTTTCGCTTGGTTAAATGCTATTTTTAACTTTAAATCTACCTTTAGAACTTAAAATGAGATTTACATTCAATATTCATCTTAAAGGTAGCTCCTTCATGCGAAAAATGAATCCTTAAAATTCTCAATTCATTAATGTCAATTCGTTGATCATTAAGATTCTTTTTTGACATTTTTCTTGCTTGGTATTAAAGTCAATTTCAAAAATTTCGATGACTCCCTCATCATCTTTAGGGATGTAATCCATGATGGCTTTTACGACTTCTTCCATGGTATAACGATTAATTTTTAAACTTTTCTTTCCCTTGCCTTTAAATATAGCCCGATAAAATTTATTATAAGACTGCATGGTAAAGAACCTACAAATGTTAGGTAATAGAAGATGTATTTAAATCCAAACAAAAACAAACATTTATATACCATGAATCAAATCTACCATGAAATGAAAGTTAAAGGGATTTGAAAATAATGCAGTGTCTGACCCCTAATTCTTGAAAAACTTAATTTAAGCTGCCGGATAAGAATAAATAAATTATAAAAAATATTTTCTAATATATTTATAAAGGATGGCTTAAAAAACATGAAGCAGAAAAGTACTCTTCCGCAACCAAAAGATAATCTTAAATTTATTGACGTCCATTGTCACCTTCCTTTTCCAAGACCGGCAAGAGATACACTTCCTTCGGATATGGCCCAGATAGAATCTTATTTCAAAATGGGAGGTCTCTATCTGATTTCTAGTACCATAGACATGTATACCCTTAAATTAACGTTAAAATTTAAAAAAAATATGAAAAATTATGGGTTCACCTGTGGATGGGCGCCTCAAACCGTGACATATACCTCGAAAAAGGAGCATGAACTCCAATGGAAGGAATGGAAGAAATATGTAAACGACCATCCCCATGAATTTTTAGCCATTGGAGAAATTGGCTTAGATTTTCATCATGCTACAACCTTGGAAAAGCGAGAAAAACAAGTAGATGTGCTGAAAAAAATTTTTGAATTTACAATTCCCTTAGAAAAACCGTATGTATTACACGTGAGAAATGCCGCCGCCCCTAAGGAGATAGATAAAGCCCATCCTGATCATGAATTTAATCATGAAGATGGCGCAAACAAAGAAATTTTAAGAATTATTAAGGAATTTCGCATTCCTCCTCAAAGAGTCATGTGGCATTGCTTTTCTGGCCCTCAGAAGTATGGTAAGATCCTTTCTCAACAAGGTTTTACATTATCCGTTCCGAGTTCGGCATTTGGCTTCAAAAAATGGAGAGAAGTAATCAAAGAAGCCTCTTTAAGTTCGTTAGTTACGGAAACGGATAGCTATTATCAACATCCTTTCAAAAGAGGTCCCATAAACGTTCCAGCAAATGTGAGATATTCTATTGCGGCCATTGCTTTTACTCTTGATGTATCCCAAGAAGAGGTAAGCAAAACGACAATTGAAAACGCTAAGAATTTTTTTAATCTTGAACTTGAAGCCTCTTGAAAAACACGACGAGATCTTATTTTAATGTTATTTTCTAGTTTCTAATACGTGGTGTTTTGGTATGAAGCAAGTGAATTCTCCCTCAAACACGCTTGAATTTTCAAATCTCACGTCGACATGAACAAAAATTTTTTTCCCTTCCTTTTTGGTAATAATGGCTTCAGCAATAATTGTTTGCCCTTCTCTGACAGGTTTAAGAAATTTAACATGTGCCGCTCCTAATACCACGTTTGGATGATTTATTGCAAGCATTGCAGCATGGTCGGCTAAACTAAAGATGAATCCCCCATGTATGAGCCCGGTCTTATCTGCACGCATTTTATTAGTTGTCAGGAGTTCTATTTTGCTATATCCTTCTTGTAATAAAATGGGTGTTCCGCTTAACTCTTTATTAATCTCTTCATGTGTTTGTTGTTTCATGGACTCACGTCTCTTATCGTTCTAAATAATAATTTTAGAAAAAAAAAGGTGAGAAAATAATGATTTATTACTCATCCATTATTTTTCCATATTATTAAAAAAACCTTGAATGATAAAAAAAATGAAAATAGGCATAATATATTTTTCTAATACGGGAAATACGGAAAAAATTGCTAGAGCGATGGCCAATGCCTTATCTGACCATGAAGTGGATCTTTGTTCAGTAAATGGCGCTGATAATACTAATTTAAGTAAATATGACCTTTTATTTCTCGGCTCAGGAGTGTATGCTAGTAGAGCAAGTAATACTCTTATTAAATTTATAAGCTCGGCACCAGCATTACCAAAAAAAATTGCCTTGTTTTGCACTCATGAAAGCTTGCAATTTTACCAAAAACCCTTTAAAAAATTAGAAAAAGTGTTTCAAAAGCAAGGCTGTTCTGTCATTGGAGAATTCGACTGCGTTGGAGAAAATCTTGGCATGAAAATGGAAGATAGGATGAAAATGATTGAATCTCTCCCTCCGGATAAAAGAGAAGAAGTTAAAAAGTCTCTAGGGCTTTCTAAAGGACGCCCAAATGAGGAAGATATGAGCAATGCTAAAAAATTTGCCTTGGAAATGATAAAAAAATTATAACTCTATTTTTCTTTTCCTTTTGGTCAAGCATCCATTCCATGTACATGATGATGGGAAGATACTTATATTTTATTCTAATTCTATAAGATTTTATATTGTAGTTAATAAAAAATGAGTTTAATTAAAATCTGCCTAAATGCATTAAATTTAAAAGATCCTCTAAAAAGATCTAATTGTAAGAGAATTTTTTTCACGTGAGCTAATTCATGCTTAATTTAAAAAAAGAAATGAAGAGGTTAAAAAATGGAAAACAAATTTTTAACGGGAAAAACAGCCTTAATTACTGGCGCTGCAAGTGGATTTGGGAGAGAAATGGCCATCCAATTTGCTAAAAAGGGGGCCGATCTCTTGCTTAATGATATAAACATGGAAGGTCTTGAAGAAACAGAACAATTAATATTGAAAGAAGCCTCCCCAAAAATAATATTACATAAGGCAGATATATCCGATTCAGATCAAACGAAATTAATGGCCAAAAAAGCCTTTAAAGAATTTGATAATATCTTTGTCATTATTAATAATGCAGGAATTTCCGGTACTTTGAGTACTTCTCTTAAAACAAAGGAGGAAGTCTATGATAGAGTCATGAAAGTTAATGTAAAAGGCGCCTGGAACGTGACCAAAGCCTTTTTTAGAAACATGAAACGCCAAAAGCAATTTTCTCCCGTCGTTGGAAAAATCATAAATATTGCATCTATTGCCGGAACAGCTAATGGAATAAACCCTTACTTAGGAATATATAGTGCGAGTAAAGCAGCGTTAATAGCTTTGACCAAACTATGGGCTCTTGAATTAGGAGCTGCTAACATCACGGTAAACGCGATTTCTCCTGGATTATTCGTCACTCCTATATATAAAGATTCCCCTGAATTAATTCATAAATTGAGAGAAATGCGGGGTGTAAGGCTTCCTATTGACCGGCTTGGAGAAACGAGAGAAGTTGCTGGTGTAGCACTATTTTTAGCATCTCCCGCCGCAGATTATATTACCGGGGAAAATATCATCATAGATGGAGGAATGTCGATTTCAATTAATAAACTATGAAAAAAAGTTAGCCATGGTGTATTATTAAGACCGCTTTCTTTTTTACCGGTTTTATTTTTTTTCCCATTTATTTCTTTCCATTGAAAAAGAAGCAATTAAATTTTTCTTTGAAAATACCAGAGTAGAATATTTTAAAACATGATATTCAAAGGTTAATACTTTAAAAAAAATAGTAAAAAAGATATTAAAAAAAAATTATTTTAATCCTTTTAAATGCCTACCCATTATATTCTTTCGAGTGACTCTATCGCCCGTTTTTTCTCGCCATTTTTTTAATCTTCCTTTTAAATCTACGAGGATCTTTTCATGCTTGGAGTCATTAATCAAGTTATTAAGTTCAAAAGGATCTTTTTCTAAATCATATAATTCATCCATATCCCCCTCGTTATAAATATATTTGTAATGATCCTTTACGATTAATCTCCCCAAGTGGGACGAAAAATGTCCGTGTGTCTCTACCATGAGATCTTCCCGAAAATCATCTAATTCTCCCCTTAATAAAGGTAGTAAGCTCGTGCCCGGCAAAGGCGTCTTAAAAGAAGTCCCCGCAATATCTAAAAATGTCGGAACTAAATCGATTAAACTTACCAGTTCATCTCTTACTTGCCCCTTTTCAATTTCTCCCGGAAATTTAATGGCCATGGGTATTCGCACCATTTCTTCAGGCATGTATGCATTTTTGTCGAAATGACCTCCATGGCACGCAAGTCCATCGCCATGATCTGTCGTCCAAACAATAATAGTATTTTCTGTTAATCCTAATTCTTTAATTTTCTCAAGGATTCTTCCAGCCGCATCGTCGATTTGTGTTTGTTGAGCATAATTACAGGCCAAGACTTCTTGCCATTCCTCCCAAGGAACCGGATTTGGATAAATTAATTTTTTATTTTTACTAATGCGATAATGATGGTCATATTGATAAATTTTTGGCTTATCACTCAAATCATCTTCGAAATTCGGACGTTTTGGAATTTTTTTCGGATCATATTGGTCAAAAAATTCTCTTGCCGGAAAATAGGGTTGATGCGGTCCCCAAAAATCAATACGCATGTGAAAAGGTTGACTGGTTTTTGAACGTGCTATTTCTTCTAATTTTTTGCAAGCCAAGTGAGCTAAAAAATAAGATTCATGAGTTTCTTTAGGCGTAGTAATCACGCCTGCCGCATTTTCAGAATAAACGGACAATTTTGGTTTATACATCATGCCTTTTTTCAAATTCGCTTGGAAACTTTGAATGATCTCTACTTCGATGTAAGGCAAGTCCCTCTCTTTCAAGTATTCTTCATAGTCGGGCGTAATATACGGGTTTCCATAACTTGGATAACTATAACCTTCGCAACCGAGATCATGGGCTGTTCCTGGTCCCGCATGCCACTTACCAAAATAATAATTATGATACCCTTGTTTGGCGAGAGCTGGGATGTACGTTTCCTCTGTAAATGGAACAAGCGAATCATTCTTTATTTCTCCATGGGTATGAGAAAAAAGTCCGTTCAGCATGGTCCTCCTGGCGGGCCCGCACAGCGGCGTGCATGTACATGCACGCGTGAAAATGGCTCCCTCTTTTCCTAATCTTTCAAAATTAGGACGTCTTATTTCTGGACCTCCGACCATTTTTCCGTGGCCATAATAGGCTTGATGGTCATTTAAAATGAAAATTATATTTGGCTTTGCCATTTTGTTTTAACCTACTTATTTTTTTATAATTGAAAAAATTACGTGAGATCAATGAGCCTTGATTTTATTTAGAAGAACCTTTATTGTTCCTTGAGATACTTGATGACAAGTCTACTGATAAGCATGGAAAAAAACAATGTGCCCAATAAAATAATGGAAATGAGCTCTACATCTACATCATAGCCTTCTAATTTGAAACCCGGCGGTTCTTCTAATAAAAATGAAATGATGCTTGCTATCATGTGGCTCAATTACAAGTTAGAAAAATTATATAGAAAAAAAGTAGCATTCTTTATAATATCTATTTTTTTCCCGAGCTCCTTCGCTCAATTCCTACTTGATCTAAAATCTCTAATAAATCTACTATTTCTAACCCTCCCGCATGTTTTTCATTCGCATCACTTAAATTCGTGCGGCAAAAAGGACAAACCGAAGATAAGACCGTGGCTCCCGTTGCTTGAGCTTCTTTAATTCGTTCTTCGGAAATTTCTATAGCCCATTCGGGATAGCCTATTTTCACGCCTCCTCCTGCTCCACAACACCACGCATGATTTCTATTTCTTTCCATTTCTACAAGTGTTAAGCCCGGAATTTTCTTGTATATCTCACGAGGTGTTTGATAAAGTCCCATGTGTCTCCCTAAATGACAAGGATCATGATAGGTTACTTTTTTATTATAGGTTGTTTTAAACTGTAATTTATTCGCATCGAATAACTCCTTGAGTAGTTCTACCGTGTGATATACTTCAAAATCTAGGCTCACTCCAAATTTTTCGAAATCTTTTTTCATGGTCCTATAACAACCCGCACAGCTTGTCACGACCTTTGAAGCTCCCGTCTTCCTTATTTGTTCAACATTATACACCATGAAATCTTTTACAATATCTACTTGACCCGTTCTTATCATGGGACTCGTACAACAATGCTCATCAATTAAAGTAAAATTAATACCGGCATTTTTGAGAAATCGAAGAGTGGCGTCCCTAATGGTTTTCTGACGATAATTAGACGTGCAACCTATGAAATACACCCATTCTGCCTTCTCAGGAAGATTATAGTGCCTTTTTAAATCTTCATTCGTTGAATTGGGTTCTCCATAAGGGTTGAATGTTTGTAATGCCCGGTCTACTAAAGCTGCTTGATTAGGTCCTGGCCCAACATGTTTGACCGCCATCTCTCTTAAAGCTTCAATCATATCGATTATAAAATCTGCGTGAGGGGCTTGACATGAATCAGCACATGCTCCACAAGTAGTGCAAGCAAAAATCGGGTGCTTTATATCCTCCGTCCAATCTAAATCTCCGTTAATCAGCCCTCTAATTAGGCGAATTCGACCTGAAGCCCAATAGGACTCGAATAAAAAAGTTTCCCCAGAGGGACATGATGGTGCAAAACCTTTGTAACTGTATTTGCATGTCGAGCATTTTAAACAATGCTTAAACGCGAGTTCCAGAACTTCCTTTCCCTTAATATCTTCTTTAATTTCGATTCCCATGCGGAAAAACCCATATTATTTTAATTTATAATACTTGTCTTGAAAATCCATGCGAAACGTAAATCAATACTCTTAATGTGTATTTAGTGGTATTAAAATTTAATTCTTTTTTAAATTAATTTTTCCCTCTCCCTCCTCAGGGTCTTAATAAAAGAAGCAAGAAGTTATTTATTTGGAGGATGATTTAGAACTAGGACTATTTTTTTATTAATAATTTGGGGTTTTGTTCTTTCGCATGAAGAAACAGGCAGTTATACGGGATTATTTTACATGTTTTGGTACATGGCCTCTTCTATAGGTCGTTTCATCATCGGATTTTTTATTGATTTAACGGCCATGAGCTTTTATTTTTTAATTCTGGCGATGTTCGTGATTAGTTCATTCATTCTCATGCTTTTTGTTAAAAGAGAGGCTCGTCTTGAATTAAATGGAGAAATCTAGAACCAAAAAAATGAGAAATCTTAAATTCTAATTGTTTTTTATTGTACAATCGCATTATTTTTTAATGCATTGTTAATGATGAATCTAATCTCCTGAAAGATCAAATGGAGTTCTTGATATTACTTAATTCTTAGTGCATTCTCCACGTTTTCATTGATCTGGCAAAATAATTCAATCCAAATCAGTAGAAAAACACGAGAATAAATTTTAACGAGGAGGTCACGTTTTTAAGTATTCCATCGTCCCGGATTAAATATTCCGTTCGGATCCATGGTTTTTTTAATCTTTTCAAACAGTTTTATCCATCCTGGATTGATTATTTTTCTCATCTTTTCCGTGAGCCACGTTGGAGTTTTATAAGGAATGGCACCTTCTGCAATCAACGCATCAGCAAACTCATTCATCAACGCACGCACCTTTTCTTCATCCTTAAATTTATCATAGCGAATGATGGGTCGAAAGATGCAAAAATGCGAATATTTCATGGGTTTAATGTACAGGAAGAACGGAATGTTATATTTTTCAAATAGTGCATCCACCTTCGCTGACATGATTTCTATCTTATGCGTCGGGGCATAACTTCCAAACCACGTCAATCCAGAATATTCTACTAAGGAAAGGACCATGGAAGGCACATCAATGTAGCAACGCAATCTTAAATTCAATATTTTTAAAAATTCGTCAAAATGTTCCACCGCATAAACGTCTTTTCCCTTTTTAATTAATTTGTTGACAACGTCTAAATAGATCTCCTTCTTGGCCTCAAATTCTTTTTTCGTATGAGCGGAAATCTTAGCAATGGAAAACATCCGAGGTTCACCCGGAAACCTTTTTGGTTCTGGAATCTCACAGCACATTTTTATCACTTCGGAGCTTGCGATGGCTATATCATCTACGACTTCTGATCTTCCGATTTCTCGGCAAACTTCTCCCACATCTTCTAAATTCTTGATTGTTAAAGCAAGTGTTTCATCAATGGGTAATTTGGGCCATAATTGAACGGCACATTTAGTGACGAGCCCGGTCATGCCCTGCCAATTAATGAATAAACCCATCAAGTCAGGGATCGGGTATCTGCACCACCAACTATCCGGATCGGCTTCTTCCTTGCCATAAAAGCAAGATCCAACGTGCACCACGTCTCCTTCTGCCGTAATTACTTCTAAACCATTGATGCTATCTGCCATGGAACCTAATTTACAAGAGAGATTATTCATTCCACTCAATAAGGCATTTCCAACCACGCTGGCGTAGGGCGGGGCATAGGGGTAAGAGTATCTAAGATTCGGATGATATTTATCCAAATAACTCTTGAGATGGCCGAATGTCACGCCGGGTTCTAAAATCGCATACATCATGTTTTCATTCACGTGTAAAATTTTATTCATTTTTTTACCAAAATCTACGATAATTCCCCCTCTTTCCGGAATGGTTAGTCCCCCCACGTTATTGCCCGTGATGTAGGGGACAATAGGAATAACTTTTTCATTGCAATATTTAACTAATTCAATTAATTGTTCTTTATTTTCAGGGATGACAACGAAATCCGGCATGTGAGGCTTGCTTTCCGTCATGTCGTACGAATAGGGATACAAGTCTGCTTGTTTATCAGAAATATTCGATTTACCAAAAATTTCAACCAATTTATTATAAATTTCCTCTTTACTTGCATTTTTAAAGGCAGGGGATTCTTTTACCGTCGTCATGTTCGATTCACGCTTTCATGTTTTTTTTATTTAATAAATTTATCTATTTCATAATAGTTTTGGGTAGGGTCGGCTGCCATGCGTTTCATGGTATCAAGAAATATTTTCATGAATTTTAGTAAGGTCTTAATTTTATAGATTCCTTTTATTTTCAATTTTCCCTTCAAGAGAGCTTTCACGGGATTCAATTTTCCACTTGCTATTTTTAGCATTGTATTAAGGTCAATTTGCACGTGCAAATTTGCATTTTTAACGTGTTCTCTATCGAATTTAATCTCATTTCCCTGGAAAATAATAGCCAAGGGATAGAAAGGAATGATATGGAGCACGATTTTCTTGTTCCAATTTCGAATTAAATTAATGAATTGTTTATCATTTTTTCGATAATTAAGCATGTTATAAAGGGAAATTGAAATCAAATCTTCGGGTTCTTCAATCGAGATCTCATTCTCTGTATGCATTTTTTCTTGATACTTTATTTATTAATATGGATAGTTTTACTTTAGAAAACTAAATATTTAAACATTCTTAATAATGGTGGTTTTATATTTATTAGTGATAAATAAGTATCACGTGATATTACCACGATCGTGCCTGAAAAGGAGATAATTGCAGATATCAAAAAATATATTGAAGATCAACGGCAATCAAGTAATTTCTACAGAGAAATTAGCACTAAATCAGATTTAAAGCGTTTTATTACATCGCACGAAATTCATGTTGCTTTAGATTCGCATAAAGAAATCATCCTCCAAGAAGAAACGGGATTGGAGTTGGGAGGGATGGGAAACACCTCTTATTCCTTGATATATCCTACGAATGAGTCCATCGAAATACACGATGGTACAATAATGGTGCTAGGTCCAGAAATAAATCAGCTCTCTCAATCATCGGTTGATTTTGCCCTTATCATTTTCATTAAGGGAAAAAACCTCACGCGAAAAATGCGCTCGCACCTCAAGCACCTCTCGTTCCTCTCAGATGGAATCGAAGGATTTTCCATACGTAGCATTCCTCAGCGATTGTGGTGCAGGCTTACCAAAAATATTTTAAAAAGAAATTTTTCTTTCGAATTTTTGGCCAAAGCCTTCCTGTATCTTTATGAGGAAAAATATGGTTCATGGATTGAAAAGATCGAAATAATTTTAATAAATTCTTTGCCTGAGCTCATTGAGAGAATTAAAACCATGGGAATGAAACTTGATAAACTGGAAAGATTAAGGTGGAAGGAAAAAATTAATGAGTGGAAAAAGCGTTTAGATTGTGATTATAACTGGGATTGTATTACGTGCCCTTATACCGAAACGTGTGAAGAGCTAAGAAAAATAATAAGGTTAAGGAATGAAATTGAACCTTAATTTAATAAAATTAGATATGCTCGTGAGTAAAAATGAAAGAAAAACCATTTCGAATTGCAATAACCGGTAAAGGGGGAAGCGGAAAAACCTCCATCACCGTCTTACTTGCGAAGGCGTTAATTGAGAATAGAACTACTAAACTGCTATTGGTAGATGCGGATCCGACCCATCCTCATCTCTGCGATATGGTGGATCTTCACCCGCACCAAACCATTGAAAAAATCAGAAAGAATCTCATTCAGAGCGTTTACCGAAACGAAAAAGTTCTCTCTAAAATTGCTCAAGACATCGATTTTGAAGTCTATAATGCCATTCAAGAAAGTAAACATTTTTCTCTATTTTCCTTAGGGCAGCCCGAAGGACCTGGCTGTTTTTGTCCCTCTAATACGATTTTAAGAAATGTTATCGATAGCATTTCTCATGATTTTGATGTCGTTTTAATAGATTGCGAGGCGGGATTAGAACAAATTCATCGTCAAGTTTTAAAATCCATCCATTTTCTAATTATAGTTGTTGATCTCTCCATGCGGAGTGTTGAAACTGCCCGATCTATTAAATCAAGCGCAAAAAAATTCACAAATAGTCAATCGATGGGAGTCATCGTAAATAAATCATTAGGCGATATCACGCCCCTCCTCAATAAAATAGAGGAATTCAAATTGTCTTTAATTGGAACGATTTCTGATGATCCCCTTATTAAAAATTTTGATTTAATGGGAAAACCCTTGATTTACCTGCCCGAAACCTCTACTAGTTTCCGAGAAATGAAACTCCTCATTGACAGGATCTTTCCCTCTTGAGACCGAAGAGAGGCGTTCAAAATAAGAATGATTAATGAAAGGTGGTCTTGAGTTATTCGGACTGAGATTCCAAATTCTTGAAACAATTACAACAATAAAATTCTAAATGAGGATTTTCCCACAATTCCACTAAACGCTCTTTAGATAAGCTCGCATTCGTGGAACTAAATTCGCTAAAATATAAAGGACGAGAACAATTCCAGCACTTCCGAATGATCTTTCGCGTGTTGTATAACTCATCGTGCACGCTCTGAATTCTTCTCTCCAGAAACTCTCTATGATCTTGATATTCCTCCTCCGTAATTTTGCCCTTAGTTCTTAACCCAATTAATATCGCTAACTCAAATACGATTTCTAAATTATCTCGGAACCTCGCCGATGTTTCGATTAAACATTCTAAATGATATTTCTCCATGATGAGCCTTAAATAATCGGGATCCACGATTCTACAATCAAATAAATCCGTTTTATTTGCCACTAAAATGATCTGGTCAGAAGTTAAATTAACTTCTCTTGCCAAACTTATAAAATAATTCAATTCCTCAAAAGTATTCGGACGCGTTAAATCTCCAACTAAAACACAGCTGTGCGCTCCCTTATAATAATTCGAACGCAAGAAATCGAACCGACATACACCCCCTAAGTCCCAAAATTGTGCTCTTACTTCATGTTCTAGCAAGAAATAATCTTTCGTAAAAAAATTCACTCCAATCGTAATTCGAGTGTTATCAATAAAATTACCCTTAATTAAAGATTGTAGCATCGTGCTTTTTCCCGTCCCGCCTCGGCCATCAACAATAACCTTGATTATCTCCATGAAAAAAAAACACTCGCGATAGTTCTATATTGTATAGAAAAAAATTTACTATATAAACCTTTGTTATTAATAAAAAGAGCTTGTCCACGTTCGGTTAAATATACTCGTGAGTATAAAAGGATCTTGCCTCGAGCGACAAAATTCTTTACGAGTAGAAAATGTATTTTTTTCTCATTTTAGAAATATTATTATCTAATTCTTCTTCTTTAAGAAGTATTGCAATCCCATGGTTTTTTAAAAAAAGAAAAATAAAACCGATTGCCATCATGGAAAAATCCCTCTTAATCGTATGGCCCTGGAAATTCTGTCAATTGCAATCATGTAGGCGGCAATTCGTAAAGGAATATGTTTTTCTTCCGCAAGTGAATATACATGTTCGAAAGCTTCTAAAAGAATGCTTTTCAATTCGCTATAAATTCTCTCTAATTTCCAAAAATATGCGTGAATATCTTGAATGTATTCAAAATATGAAACAATGACTCCTCCAGCATTTGCTAAAATATCGGGAATCACGACAATTCCTTTCTCATTTAAAATCTCATCTGCTTCAGGAGTCGTGGGACCATTTGCTCCTTCCAAGATGATCTTGCAATCAATATCCCTTGCGATGCTTGCCGTTATTTGATTTTGCGTGGCCGCCGGAACTAATATGTCGCATTTTATTTTAAATAATTGCTTATTGGGAATGGATGTGGCACCATTCTCCGCATAATCTTTTAATAAATGATTTTGTGTTTTCCATTTTAATAAATCATCTACATTCAAGCCATTTTCAGAGTATACCGTTCCTTCCTTTTCTTGGATGGCAAGAATTTTGCAGCCGTAATCGTGAAGTTTCTTAGCAATAATGCTTCCTACCTTGCCAAACCCTTGAATTACTACGGACATGGCTTTCAAATCAAGGTTTTTTTTTTCGCAAAATGCCTTCAAAACATAAAACATCCCTGTTCCCGTAGCATCTCTGCGCCCTACAGATCCTCCAATTTCTATGGGTTTACCCGTAACAACGCCAGGAATGGTTCTCCCTTTTTGCATTGAATAGACATCCATTATCCAAGCCATTATTTGACTGTCCGTGTTCATATCAGGAGCCGGGATGTCAATATCCGGGCCAATAACATTAATGATTTCCGCTGTGAATCTTCTCGTCAACCTTTCTAATTCTCCTTTTGATAGTTTTTCTGGGTTCACGCAAACACCCCCCTTGCCCCCCCCAAAAGGTAAATTGACTAGGCTACATTTTAAGGTCATCCAAAAAGCAAGAGCTTTGACCTCATCAAGATTTACATCAGGAGCAAATCGTATTCCTCCTTTTGCTGGCCCTCTAACTGTAGAATGATGAACTCTATACCCCTCAAAAATTTGAAGAGATCCATCATCCATTAAAACGGGGATCGAAACCATTAATGCACGTTCTACTCTTTTCAGATACGTGGCAATGTTAGCTTCTAAATTCATGTATTTGGCAACGATATCTATTAATTTTTTTACATTTTCATAAGGATTTGATGCATTATTTTTCATTTTTTTTTTCTCATGTTTTTAATTTTGTTTCTGTATTAATATTGAAAAATGAAGAAGTTAACAATTGAAAAAAGGTAAATATTTTTAAATCTTTTTCTGTTCAGAAAAGTCAATCTTTTTCGCATCATTTTCAAACGAAAATTGATTATTCTTCGAATTAATTAACATTTTTTTATTCACTAATAATATTATGGTGAAAATTATTAAAAAAATACATCTAATATAATCAATCTATATTTTATTACTTTTATCGCATGAGGACAATCTTTTTGAATTCTTGTCATTTTGGTAATTTGAACAATGATTATTTGTACATCTTGTGGTCAAATTTTAAAGAAAAAATCTGCTGGATACGCGTTTTGTCCTTCTTGCAAGAAAATCACCTATTTCATGCAATACCTTCCTAAATGATAATAGACATGTGAAATTAGATTAAGGTGGATTCGAAATTCCGAATGAAATGCGCGTGAAAACCGTAGATGAGCATCGACGACCTTGCGAGGGGTTAAAAATTCCACCTTAAATTACTCATTTTATCTCGTTTTCTTTTTTTAATACTTATATTCCTGTTTTTAGATTAAAAGGTACTTTTCAATTAATGAAAAATTATTATACGTGATAATAAATTCAATAACTCATGAGCATATTTAAAGAAGATATCGAAGAAGCTAAAGAGCGATTATCTGCGTGGTGGGATCATGAACTCATTGATCGTCCTTGCATTATTTATTTTCATCCCAAAACAGGCGTTCCCTTTCATGGAATTTATGACATCTGGTATCTATCAAAAAAATGGGACGATATTCAGGGCTGTTTAGAGGATTTTGAAAAAAAATCAAAATCCATCTATTTCGGAGCAGAGACCATTCCTTGGTTTTGGCCGAATTATGGCCCGGGAATCATAGCGTCTGTCTTGGGTGTAGAACCTAATTATCAAGAACAAACTCAGACGGTTTGGTTTAGTCGTCCCACGCCGGTAAATGAAATCATTTCGCACCTGGAAAGCCAGAAATTGAATAAAAATAATCCCTGGTATGCCCGCTTAATTAATATAACAGAACATGCGGCAAAAAGAGCTAAAAAAGATTATTCTGTGGCACTGACGGATCTAGGTGGAGTCATAGATATTTTATCCTCATTTTTAGGACCAACCAATATCATTCTTACCATGAAACGTTCTCCCGGAATAATTGACACGTGTCGAGCTATCATCTTGGAGAAGTTACTAAAAGTTTATGACGAGTTACAAGACATTATTGAAAGGTACGGGGATGGTTGTAATAGTTGGATTCCTATTTGGTGTCCAAAGCGCTATTATCCCATCCAATCTGATTTTTCTGCCATGCTTTCTCCTAAATTATTTAAACGATTCGTGTTACCAGATATCAAGGAGCAAGCAGAACACATGGATCATGCCATTTATCACTTAGATGGTCCCGGACAGCTCGTCCATTTAGATGATTTATTAAATGAGCCTTCCATAACGGCAATACAATGGGTGCCCGGAGCGGGAGAGGCGCCTTCTTCTGATGAAAAATGGATGCCGATTTATAAAAAAATACAGAAGGCGGGGAAAAGCGTGATTATTGATAATCCAGGCGAAACCCCGGCAGCAGCTACTTACTTGTATGACGTATTAGATCCAAAATATCTAATAATGCCTCTTATATTTCTCACGGAAATGCAAGCAGCCTATTATCTTCCTGAATTTGTAGGAGGGAATGGGGCTAAAGGAGATTTTAAGCAATTTAAAAAAGAGTTTAGAAAACGTCAGAAAGAAAAACAAGGGATTTAGTATTAAACCGGGCAAAAATTAATACATGACTTATTCGATCAAATTAAAATTCATTTTACTAAAAAATCATGAATCAAGATTTCACGAATCGTAATTCTCCCTTCTTAATGATTAATTCGTTATCTAAGAAAAGCGTTTTTATCATTTTTAGAAGTGAGAACTTTTTTAATATCTCAGCTTGATATCCTCCTTTAATCTCCGTTATATATCCTTCTTTAATTTTCATGTGAATGGGTTCTTCAAGCAAACCAATATTGAGATAAGGCATGCTAGCATCGACAACAAGGTTTCCCGTGGTTGTCCCTTCCACCGGCGAAAAGTTTGATTCGATGATCGGGATGGGAGAAAATTGAGATGGCCGTACGATCCTGGTTAAGCTATTGCCATGCCGTCCTTCTATATTCATAGTTAAATTTGTACCCGCGGAAGTAATTAATTGTAATTGACTTGCCCGCGTGAATAATTCGCCTAATTTTTCGAAGATGATTTTTGTGCCTTAAAATTGGTCTCGATCCCTCCTTTGATCATCATTCGTTCTGAAAAAGCCGTCATTAATAAACGTGAGCACCTGAATTTGTTGCGTTTTTAATGGCAGTTGTATGGGTGATAGATTTACTCACGGGACATAATTTGAGATTTGCTTGTTTCATGGCTTCGCCAACCGGCAAGGGAGGCTCTTGGCCATCATGTTCGCGGGGATTAAATATAATTAACACGGGGGCTGCTTCTCTTTCATTAATTACTGCCATTAAAACTTGAGCGATGCTTATCATGAGCGTATCAGTAATGATTAATAACTTTTCTTCTTTTTGAAGAGAAACACAATCCTCCAAGATGGTCTTAGCTCCTCTCATCATCCGAGTCCATTCCATGGTCTTCCACTCTTTCCATGATATCCATTGTTTTTTAAAAAATTAATTCTTGTATGATTGAAATTTGTTAAATTAATTTAAACTAGTAAATTTTCATGGAATGCATTAAAAATCCAAGTCAGAGAATCTTACTCGAGATGTTTCATGAAAAATTAAAAATTGGGGAAATTTGAAAAAAAAATAATCTCAGGAAAAAAAAAAATCATGATGATGGATAAATTTTTCGAGAATAGCATTCATTAATAAGCTAATTGCACCTTGCTCGGCTGGTATTCGCCTTTTCCTTTGATTTGATAAGAAATTTCGAGTTCTTCTCCTTCTTCAAGTGTTTCTATGGTCCATTGAAGAATATCCTCGCCTTCCATGTCAATAATTTCGGGTTCCATGGAGAAATTACTTCTTTCGAAATTATCCGGGACTTTATCAAGAATTTTGAAGTTTTTCAGGGGCATGTGGGTGGTTCCAATGTTTTTCAAGTAGAGAACGATTTGATACTCCCCTAAATTTCCTAAGGGGATGATTTCTTTTCCTAATCTGTATTGTCTTCTCAAGTGAACTGCTTTTATAACAGGTACTTCTTCGGGAATGACTCTATATTCTAATTCTGGCCCTATCGGATATGTATTAGCATTTATCAATACCTCGGATTCAAATTCCACGTCTTCCACGGGTTTGGAGGCATGTATGGGATACTTTAACTCATAAACGCTATTAGGATCGAACATGCCTTCCGGGCGATCTTTCAAATCTTTTACTTCATAAATTAAAGCATCATCATCAATTCGCAAATCGCCTGGTTGGATCTCCACGGGCTTTCCGTCTTTCAATACTTGCACTTCTGGTGGAATTTTTTCTCCTGTTTCCTCATCCACGGTTTCTTCTAAGTTTGGGGGCTGAAATTGGTCAGAAAAAGGTTGATGCGTGATTTTTACCTCGTTAAGAGGAGCCGACCCATCATTGTGCACGGTTAACACGGCGTTAATATCTGTGTCTTTATACGTTGGGATTTTTATGATTCCCTCCTCTTCTTCCACGGGCAATTCAATTTCAGCCACATCAAATGTCAGTTCTCCTTTAATGCTTGCTAACACTAATTCTACATCCTTAATTAAAATCGTACTATTGACGCTGGTTTGGAAATCGGGTAATACTCTAAATTCAATATTCTTTCTAAATTGAGGATAATCTTCACTTTCAATATTCCAGCGGCTAGAATGCCATTGGGCACCCGGTGGCAATAAGGGAAAGTTCTCTGATTCTATTTCAGCGTAATTAGTGGATTTATCTTCCGGTCGATATACATCAATATTAAAGAGTTCTATCATGAATTCAGATGAATTTTCGAATACCAATTTACAATCCCAAATTCCAGGCTCCTCGTCTCTTTCCATGATATCCACGTGGAATTTGTTTCGGGTAAATGCATCAAACGTATCAATGCCTAATCCGGGGACAAAAGAAGAACTCGCTTCAAACGTTACTTCAATTTCTCCCGTGTTTTTTGCTTCTAATTCGGAAACCATGATGTTACACGTGAACTTTAAGAGAACTGTTTTTTCGGGTTTTAAAACATCGATTTTCCATGTTAATTGCTCTCCTTCGATTTCTGCGTATCCAATGGTAGTATCAATTACTTTTGGATTAGTAAAATGTTCGAGAATTGTTTTTTTAACTACGATATTGTAAAGTGGTTTTTCAAAAAGACTCCTTATGCCTATAGCAAACGTGACGGTAAATTCCTTGTCTAAAGAAATTCCAAAAGACTCTAAAGTAAATTCTTCAGCTGCAACTCCTCCATCGGGCTCTTCATTACCTTCTTCTTCCTCTTCTTCTTCCTCTTCTTTTTCCTCCTCTTCTTCCTCCTCTTCCTCTTCCCCTTCTTCTTTTTTTTCTTCCTCTTCTACAGCCTCCTCCTCAACAGCAATTTCTTCTGCTTTAGCGGTTTTATCTTTGAGGTTAAGTAAATTAGTTTCAATATCGCGAATGTTAAGAATTTCATCGGCGTTCGGCAAGGTACTGATGTATTCTTTTACTAATAAAAGATTTTTTGCTTCTCCTTCGATTTTAAATTCATGGCTTTTAATGTTGTCGTTTTCAGTGACCCCCAATTCCTGAATCTTAATTTCATTCGGGGGTAAGGAGGTCGTCTCTATGTTTTTCAGTACCAAATTAATATCCCACAGTCTATCCTTTTTACTCGGGTTTTCTATATTTAATTTTCCACTAAATCCGATAGATTCAATATTTGCATCATGATCTTGTGAAACTTTAACATCTTCAATGATTTTTACAAGAGCTATAAGTCCATCTCGTTTTCCATCCTTTAAGAGAACATAATTTTCTAAAAGAGAAACATCTTCTCCTGGTTTCTCGGTATATATAATATTTTCGGGATCTCTTTCTAATTTTGCTCTCCCTTGTTCTTTATCAATTAATCTTAAGCCTTTTTTAGTTAATTCTTCATTTACTCCCTCTTCTACCTCTCGTTCTATGGGTACTGGCTTTTTAGGCTTCTTTTCTTTTTTTTCTCTTCTAAACAAAATTTTTTCACCATGATAAATTGGTTAATAAAGATGGAGATTATTTTTATTTATAAAGTTTTCCGACATTAATCATAGATAATTCCCTATATAAAGGTTTTTTACGCCATTTAATGATTTTACATGGGCCTAAGAGCAAGAATTTTAATGGTAATTAAACAAAATTTTTTTTAGTATTCCATATTAAAATTCATATCACGTGCTTGAAGAGAACAATTACTTTTCTTTCTTTTCATGAATGAACTTGAAAAATGCCATGATTGTGGGCTGTGCTGCTTAGAAACAGAAATGCTTCTTTCTAAAAGTGATATTCTTCGGATTCAAAAACGTTATTTCAACAAGCCAGAAAAAAAAGAATTTTTCTTTAAAAATAAGACGGGAATGTATCAATTAAAAAATATTAATAATAAATGTTATTTTTTTGAGGCGACTACAAAAACATGTAAGATATACGAAATAAGACCGAAGGGGTGCGAATTTTATCCTTTAATTTATGATAATGTAAATGATACTTGCTTACTAGATGAGGATTGCCCTCGTTCTTCCCTATTCTATAAAAATTCAAGTCAGATAAAAAATTCCTGTAAAAGATTAAAAAAATTCATACATGACGAATTATTGAGCCAATAATTCAAGATTGCTCGTCCATTTTTTCCCAAATCATTTGTTCTTCTTTTTTAATTTCTTTTCTTCGTTTCATTTTATCGATTATGGATAATCTTACATCATGGCGTTTCACATACTGTTCATCATATCTTCTTCTCAATTCCTCCATGTTCTTGGAGACGCCTACAATTCTTTTTTCCAACCCTGGTTGGAAAAAATAGTTTTTTTTGAATTTTTTAGCAGGACCACCATTATAAATCCACCCTGCTTCTAATTCTTGTCCTACAATGGTAGTGGACCACGTGTTTAACACGCAATTTTTTCCAATATGAGTTCCCGGTAAAACGATGGCATGAGCTCCAATTCTTACGTTATCCTCTATTACGGTTTTTCTGATAATGAGAAAATTTCCAATAATGAGAGCACTCATGACTATGGCTCCTTGCCCAACCACCACGTTTTTTCCAATTTCCATGAATTCTGTATCAACCCATCCTTCAAAAAGAGAATTCGAAAATTTTGTTTTCACTCCAAACATTTTAAATGCTATGTTATCCAAAAAAGGAAAGGGAAATCGATGGCAAATCCAAAAAGGCCATTTTTTAATAACATTTCGAAGGCTCCAATAGCGATAATCTTTATCGGAAGGATCTCTTAGGAATACTCCTTCTTTAGGGGGATGAATGGCATTTACAATTATTAATAACAACTTAGCAAATACTAAAGCGCTGGCTGCTAACGTGAGATATAAGAAAAAAATCAAAATCGGCAAATAGATATAAAAATGAACCGGTCGGACTTGATCCCAAAATAGTTGCCAATAAACCCAAAATACTAAAATTGGAGGTAAGAAACTAAACCAAAGATTTAGAAAATGAAAAATTAAATATCTTTTTTTAACCAGCACGTTAGAAACGAAAGGACCGACTCGTAATGAAGAGGGAACTGAAATATTTCTCACCTTTTTTTATACATGGTAATTTTTTTCATGCTAAATCTTTTTTCTCTTGTTCTACATTTACTTCATGTACGACATCCGTGCGGGCTTCTTCGTCCACGATTATTTTTGCGATGACATCCCTTCTCAATTCGTGCAATTTGTTAGGTTTATATTTTCTCGCAGGAATACCAGAATAAATCCAGCCCGCTTCTAATAATTGATCATAAGTCGTGATTGAAACAGCGCCTAAAACTGTATCTCTTCCCATGATGGTGCCGGGGGCAATAGTAGAAATCCCACCTATAACGATATAATCATCAAAGATCACTTTTTTAATAATGAGGTAATTTCCTACTACCATGGAGCACATTAAAACACTTGCTTGGCCCGCCATGACTTTGCGGCCAAATTTCATGAATTCTCCATCACACCACGCATCATTTAAATGGCTGGAAAAATTAATTTGAATTCCATACCATTTAAAAGCTAATACATCAATCCATGGAATGGGACAATTACGAATGAGCCAAAAAATGAATTTTTTTAACTCCGTTCGCAAGCACCAAAATTCAAAATCATTATCTCCTAATTCTGCTCGAAATATTCCTTCTTTTGGTTGATGGATTAAATTCACTAACGTTAGAAATAACTTACCAAAAAAGACTGCCTCTACTATAAAAATGAAATACATGCATAAAAAGGCAAATGGCAAGAGAAGAATCGTTCCGAGCCAACTTTTCAAATCTTGTTGAATGGGAGGGAGATTTTTCGTCCACTCATACCAAAAAATGGCAACTCCTAATCCACAGATCCAAATTAAGGGTAAATACACCGCAAGAAATTTTATATTTACCCGACTAATTGCACTGCTCGTGGTGAAATCGAGGATTACTTCCTCATCTTCTCCCATGATCTCTTCTCTCTTCTCTTCTTCTTCTCGCAAGGCTTCTTTCTCTGGTTTTTCTTGACTCATTTGGGCCTTCCTCCCGTTATTAACCATTCTCTCCATTTCTCTTGATTCTTAATTCTTCTGCTCGAGCTAAATCTTCTTCGGAAATCTTTAAATATTCCATTATTTTCTTTTTAAAGATTTTTCGAAAAGGCATGCCAAAATAATAATTATTTCCCTTAGTTTCATTGAACTTAGTTCCACACGCCATGGGAAATAAATAAGAATCGCGTTGAATGACACAACCGGGGCCAAGCGTCGTTCTTGCTGCGCACGTGGAGTTATCTCCAATTTTAATTTCAAAATAAGGAATATTACCAAAAATCCCTTCTACTACATGAGAACTTATACCCGAGCCCACTCCTAAATAACTATTCTTTCCAATATCTACAAATTTATCCGCTCCAAATTGTTCTTCTATGGTGGCTCCCTTTCCGACTTTATTAGTGCCTACAAAATTATATAACCAATTAATTAACCAAGGGAAAATGCCTTTCATGAAGGCATTTTTTGGATATTTAATTAAGAAAGAACGTTTATGATAATATTCGAGTGTTTTACTCCGAAAATTGCGGGGAATGATGCCATTCTTAGTAGGCATTTTCTTTTCTGTATATCTCCAAAAAATTCGCGTTAATACGGCAATAAAAAATAATCGGGTTAAATAACAAGCAATTAAAACCAAAGGGAACGATAGAAGCGTAATAAGATGTACCCCTGTAAAAAGACTAAAAAAATCATTCACGTCTAAAACAAGAGGGACAAATAAATATAAAACATAACTCATGAACATTATTCCTGGAAAAAACAAAGCTCCCATATAAATGATAAGAAAGACGGTAACACTCCACGCATAATGAACATCTACTTCTTCTCGAATGGGTTCTTTTTCCAATTTTTCTTTCTCTTGTCTATATTGTTCTCGTGGTTTCAGTACCATTTGCGATATTCACATTTGGGGTCCATTTTCCTTGTTTAATTTAGTTGAGAAGATAAATGGTGGTTTTTATTTAAAAATAATGAGATCTTGAAGATTCTGAAATGTAAAATAAAATTTTGAAAATCATCATGGGGTTAGTATATTAAAATATTTTTTCTTTTAAATATCTTGAAAGTTGTATTAAATACATGAATAAATTAAGTGAGATTAATAATTTAAAGAAAAAAGATTTTTACGTTCGAAAAATTAAAGGTTAATGGAGATCTTTCATGTGAAAAAGTAATATTACCCTTTCAACTATTAATAATCTAATATGTAACCTTTAAATTTTATAAAACATAAGTTTATTGAATGCTTTTCATGATATCATGCTCATTCGTGAAAAGGTAATAAGAATTAAATGGAAAAGGTGTTTAAATGACCGACAATTCGTTTTCTTTAGCTGATTTGTATCCAAAATACGTGATTAATTCCAAAGGAGAAAAAGAACCGTTTGATGAGACGAATATTGCCAAAGTGCTTAATAAAGAAACGGGATTAGATATGAACGTGGCCGTGCAAGTGGCGGAAGATGTTATTCGAAAGATCATTGGTTTGGGAGTAAAAGAAATTACCACCAATTATATCAGAGAATTAGTCTGTTTAGAATTAACTCAAAGGGGATTAAATAAATATAGAAATTTGTTTGCTCGTGCGATCAACCTGGAAAATATCAATTTTACGTTAGATGAAGAGTTTTTGACAAAATACAAGAATAAACAACCTGATTGGGGTCCTATTGGCTATATAACTTATAAAAGAACTTATGCCCGTATTATTGAAAAAGAAAATCGCAAAGAAGAATTCTGGGAAACTATAAAACGAGTCGTGGAAGGATGTTATTCCGTTCAAAAAGAACATTGCATGAAATTAAGCTTGCCATGGGACGAAGAAAAAGCGCAAAAATCTGCTCAACGCATGTTTGAAAAAATATGGAATTTTAAAATGCTCCCTCCTGGAAGAGGCTTATGGATGATGGGCACGGAATTCATTGCGCGGCATGGTTCCATGGCTTTAAACAATTGTGGATTTGCATCCACGGAAGATATTAATCTTAAATACACGAAAGCTTTCGAATTTGTCATGGATGCTCTCATGCTTGGAGTTGGCGTAGGTTTTGATACGAAAGGAGCGGGTAAAATCATAATAAAAAAGCCAAAAGAGGGGCATTTTCATTTTCAAATCCCGGATAGCAGGGAAGGATGGGTGGAAGCATTAAAGCTCATGTTAGAAGCATATTTTTTGGGTAAACAAGTGCCAATTTATGATTTTTCAAAGATACGTCCCGCAGGCGCGCCTATTCGGGGATTTGGAGGGGTAGCTTCTGGTCCGAAACCTTTAAAGAGAATGTTAGAAGATATACAAGAAATATTAGAGAAAAGAATTGGTCAACCCATTACTTCGGTAGATATTGTTGACATTATGAACCATATTGGAAAATGTGTTGTAGCCGGGAACGTGCGGCGCAGCGCTGAAATCGCTCTCGGAGATCCTAATGATATCGAATTCTTAACTTGCAAGCAAGATAAAGAGAAATTATATTCCCACCGATGGGCAAGTAACAATAGCGTTTTTGCTAAAAAAGGAATAGATTATTCCGTTATTGCAAAGCAAATTATTGTAAATGGGGAACCCGGCGTGTTCTGGTTAGATAATGCCAGGCAATATTCTCGCATGGGTGATCCGCCCGATTTCAAGGACAACAAGGTAGCTGGCGTGAATCCGTGCGGAGAACAATCGCTTGAAAGCTTTGAATTATGCTGCCTCGTAGAAACGTTTCCTTCCCGCCATGACTCTTATGAAGAATTTCAAGAAACCCTCAAGTATGCTTATCTTTATGCTAAAAGTGTCACCTTGGTTAATACCCATTGGAAAGAAACTAATGCTGTCATGCTAAAAAATAGAAGAATGGGTATCTCCCAAACAGGAATTATCGAAGCAATGGTAAAACACGGAAGGAGAACATTGTTAGAATGGTGCGATAAAGCATATAAGTATTTAAGAAAACTTGACGAGGAATATTCCAACTGGTTATGCATACCAAAATCCATAAAGCTCACCACGGTAAAACCTTCGGGTACCGTGAGCCTCCTTCCGGGAGTCACACCCGGCATTCACTATCCCCATTCGGAATATTACATTCGAAGAGTTCGAATTTCCAAAAATTCTGACCTAATTGAACCATTGAAAGAAGCGGGATATAAAATTGAGCCGGATAAATATTCTGACAATTCCTTGGTCGTAGAATTTCCAATTCACGAGAAATATTATGATCGTTCAAAAGATGATGTTTCGATATGGGAACAAGCAGAAAATGCCGCAGCATATCAAAGATATTGGTCCGATAATCAAGTATCGATTACTATTACGTTTAAAAAAGAAGAAGCCGATCAAATCCAACATGTCCTAGAATGCTATGAAGATAAATTAAAAAGCGTGAGCTTCTTACCCTTAAAAGATCACGGATATGAACAAGCTCCCTACGAAAAAATTACTAAAGAGCAGTATGAAAAAATGGTGGCAAAATTAAAACCAATTAATTTATCTCATACAAGCGATAGAGCCATCGGAGAGAAATTTTGCGATTCAGACATATGTGAGGTTAAATTAGATATTTAATTTTTTATATTCTTTTACATGCTCTGACGACGAATGTATTAATTATAATGAAACTGAAAAAGATAATAATACCCGTTTTAAAACCTACCTATTACAACAAGAAGTCATGTGATTTCGATATTACGAATCCTTTCAAACAAAACTTCGACCATTTTCTCAATCGCTAATTCTATGTTTTCGCCCGTTTTTGATGAAATTTCTAAAAATATGGGTAAATTAAACTTTTTACGGGCAGATTCTCCTTGTTCAAAAGATATTTTTCTTAGACTTTTTTTATCAATTTTTGTGCCCAATAAAATGATGGGAATATCATTAGTATTGCTTCTAGCAATAGTTAGCCAATCTTCTAGATGATTGAAAGATTCCTCATTTGTACAATCATAAAGCAAAAAAGCACCATGTGCTCCTAAACAGAATTTAGGTAATAAGCTTCTAAATTTCATCTCTCCTCCAAAATCGTAAATGATTAAATTGACTTGGATCCCTTCATATTTAATATTCTTGGAAATTATATCCAAACCAATGGTACGCTTTAAATCTTTAATAAAACTCCCCGTCATGTAGCGATACGTTAACGTGCTCTTCCCTACTTGCTTTTCTCCAAGCATTAAAATCTTAAATTGATAATGAAGTACATCCATGCTAAAATGTAGATCTTCCAAATTTATTTTTTAAAAAAAAATACCCTAATCTTATTTATTTTATTTTAACCCTAATATTTACATAAATGAATGAGAAATATTCTCAATTTTAAATAATTAGGATATAATATAAATTTAATTAATTAATAAATATATAATTATATTCTTTCAAATTTTATTCAATAAATTGGAAATGTCCTTGTTTAATAATATTTCGTAAAAAATATATATGTCTATTTTGAATTTATTTTATAAGAACCAATTAATAATGAAAAATAAAAGTGAAATTTCATGGCAAAAACAAAATCGTCTAAAAAAGAAGAAAAAGCCGGTTCGAAAGAGAAAACTCAATCAAAAAAAAGCACTAGAGCTAAAAAAGGAGATGTTCCAAAAAAACCAAAACCTAAGAGAGTAGTATATAAACACATAAAAATCAATTTCTGGCGCACAGAACTTCATGGCGAAGAAATCGGAATCCACCAAAAGCTTAAATACCAAGCTAAGACACGATACTTTTCTAAGGGCTTTGATATCGAAGGAAAAATTGAAATAGATGATGAAGACAAATATGTTCTTGCATTTAATAAAGATGAATGGGAAGAAACCCCAAAAAATCAGGATAAACGATTGCTCCTCCGCCTTTTTACCATAATGGAAGAAAAACTAGGTGAGCGAACAGGAGGTAATTTCATCGGAGGATTTGAGCTTTCCATATTACATTCCATAGTTCAAAGTTTTGAAGTAAGACATCCCGCACCAGTTTTTTTTGTAAACCTTCCTTACTTAAAAATGCTTCCACGAATCGTGAAAGGACATCGATTAATTGGAACGCGCTGGACCTTTCCTCTCCTTCCTGAAAAGAGTGATGATAAGCTCCAAATGGTCGTTTGCAAAGGAAAGGTGGGCATGGGAAACGATTATAATGTCTATTTAGGAAAAAAGCTCATAGCTGAAGTGAATCATCAGCGGATTCAAAAGGATGTAGAGATTTATATTTTTGATGAATTTTATGCTAAAGATAAAACGTTCATCCTGATGATCACGCTTTTTGGGTGTGCATTGAATTTTGTAAAAGAGATTTATAAAATGGTTAAAAAGCACGTTTCTAAAATGGAAACAACGGGTACCTCTGATTATAAACCGCCAAAACCCGAACTTGATTTATTCTTGAATCCACGAATGGTTAGAAAATAATCAATTTAATGGAATATTTTTTTATGGAGATGCAAATAAAATAAATAAAAAGAAAGTAAAAAGCAAGCAATACTTTTAAAAATTATAAAATCCCTTTTTTCTTTTTCCATTCACGATACCCTTTTGTCTCTTTCCCTCGATAAGTTGCTCTCTTTCCCGTTTCTTTTCTATAAGCTTTCCTTCTCGTTTTTTCATCAGCAGTTCTTAACCGTTCTATTACAATTTCCTCTCTTATCTCTTCTTCTTCCTCAATTGTTTTAATTCGCCTTAAAACCCAGTATACCCAATGATTCCAAATAACAAATGCCAAGAAAACAAATCCTATTCCCAGCAAGATCATGAGTCCGGTAAATAAAATCCAGTGAACAAATCCAAAATTTTCAATCATCCATTGAGTTAAACTTAGTGCCCAATTTGACAAGGGTAAAATTGATACGACCACGGAAATCATGGTTACGTAGACACCCAAAAGAGTAACGGCAATTAACCAGCGTAAGACGGTATAATCTTCCCATTTTTTTGCAATTAAACGATCTTTAAACAAAATCCGGCAAGTTCTCACGATACCTCCACGAAATAGCGCGTAAAATAAAACTAAAAGGACGAGATGGCCTGTAACGATGCCTCCAATTAGTGCAACTTGAAGCCCTAAGGCAAGATTCAAATAAAAATCTAAAAATCTCGTATTAAATAAAAGGAGGTCAATGATAGTTCCCCAAATTCCAAATATTATGATGATCGTGGCTATAATGACAGCATAATAGAATGCTTGCGCTATTCTGACATCCCAAGTAGAATATTCATCCAATGGGTCATAATCCCTTTCGGGTTCTGTTCGAGGTTTTCTTCTTTTCGCCATTTTCTTCACTTTTGAAAAGCGTGAAATTAATTAAGATTTTTATGTTTATTTTTAATTATATTTTTTGTTGTTAAGAAGACATTTATTTTAAAGCAATTTAAATCTGAGGATTTTATTGGTCTTAATGATTAAATAGAAATTTAAAGGAAAAATGAAAATTTAAATGAAAAAAAAAATTTTGGGAATTTTTATTATTATAATTTCAATCACCCTTGGGTGTAGTTTCTATTTTATTTGTTTTTATTCACCCCCCAGCAATTCAGATACAGATACACCTCCAACGTTCCATGTTGGTGGTTTTAAAGTAAATGATTTTGCCTATCAACTTCAAAACATGGAATTAAATGAAATTTCCACATCTTTATATGATCTCATCATCATGGATTATTCTTCTGATGGTACGGAACAGAATGAATATACCTCGAGCCAAGTGAAATACATGAAAGAGGGTAATGAAAAAAAATTGTTAATCAGTTACATAAGCATTGGTGAGGCGGAAAATTATCGATTTTATTGGAAAGAAGAATGGGATTCAAATGAAGATGGAATTCCCGATGTTAGCGCTCCAGAATGGTTGGATAACGAAAATCCAGAGTGGGAAGGAAATTATAAAGTGAAATATTGGGATCCTGACTGGCAGAAAATAATCTATGGTACTCCAAATAGCTACCTTGATAAAATAATAAGTGCGGGATTTGATGGTTGCTATCTGGATATAATCGATGCTTTTGAATATTATGAAGAGGAAAGGCCAACGGCTCAACAAGACATGATAAATTTCGTGATTGCCCTTAGTAATTACGCTAAATCAATAAGGGCTAATTTTTTAATAATTTCCCAAAACGGAGAATCACTCCTCGAACATGATGATTATCGTGGAGCTATTGATGGTATCGGGCGAGAGGATGTCTATTTTGATGGTAACATGAAGCGTACTCAAGCAGAAATTGCATATGTGATTGATTTCTTGAAATTACTCCTCGCTGAAAATAAACTTGTCATGATTGTCGATTATCCCACTCTTCCTTCAAATGTAAAAAAGTTTTACCATTTAGCGTGGCAAGATGGTTTTCTGGCTCATGCGCCACCAAGAGATTTAAATGATTTAACTTATTATCCCGATTTTCCTCCCGATTAAATGGTATTAAAAAGAAAAATATTAGAAAAATTCATTCTAATAAGAAATTATAAACATTAAAATATCGATTTTCCTTAAAAAAATTTATTTTAAAACATGAGATCCTTCTCTCTTAATTGAAATTTTATCCTATTTCAATGGATTGATCATGAGTTGTAGTATAAAGCTTTTATTTTTCGGCATGTTGATAAAGGTAGAAATAAGGAAATTTAGATGAATAAAAATCGATTGAGGAAATTCTCATTAGATCATCTTGTTTCGGTTAGATGGAATGAAAGAGAAAAATAATACTTTTTATATTGAGACTTACGGCTGTACCTCAAATCAAGCAGATTCAAAAATAATTTCCCAAATTTTAATGGATGCTGGATATAAGAAAGCGGATATTGAAAATGCTAATTTTATAATAATTAACACGTGTGGGGTAAAGCAGCAAACAGAGAATAAAATTAAACGAAGATTAAGAGAATTGCATGAGCTTTATAAGAATAATAAACATAAACACGTGATCATTGCTGGTTGTTTGCCTCATATTGCTCCAGATTACCTCGAACTCGTGCGAAAAATCATTCCTAGTCATGCGGCTATTTTGGGTTTAAATACATTTCAAGAGATTCCTTCACTCTTTGAACAAATCAAGCAAGGTAATAGAAATATATTCGTGAAATCAAACAAGAAAATCGATAAGGCTCGATTTCTCATCAAGCATTCTCACGATACAGTGACAGGAATAATACCCATATCTGAAGGCTGTTTAGGAAATTGCACGTATTGTTGCGTGAAAAATGCTCGCGGACATCTTAAATGCTATGATCCTGGAAAAATAGTGGAAAATGTAAAGTCTCAATTAAATCAAGGAATCAAGGAAATACTTTTGACTTCGCAAGATTGCAGCGTATATAAATATCGAAATACTGATTTAAAAGATTTAATCATTAGAATATCACGTTTAGACCATGAATTCTTTTTAAGAATAGGAATGATAAATCCCGCCTTTCTCATTAATAATTTCGAACAATTACTCACCATTTTTAAATCAGATAAAGTATATCAATTCCTACATCTTCCCATTCAGGCCGGGAGTGATAAGATTTTAAAAAAAATGAAAAGGCCTTATACAATAACTACTCTTCTTGATAAAATAGACCTTCTGCGAAAAGAATTTCCTTTTCTTACTTTTTCTACAGATATCATATGTGGATTTCCGGGTGAAACAGAACATGATTTTTACAAGACAATTAATGTAATAAAATGGCTCCGACCCGAAATTATAAATATTTCAAAATTTACCCCCCGTCCCAATACTGAAGCTAAAAATATGGAACAAGTGGATTCTAAAATAATAAAAGAGCGCTCAAAAAGATTATCTGCCGTATTTCGAATTTATTTGGAGCACTTGAATGATAAATGGAAGGGTTGGAAAGGAAAAATGCTCTGTTTATATCATGATGAGAAAAACCATTATACTTTTGGCAGAAATTTCGCGTATAAAAACATCCTTTTACCCAATATCAAGATACATCCCGGCACCTTCATTAAGGTATCGATTCAAGAAGTTGATGGAGCAAATCTAATCGGAACACCATATTGATAACCTATAGTTCTATATTCAAAATGGACTCAATTGTTTTAAAAAAATTTTAGGAAAGCACTTAAGGGAATTTTTGATGTATCCACTCTAATCAATAAAGAAACAATTTCTTTAATGACATAAAATATGTTTCAGCTCAAATAAGAGAAAAAAAATAAAGGAAAAAATGTTGGTTATCCTGCGCAAGGCAGTCCCATTCAATCTCTTTTTTTATTGAATGTTCATCCTAAACCAACGTTTAACTTGCGAGAGTAAATCTCTTTACCATCTTCATCAACCACGGTGATGTGAGCAGCACACGATAGTCAGCAGTCAAAACAACGAACGACCATTTCTAAGAGATTTACTACTCCTTCCGGGACCTCTTCACTCATGTAATAATTCCTTTTTTAAGTATTTAATTGTTCAATAATTTATAAATAAATAGAATTAATTGTTATTTTTCTAAAGTTTATTCTAATTTATAGGCATCCAAGAAATTCTTCAATCGCGTGCGGTGAAATTTCATTCCAAGCTCTTCAGATTTGAAGCCAAATGCTAATGCGAACAATTCAGTCAAATATAATATGGGAATGTTATATTGTTGTCCAAATAATTTTGCAAGGGTTTTTTGATTCGTGTCCATTTGCTGAAAGCACGCCGGACAGATCACCACAAAAATCTCGGCGCCAGCTTTTAATGCACTATCAAATTTATTCTTTAAGATCTGCATGGAAGGTTCTTCTTCGGTATTTCCTACTCCCGCCCCACAACATAATACTTCTTCTTCATAATCTATAGGTATTGCCCCCGTGGCGGTTACTAATTCTCTTAACTTTTTTGGTTTCAAGGGATCATCCGTTTGCATGAGTTCAGATGGTCTGTTATAGTGGCACCCCGTATGACACGCCACCTTGAGACCTGATAATTCATGAACTACATGTTTTTTTATTTCATCGACCCCCAATTCATGAAGTACTTCTACAAAATGCTTCACGTTAATGGTCCCCTTGAATTCCCTATTAATGGTCTTTAGAATATTATTAATTTTTTCCTTTTCATGCTCGTCTCGTTGTAATTCTACATTCACAACCTTGAGAGTCTGAAAACACCCATTGCACAATGAAACAATATCCTTCCCTTCTTGCTCTGCAATGGTTAAATTCCGGGCAGCTATTGCCAACCAGCTTTCATGATCAACTGAATTAAATCCGACAGGATCCGGACAGCAAGAAAAAGGCCCCTCAACAGTTTTAATTCCCAATTTTTCAAATACCTTTCTTGCTGATGCCTCAATAAAGGGTATTCGATTTCCAATGGTACACCCTTCAAACATTAAATATTCTTGAGCTTTTGCCACTTTATACCACCAATTATTTTTTAAAAAAATTAATTAGATTAATTTAAGATTTATTTAATCCAAGGGTCAGGTAATTTTAACCCTTCCAAGACCTTATCTTCAAAGATTTGCTTCGCCACGTGCATGAGAGTCTTCTCGATTCCCGCAATGTTGTGATTCGTTGCCACCAGGAGATTCAATTTCTTGCACATGCCGTCGGCATCGGACCAGATGTTGTAGAGCAAGATACCTCTCGGAGCTTCCACCATGCCCACGCCATTACCTTCCCGCGGCTCCACGTCCAGTGTCTTGCAA
>JALGVJ010000017.1 GCA_029838195.1 Promethearchaeota archaeon
ACGTTTAAGGAATTTCAACGGGCAATTTTTAAATTTATTAGAAAATATAAATATACATCCACGGAAATTAAAACGCTGTGCAATTTTACGAAGTTATTTAGTGCATCATAAATAACATTTAAATCTAAGTCTTTTATATTTGAATTTGTATTTCCAATTATAATTGTTATCTTTTTATATTTATTTATATCTTCTTTATTAATTTATCATTCACAGATAGGTCCTTGGAATTTACATAATTACTTAATCATTCCACTTTTAAGCTACACCATATTTTTTGGATCAAATATGATTATAAGCATTCCTGAACAATTAAATTCGGAAAAATATCTTGAAAAACTCCATTCTATGGCGAAAGGTCCTATTAACCAACGCAATTTATTTTTAGGAATCCTTTTATCACATTTTATTTTAAGAGGTATAATATTTGGAATCGTTAATGTTTTATGTTGTATATATTACCCAATTAGCTTTTTTACAATAATAGGCTTGATTATTATTTATTTTTTAATTTTGATATTATTTTTCAGCCTTAGTCTTATTATCGATACTATTGAAAGCTCGAACATTATTGCAGGAAGAATAATAGCAATTATAACCTTAATCTTCGTTTATTCAAGTCCGTTTCTTATTGTAATTTTTCCTTCACATCTTCAAGATTCAATATTTTTAAGCCCATTTAATCCCATATTTAATTTATTGTATTTTATTTGGTTAGAAAGTAATATTTTTTATTCAATTCTATCTCATATAGGCATGGTCATCATTTTTATTTTTTTATTAATTTTTTTAATCCTTATAGGGCATCTCATGCAATCTAAAATAAGAAGGACATTAGTAACTAAGAGTGATGAACCAAAATTAGGTTAATTTCAATAATAATTCTTGTTATTTATAATTTCTTGACTTTATAAGATATCTATTATTCAAATTTTTTTCCTCTAAAACTAAAAAAAATGGCATTCTCTAAATATCTTTAAAAAAAGTTAGGGAGCACGCTAAAAAAAATGGAGAATATTTACATGAAATGGTTGAGCTTTAAAAATTAAATCTGAATTATTAAAATGAATTCTTAACAGTCGTAAAATAAGATTTCATTTCAATTTACTAGAAGACATTACGAAAAAAGAAATCCTATTGGCCTAAAAAATCGCTACTGTACTGTTTGGTGAAAAATCCATTCTCTGATGTCCATTGTGAAGATATTTTTTATTTTTTCCTTGAATAATTCAATTTCATGAAAGTTTTCATTAGGGACGTGGTGGGCAAGGCGTTCAAATTGGTGTAAGACTTCGTTGTACATGCGATCATCTAATATTTGTTTAGGTGCTTGTTCTTTAAGGGAGGTTTTTACGGTTTCATGGAAGATTTTAATGAGTTTTGCTAATCCAAGTAATTTTTTAGCATCCGTGAAGCAGTCAATTTCATGGAAGGCACTTTGATTGAGGAGGGCGTTTTTAATTATTTTGCTGGTAAAAAGATTTAATTTTATTTCGTCGGAGAGGTCTTGGACGCCTAGAATTTGGCGGACATCTTCGAGTTCATGTTCTTTGGACAGGAGTTCATTGAAGAAGTCCCTACATTCTTTCCAATCACAAGAGATTTCTTCCCATTTAATATCATTATTTTTCCACCAGTTGGAAACGTGGTCTACATGGCCGGAGTAAGAGGAGATCCAATTAATGGCGGGATAGATTTTCAAATAGGCGAGTTTACTATCCAATACTAAAATTTCTTGAACTACACGTTTAGTCGAGGCGGTCACGGGTTCATTTAAATCACCTCCTGGCGGGGATAGGGAGGATATTATCGTAATGGAGCCAGTTCTTTCATTCTGAAGAGGATAGGTTCCTAAACATTGAACGACCCCAGCACGCTCATAGAAGCTGGAGATTTTAGAGAAAAGATAGGCGGGATATCCTTCTTCAGCGGGCATTTCTTCGAGCCTGCTAGAGATTTCTCTCAGGGATTCGGCCCATCGGGAGGTGCTATCCGCAAACAACGCAACGTTATATCCCATATCCCGATAATATTCTGCTATGGTGGCCCCTGAGAACAAGCTTGCTTCTCTTGCAGAAACGGGCATGTTCGAAGTATTTGCAATTACTACCACGCGTTCCGAAATGGGGCGATTGGTGGTGGGATCAAGGGTTTCCTTAAATTGTTTAATTAGATTCGCAATTTCATTACCAGGTTCTCCACAGCACACATAGACTACCACGTCCGCATTACAATATTTCGCCATGGTCTGCAATAATACGCTTTTACCCGTTCCAAATCCTCCTGGAATGGCGCATGTTCCTCCTTTAGCGATGGGAAATAATAAATCAATATATCTCGTACCTGTTAGGAGGGGTTTATTAGGTTGTAATCTCCGCAAAAAAGGCCTGTTGAAGGTAATTGGCCATTTTTGTAGCAGGGAAAAGGAATGCTCTTCTCCGTTTCGTTTTATCCTATAAATTTGCTCTTCAATAGTATAAAATCCCTCTTCAGCCAAGAAAGATAGGGTTCCGGACATGAAAGGAGGAATCATGACTCGATGCTTGACGAGAGGAGTTTCCTCGATTTCTCCAATAACGTCCCCTTCTTTCACTTTTTTCCCTTCAGGTATCAAGGGAGTAAAGTACCACTTTTTCTCACGGGATAAGGGGGTTATTACAATTCCGCTTTTTAATCGTCCATTGGAATGTAGCTTAAAAAGCAAATCGAGGGGACGTTGAATGCCATCAAATACATTATTTAGGAGGCCTGGACCGAGTTCCATGGAAAGTGGTTTACCTAAATTAAGGACCTTGTCATTAAGTTTTAGATTCACGGTACTTTCGAAGCTTTGGGCGATTAGGTAATCAGAATATATTTGGATGACTTCACTCATGATATTTTTATCAACAATTTTTAATAAATCGTGTAATCGTGCTTGTTTTTCTAAACCTCTAATTTTTATTATTGAACCGTTAATTCCCGCGATTACTCCGTAATGGGGATTGGGATCTTTCATTTTCATGTATTCGATTTGGTTTTTTCTATTCAAATTGTAGATATTTTCTAAATTATAAAATTTTTATGAATTTGGAATTGAAAACTTTTAATGAGAAATATAAGTGCTTGAACGGTGCAAAACAATTATTTAGAGATCCCTTGATAAGAATGAATTTAGGAAGGTTTATTATTTAAATTTTTGGATAAATTCGTGTAATGGTTGAAAGTATTCTTTTTCATGAGAGAAAATATCATTATGTCCAGCACCTTCGATTAAAATTAGTTTTTTTTCGATGGTATTGGGAAGCGAAGTAAAAATTAGTTCTGCTTCACTTTTAGGAATGATCCAATCTAGCGTGCCGTGGATTATCAATACGGGCATTTGTATTCTTCTCATTCTTGTATCATTAGAATATGGTTCCAAAGATTCGGGAGTGATTCGAGGATCGTTGATCCGAAAAAGTCTCGTCATCATATTATATGCACTTGCGAAGCTACTTTCGAAAATAATTCCTTTTAGGTCACTGGGATTTTGAGCTCCAATTTCCGCGGCACATGTACTCCCTAAAGACCGCCCTTCAACGAATAGAGAACCATTAAATTCATTTTTTCGCATCCATTCTATAAATTTTTGATACACGGGAAACGCATCAGCATATAAACTGCTATATGAAGGCTCTCTCGTACTATGTCCGTAGCCTCGAAAATCTATCACGGCTAAATTTACGTCTATTTTAAAAAAAAGGTGATAAAAATATTGATAATCCAGCGCAATTTCTCCATTTCCGTGAAAAAATAAGATATTAGGGAGTTGCTTATCTTTCTTGTAAATATACCCGCCTATTCTTACATTATCATGGATTTTAAAGGTTAAAGGTTCCACGTGCGATTTTAAATTATTGGGTATGGGGGCTTTCCTTGGGAAAAAAACCACATTAGAAATGCGGGGATCATCAATGAACGGTTTTTCCATGATATTAATTCAAAAAATGATTGTTAATAAAAATATTGTTGGTAAAAAGGAATATCGCATGCGATGATTAAATATTATTTGGCTTTTCCTTGAGCGATTACGGCTTCCGTGGCTTTTTTAATTTTTTCAGGATCGCCGAGATAATAATGTTTTATCGGCTTCAAATTCTCATCGAGCTCATAAATCAAGGGAATCCCCGTGGGAATGTTAAGTTCTACAATCTCATCCTCCGGTATTTCATCTAAAATCTTGACTAAAGCTCGCAAACTATTTCCATGAGCCGAAATCAACACTCGCTTACCTTTCTTGATGCATGGAGCAATGGCATCTTCCCAATACGGTAAGAATCTTTTAACCGTATCTTTAAGGCTTTCTGTCAGGGGAATTTCATCGGGTTTTAAATTTTTATATCGTCGATCATGGCCGGGATATCGTGGGTCTGTAGTTTTTAAAGATGGAGGGGGAACATCATAACTTCTACGCCAGATTAAAACTTGCTCCTCGCCTACTTCTTTGGCAAGCTTCGATTTATACAGTCCTTGCAGGGCGCCGTAATGTCTTTCGTTTAATCGCCATGAGCGGTATACGGGAATCCACATGAGATCCATTTCTTCTAACACGATCCATAACGTTTTTATTCCCCGTTTTAAAAAAGAAGTAAATGCAACGTCAAACGTGAACTGTTCTTTTTTTAACCATCGTGCGGCTTCCTTAGCTTCTTCACGACCTTTTTCTGTTAAGCCCACATCAGTCCAGCCCGTAAACCGATTTTCCTTATTCCAAACACTTTCTCCATGTCTTAATAAAACCAAAACATGCATATTATCACTTTTTTTATAGGAATGGCATTAGTCCTTTTTTATTGAAGGTACCTACCATTAATGAATTCTTCTGAGATAGAAGTATTCTTGCTTCCAAAAAAATTTATGTTAAATTCATTGGCAAGTGGAAATTTCAAAATTTTTTTCCACTTCATCCTGCTAATGCTCTTGATTTTGGTAAAAGATTTTTAAAAATGTCAAGTATTAATAAATCTTAGGTTGAATTATAAATCCACGTGAATAAAAAATGATTAAAGAAGGGATTTTAAAAGGGAGTGACAGAAAAGAAGAAAATTGGGTAAAAGTTAAACCCGCCTTAAGAGAACCTTTTCAGAAGGCTCTCGATCGGTTCAAAACAGACGTCTTGGAACGAGAAGATTTTGACCCCACTTCTTTATTACAATTCGGGTTGTTCATGTCTTTAGGCATTATTAACGTGTTAAAACTGGCGGAAAAAGAATTGGGCACTAAAGGGCAAGAAATCGTCTCTAAAGCATTAATTGAGGCAGGGTATGAAGTAGGGAGGCAAATGATCGACCTAGATGAAATTCCAAAAGACATCTCCGATATAGAATTAATGAGTTTTCTGGCTACCATAATAAATACTCAAGCTTGGACGTCTATAGAAGCTCCAGTGATTGAGAATGAAGACCAATGTTCGTTCGATATTTTATGGTGTCCCCTACAAGACATTTATTCTGCTTTTGATTGTAGAGTTCAAAGATATTTCGTCCAAGGAATCGTGAATTATTTTAGAGATCACGTATTTAAATCGGATTTTCAAATTGAATTTAAATCTACGATTCCCGCTGGGGCGAAAACGTGTAAATTCATTATTTCTCGAAAAAAACCCGAAGAAGCCGATAAATGGGAAAGTTACTCGAAAACCTTGGAACGCAAGGCTCTTGAACGAGCCAAGAAATAATTTCCTTTAAAAACGATCTTTTTTCACTTTTAGATAATCCCTGAATATTTTTTTCAATATTAACGGAAATATATCAAAAAAATTTAAGATATAACAAATCATTAATTAGAATAAACAACTATTTCGATTAAAAATGAATGATACATATTCAGGAGAAGAACTCCGTAATCTTCCCTTTCATGACATGAATCTCCCTTTAGAAGAAAGAGTGGAAGATCTTCTTAAAAGACTCACATTAGAAGAAAAATTTAAATTATGTGCGGGAAAACAGTTATGGTTTACAAAACCCATCAAACGATTAGGAATTCCTTCCTTCAAGATGACTGATGGGCCTCACGGCATTGCTCCTCATAGTTCAAACAATAAGGAATGCACGTATTTTCCTACTGCTATTTGTCGTGCATCTACTTGGAATCCTTCGCTTTTAGAACACTTTGGCGTGGCTTTAGCTGAAGAGGTGAGGGAAATTGGATATCACATGATTTTGGGGCCGGGAATAAACATTCAACGCACGCCCATGTGCGGAAGAACCTTTGAATATCAAACGGAAGATCCGTATCTAAATTCCAAGCTTGCTGTTGCTACTGTCAAGGGAATCCAAAGCCAGAGAATAGCGGCCTGTGTAAAACATTATGCTTGTAATAATCAAGAAACAAATCGCTTTACCTATAGTGCCGAAGTGTCTGAACGGGCCTTACAAGAGATTTATTTACCCGCTTTTAGAGCAACTGTAATAGAAGCGGATGCTTGGTCGTTCATGAGCTGTTATAATAAAGTTAATGGCGTTTATGGGTCTGAAAGTGAAGATCTCATCAAAAAGCGATTAATGGGAGAATGGGGCTTTCGAGGGTTTGTTGTTTCAGATTGGGGCGCTAGTTCTAATTGTACGAGCACAGAAAGCTGCATTAAAGCAGGATTGAGTTTGGAAATGCCACGACCAATTTTATATAAAGATAAAAAACTTAAAAAAGCATTTAACGAAGGAAAATTCTCAATTGAAGCGCTAGATGATAACATTCGTAGGCTTTTGCGGGTAATGTTTTTAACGGGAATGTTTGATGATCCTGCCACTCTTCCAAGCGGTAAGAGAAATACGCCAGAACATCAAGAATTAGCACGACGAATTGCTGAGGAAGGATTAGTTCTTTTAAAGAACCAAGGAGGATTATTGCCACTTGATCTAAATGCGATAAATAAAATTGCTATTTTGGGTCCTAATGCTGACAAGAAAATGGCGGAAGGAGGTGGTAGCTCACAAGTAAAACCACCTCATGAAATCACTCCTTTGGAAGCTCTTAAACAAAAATGTGGCTCTAAAATAGTAGTTAATTCCGATCCTTCTGACGCAGATGTTGCTCTTATTTTTGCTGGCTTAAATCATGAAAGAGAAATGGATGCAGAAGGAATTGATAAGAAATCTTTTCATTTGCCCCAAGATCAAGTCGAGTTAATAAAAGAAACAGCGAAAAAAAACCCTAAAACCATTGTAGTTCTAATTATTGGAAGTCCCGTGAGCATGATTGAGTGGATAGATGACGTCCCAGTAGTACTTATTCCATGGTATGCGGGCATGGAAGCCGGCTATGCGATAACAAACATTTTATTCGGTGAGGTAAATCCTTCCGGAAAGCTCCCAATTACTTTTCCAAAAAATCTTTCTGATTCTCCCGCACATCAATCCCATGAAACATATCCGGGCAACGAAAAAGTGTTATATAAAGAGGGAGTTTTTGTAGGCTATCGCCATTTCGATACAAGAGGGATAGAGCCTCTTTTTCCTTTCGGATATGGATTATCCTACACGAATTTCACGTGTGAAAACATATCGCTCAGTAGCAATTCATTGAAAAAAGGAGAAACTCTTACTATAGCCGTTGATGTAATCAATACGGGAGATCGAGAGGGAGCTGAAGTGGTTCAATTATATTTACAAGACGCCGAATCTAGCGTGGAAAGACCACTAAAAGAGCTAAAAGGATTTAGTAAAGTCTTTTTAAACCCTAAAGAAAAGAAGACTGTTCAATTCACTCTTACAGAACAAGATTTAAGTTTCTTCGACGAGAAAAGCATGATCTGGAAATCAGAACCCGGAACATTTAAAGTTCTTATCGGAAATTCTTCTAAAAATATATTACAACAAGCAGAATTTGAATATATTGAGTGAACGGATTCTAATGCTCCACTCTTTAATTTTTTTTAAAAAGATGTTTTACTTTTTATTTTTTTTCGATTAATATATGATATAATGGAGGATTTACCTTTTATTAATTGGAAGGAATTCTCCTTTACTGGTAAAAAGTTGAAGTTGTTAAATTTTCCATTGTCCATCTTGAAAAATGAGTCATAAATCAATTCTATTTTCAAATTTTAACAACAAGTTATCAGTCTTAAATTCTAAAATCATTTTAGCAAGAAAGTCTCGATGGCAAAAATGTTTTTGTAATTTGTTTGGCCTCGGAAATTGTTCCATACACATGAAGCAGCATCTTCCATTCTCTTTAAGGAAGCTTATAAATTCTTCGAGTTTAAAAGAATTTTTTTCTAAATGCCAATCATACCATTTCTTAAAACATTCGTGAGAAAGATAACCCTCGATATATGGAGCTCTTATTATATATTCAACTCCCAATTCGGGCTTATGAATATAATTTATCTTTAACTTTTGAAATTCACGTTTGAGGATTTCAGAATTAAATTCTGGTTTGTTACTACTCTGTCCTGATTGACGAATGTCAATGAGCGTATTTATTTTATTTTCTTGAAGTATTTTGATTAATTCATCTAAGTTTTTTCCTTGATAACCAATAGTAAATATGGTTTTATTTTCGAATTTCTTGAGTGCTTCTCTCGAGTCATTGATACTGAGATTTTTTTCTAGGATATAGGCAAGAAAATTATCTTGGTCTTTCTTTGAGAGTTTTGATAACAAGACAGCATGGGTTGTTGTAATTTTTTCCTCCTTGAGCGCGTCTTGTACTTTTTTTGAAACATCTAGGATTAAGGCTAATCGATTACTGACCCAAGCTTGACTTTTACCGAGCATTTTTGCGACCTCGCTCTGAGTATATCCAAAATCATCAATAATTCTTTTAATAGCTTTTCCTTCTTCAATATCCGTAAGATTTTTTTGAAGGAAATTGGTTTTAATTGATAATATTGCTGCCATAGAATCTTCCACATCTAAAATTTTAGCTTCAATCTCATCCCAGCCTAATTTTTCTACTGCTCTTAACCTATGTCCACCAGAAATTAACTCATAATCTCCATTTTTTAAGTTCCTTACTAAAATTGGATTCCATAATCCATCTTTTTTTATACTTTCTGCTAATTCGTTTAAATATTCCTCATCAACGACATCTCGTGGATCGTATTTTGAAAACTTAATCTTATTTAGCTTGATTTTCATTTTTCTCTTTTTCAAACCTCATTATTTTATATAATTAATAATTTTATTTCTCATTTACGGTTTATTTTAAGAAAGCATTTAAACTCAGATCCTTTCGTTTAGGAGGATAAAATAGCCCAATTATGAACCAAGTATTAAATCTATTATGAGTTCCTAAAATGAAATATAAATCTCTATTTTTCATCCAATCTTCATATCTTTCTTTTAATTTTTCTTCTAAATGAACTGGATTAATATATTGATTTCTCCATTTTCTAAATGATTCAAGGAGTTCCCAATCTGTACATATCATATTATGACCAGAACAATTTTCTCCATAACAATTAAAGCTATAATAAAATATATTTTCTATTTTATCAACTTTTTTTAATTTTTCACCAAAAAGATTTATTTGAATGCTTTCAGCAATGTCAATATCAATCTTTTCAATAGGTTTTTTAAGTCTAAATTTCACAGAATCTATTTTGGGTTTAATTAGACCCAATGAAGTCCGATCTTCATTAGCTTTCTTCTTTAATATTTCAACCGAATCAGAAAGAGTTTTGATTAAAATATTTCTTCTTTTATCCCATACACCTTTTTTTTTAGGATCTACTAAATCTTTATTAGTGATTTCAATGGTAGAATCTCTTATCTTGAACGACTCTTTTCTTCTTAGCATTTCTTTTGTATTCTTCTTTATTTGGGCTTTGAAAAATACAAATTTTTTTAAGGGTTTCGCATTATATGAATTGAAATTTATAGGATAAATCCTTACCCAGGTATTTGAATCCTTCAAAATACCAGCAGTGCAAACTGTATTTCCATACTTTTTACTCCTTTCGGGATATGTTTTAACTACCAATAAAATTTCCTTTTCTTCCCAACTCAAATCCAATCATCTCTTTTTAATTTTATAATAAAAGCAATTTATAGAATAAAAATTAAAACCCAGTTGAAATTTTTTTAATTATCTTGATATCGTTCCTATTTTTGAATTTGTTAAGAAGGATAATTTTTTTAAAGATTGTTTCGCAAATGAAATCTTTATTAATATTTTAACTAAAGAACATTAATATTTTTGAATTTTGTATCAATTTAATTTTAAGAGCAATTTGCGAATTAGGAACTGGGTTTGCTTCAATCCAAGTATAATTTGACCTGATTTCATAAAATACATGTTCAAAATAATTATAGATTATAGTTATTTTTAAATAGAATAGCAATTCATTGAAAAAAGGAGAAATCCATACTATGTCCGTTGATATAATAAATATGGAAGATCGAGGGGAAGCTGAAGTGGTTCAATTATATTTACAGGACGTCGAGTCTAGCGCGGAAAGACCACTAAAAGAGCTAAAAGGATTCAATAAAATCTTTTTACAACCAAAAGAAAGAAAGTCCTTTCAATTCACTCTTACAGAACAAGATTTAAGTTTCTTCGACGAGAAAAGCATGATCTGGAAATCAGAACCAGGAACATTTAAAGTTCTTATCGGAAATTCCTCTAGAAGCATATTCCAACAAGCGGAATTTGAATATATTGAGTGAACGGATTCTAATGCGCCACTATTTAATTATTTTTAAAAAGATTTTTTACTTTTTATTTTTATTACCCATAAAATTATTGAATAATATGAAGGGGGATTTACCTTTTTTAAATGAAAGAATCCCTTTTTTACTGCTAAAAAATGGATGTTGCTAAATTTTCCATTGCCCCTCTTGATAAATTACTTTACCATCAGCAATAATTTTTGAACCGGGAACTTTCATGTCTTTAATGAGATCCCAATGAATGCTTGATACATTTTTGGAGCCTGTCTCGGAATAACCACTCCCGATGGCACAATGAATGGTTCCCCCTAGTTTTTCATCAAACAAAATGTTTTTGGAGAAGCGCGTGATTCCATGATTCATTCCAATAGCAAATTCCCCCATGATGTTGGCATTTTCGATGGTTAATAATTCTTTTAACAACTCCTCTCCTTTCGTAGCAGTAGCTTTTATCACCTTGCCATTTTGAAATTCTAAATAGACATTTTCGATTTCTCTTCCATTATATATACCCGGATACGTGAATCTAATATGCCCATTCACGGAATCTTCCACCGGCCCGGTAAATATTTCTCCATCCGGCAGGTTTTTCAAGCCACAACAATTTATCCAAGTTCTTCCTTTTACGGATAACGATAGCTCTGTGTCTTCTCCTAATACTTGCAGGTCATTAACGGTATTTAAAAAAGAGACAATTTGTTCTTGCTTTTCCCCCAATTTTTGCCATTCCAAGATCGGATTTTCCTTATCTAAAAATAAAGCCTTTTCTACAAAGTCGAAATATGAATCGAGGTCCATGCTCGCTTCTTGCGCGTGTGCTTCACAAGGAAACGGCACGACCGTCCATCTTAATTCTCCCTTAGCAGACCGCTCTTGAAAAATCTTGCTCAATTCTTTACGGGCTGGAGCTCCTCTAAATTTAGCAAGGACTTTTGGATCTATTAAACTAAATCTACGTGTATTATAATCGGCATGAATTCGAATAAACCCATTAAATTCCTCATGGATTGCTTTTGTTAATTTATCTACGTATAATAATTGTTCTTCTGAAGCATGCTTGAAGAAAAGCTCTTGAATGCCTTCAATTTCGATGTCTAACCAAGGATGTCCTCCAGCTTTCAAGATTTCAACAAATAGTGCTTGAATGAATTCCTTTGCCAGTGCTGGCCCCATGATGCGCACTCTATCTTCCTTTTTCACTTCCAGAGAATAATTCACGACTAACTTTGCGAGTTTTCGAAAAAATGGATTTAACATTTTTACATGGCCCCAGTTAATAATTCATGAGAAATATAATTAATAAAAATACTTCTCCCATATATATTAATATTGTTTGCTCAATAATTATGGATTTCTATTTCTTTTTATCTATCCTAATTGATTATATTATTTTTTTGAATCGAATTTCTTTTTCCGTGAGATCGTGCTAAATCAAAAAGAATTAATACTAATTTCTAATAAAAAATCTTCCTCATTTTTCGCCATCGAAGCCATTGCCATGGCCTTGCTTGTCAGATAGAATGAAATACTAATTTCTGCTTTAAAAATCTAAAAATTGATACATGGAATGAAGGCTTCCACCTACAAATTTTATCTTACTAGAATTTCGCAAAATATTTAAATTTAAATGAGAAAATCAAACGGATATTTCCCATGTTTGCTTGCTCTTTAAAGTTGTCATTTCTAAAATTTATAGTTAGAGAAAAAAGAAAAAAAAAAGGAGTAATTTATTTCTGATTCTTCATGAGCTCTTTCAATTTTTTGTGTTTTTCTTCGTGCATTTTTAATATTTCTTTTTGAATTTTAGCCCAATACTCTCCTTTTAAGGGGTAAAATTGAAGAATCAATACTTCTAATAATAATGCTATGCCCGGAATGAGTCCAATGAATAATCTAATAGCGAATAAAGCTGCTGCGGGCTGTAAATCTGGGCGCGCGATGCCGCCCGTTTGGCTCCTTGGGATGAACCCAGTAGCGGCCAATAATGCCACAGGAATGGCCAAAGCAAGACTCTGAGCAGGCTTTGTAATCAATGCATTTACTCCAAAAAACATGGCTTCCCGCCGAACGCCCGTGCGCACTTCATCTTCATCCGCAACTTGAGCAAATAGAAGATTTGTGAAAACAAGTGGACCAACAAATCCAAAACCTGCTATTGCGATGCTTACAAAGATTAATTCATTAGTGGGCATGAACGTCAACAAGATGAGGCCTATTCCCCCTAGTATTAAAAGCAATTGATCGGCTCGTACCACATCGAATTTTTCAATCAGCTTAGGTGTAATCCAAATTCCTACAAGCAACGGAATGAATACAAATAAAATAAGAATAATTGAAGAGGTTTGAGTGACATAGTCGCCTAAATAAAATAGCGAGCCGAGAATCAAGGATTGGAGGAGGATGCTCATGAAATTGGCAACGACAGCAATGATAAACGCCTTGCTTTTAAAGGTAAATTTTATCATATCAATCATTCCTAAAGGCTCATCAACAATCGTGAATTCTGGTCTTTCTTTGAATTTATATGTCGTAAAAATGATGAGCGTGCTTCCAATAATGCCCACGGCGATCATAGACATGCGCAAAGGAAGGAGGGATGCTTGATGACGAAACAGGTCGGGAATAATGAAGCCAAAAATCGTACCTATTAAACCTAGAAAGGAGCTTATTACTTGAAGTCCATTCCTTTCCTTTTCATCTTCAGTTATCTCAGGCAGGAGGGCAGAGAAGACGAGGAAAATGATGGTATATGCCGTATCATAGAGGAGCATGGTAATTAACATCCACCAAAAAAGTTGCATTTCAGAAAAACTCGGATCAGCAAACCATACCAAAATAAAGAATATCCCCAAAAAAGGAGCAGTATAACGCATGAAAGGGATTCGACGTCCTTTCTTTGATTTTGTTTTATCTGAAATGACACCAAATAAAGGATCGTTGATTGCGTTCCATATGGCATAGATTATGGAGACAATATAGATAATTCCTGCATTTTCGACAAGACCAAGATAATCGGTGTAAAATATGGGGAGTAAACTAGCATAAATGCCCGAAATTATAGAACCACCTAAACTGGCAAATCCCCAATAAAAGCGCTCCTTAATCGTGAATTTTCTGGGTCCCATGGTTTCTGTAGACGCATTTTCCATTTTTCATGACCTTTTTAATTTTTTAAATAATTATGTAGATTTTATTGTACTTAACTTTATTCACTTTTATATAAATTTTCGCTTTTTTTAATAATAATAAATTTTCTACGAATCACAATATCATGGGATTTTTTAAGGTATTAAGCCTAATTCTTTAGGTGTTGGAAGATAATGCTCTCTGGGAGGACCACTCATGCGCTTTACAATATAACAATAAATTAATTCATGTTTTAATTTTTTAATTGAATTCTCATTTGGTTTGAACTCAACTTTCCTAAATCCTTCAGCGAGATACGGAGCCGTATGGATCATTCTCGAATAATAATATATTCCTCTTATAAGTTTTAAATATTTTAAACCAAGTGGACTTATTTGAGAAGCGTGTTTTGATAGAGCTTCCATTTGAATGGATAAATCTTTAATGGTGATATAAAAATTAGGATTAAATGAATGATATAAGAGAAGGAGGGGTCTTTGGAAAGGTTTCATGGATTTAATTGCTACATAAACCAACCATCCAGTATGGAGATGATCGGGATGTAAATCTAAGGAAAAGAAACTATCGGGTGCGATTACCACGTGAGGCTTGAGGTTTAAAATTAATGTCTTAAGTTTTAAAAACACCCGTTTATTAAAAGGAAGATACCCATCTATTTCACCGAACCAAATCAAATTTATTTTTGGCTTGCCATCAAGTTTAGTTCCGTAGGCTTTTGCGGCTTCTCTCATCTCATGTTTCCGTATTCGTCTAATTCTTTTTCCTTTAAAATCATTTCTGGAGGTGCCATACTCATCCGACGTCATTAAAACTTCATGGACTTCCCATCCTAAATCTAGTGCTTGCTTGATGGTACACGCACATGTAAATTCCGCATCATCAGGATGAGGATTGATGATTAGCAATTTCATTATTTTGGATTTATTTTGCGTGTTTTTTAACATGTTATAAACCCTTTAGTCTATTTGAGTCTAATCTATAAATTACAATGATTTTATTAAATTAGAGGTAAGAATTATAAGCTTTTAAAATTTTGATAACATGCGAGAGTAAATATTCAAGATTATTAATTTGAATTGGTATTTTCTTTTCATGAAAAGTAAAATTTTAAAATAAATATGAATGAAAATATTAAATATTTTCCAATTTAAATGCACGTCTTTATCATAAAAGCTGAAGATCACATTAAACGTTATCTAAGGATGAAATCTACAATTAATGAATTATTAAAAAAACCTCTTTTAAAACGTGATCATGCATCAATTTTAATTCTTATTCATTGGGCTTCTTATCATTTAGTGTCAACAATCATTGATCAATTATTAATACCCGAAAAATTGAAACATAGAAATCATCGAGGAATTAAAAAGACACTTAAAGATACAGAAATAATGAAAATTCTTGGAAAAGATGCCAACAAGATTTTGAAATTGTATAATTTATTAGAAATGGATTTTTCTTCAAAATTCCAATATGGATATATTAATAATATTCCGGATTATAGTAGAGTAATTCAAATTTTAAGAGAATTAGAGGAAATTTGTAAAAAAATTACAAAAAAGGTGCAAAAAGAAGTTGGAAAAAATTAAAATTAACAATTCTCGGCTAATTATTGACTTAACACCCATTAAAACATTTGCTGAAAAAATTGGAAAAAGATATCCTTTTCTTCTCTCAATTTATTTATATGGAAGCGTGGCTCGGGGAGATGCTGATAAAGAGAGCGATATTGACATTTTAATTATAGCAGAGGGAAATCCTTCTGAAATTTATTTGATATTATTTAAAGATGAAGATTATAAAAACTTAGAAGATTGGGCTTTTGAAATTGTTGAAGGAGGCCTGAGTATACTTATTTGTAATGAAAAAGAAATAACTCAACATTTCGATACATTAATTAATAAAATTCTGATAGAGGGCATTTTATTACATGGAACAAATCTTGAAGTAATTTTAAGTAAATATCCTACAAAACATGATGCTCATGAATCGAATTTATTGGATCTCATGAAAACATTATAGAAAATAAATCAAATATTTTTTAATTATTTACTTTAATCATATTAATGAAATTTCTTCAAAACTCTTGTAGATAATTCTATATAAATCGAATAAGATTAGATTTTGAACGGAATTTTAGAATATTATAGAAATCATTTCACTTTTATCCGAAAGAATAAAATAATAACAATATCAAATTTATTATTTTAAATTGATTAACATCATCTCGAGGAGTTTTTCATGAATGATAAAAAATTAAGTATTATGGCGATTTTTGCTCATCCGGATGACCTGGCATTTTCTTGCGCGGGCACTTTAGCGCGGTGGGCAGAAGAAGGGCATGAGATTCATGCAATTTGCGTCACGACTGGAAATGTCGGCACGTTAAGAACGGATTTAACTTTAGATGACGTGGCCCAAATGCGAGAGAAAGAATTACGAGCTTCTAATGAAATTCTCGGAATTAAAAATACTATCATGTTAGGATATCCTGATGGAGGATTCATTGATGGAAAGAAACTTCGTAAGGAGTTGATATATCATATTCGAGCCTTAAAGGCGGATCGGGTCGTAACGTTTGATCCTTGGCAAAAATACGAAGTCCATCCGGATCACATGATGGTAGGAAGAATGGCAGCGGAAGCGGCCGCTTTTGCCGCATTTCCCTTACTTTATCCCGATCAAATAAAGGGAGGAGTATCCCCTTATTCTTGCTCGGAAGTATGGTTCATGGGTATATTAGGCCACGCACCTAACATGTATGTGGATATATCTTCCACCTTCCAAAAAAAGGTGGAATCAGCATTAAAGTTTGAAGCAACATTAACCCTCTTGGCAGATCTCTTTGCGCCTAATATTGACCCCGCCAATGTTTCACCTAAAGAACTCAAAAAATTAACAAAATACGCCCAAAGATTACTTCGTTCCATGGCGATAGCCATTGGGAAAAAAGTAAACTTAGAGGTTGCGGAATGCTTTTTCATGCAGAAAACGCTTCCCGGTCATTTCGATAATTTTCAAATGCTCATGAGCGAAATGTTAGGAAATCCACCCGAAAAACCAAAAGTAATTTGAATTTAAATCAGTTTTTTTTTATTTTTAATTTCTCGTCTAAAAAAACAAGATCTTGAATCTAATTTTTAAAGATTTCTGTTTTGCTTTTTATCGTCGTTTATACTTGTTCACGTCAAAAGGAATGCGCTCTCCGGTATCTACGATTCTTCTGACAAACTTTTTCTTGCTTTCTTCGACCATCTTTTTAGCCGGCATAAATTTACGTGCCGGGCGCCCAATATATATCCAATCGGGTTCTAAAACTTGGTTTATCTGCGTGACGGCCCAAATTCCCACTGTACTTCCTTTCCCAATCACGGTTCCCGGAGCAATCACGCAATTTCCTCCCAATACCACGTGATCTCCTATAATGGTTTTCTTGATTAAGAGTTTATCTCCAATAATCATGCTGGAGAGCACCACGGCGCCTTGCCCGATCATCATGTTATTTCCAAATTCAATAAACTCTACATCCGTCCACCCATCAAACATGGTGGACTTGAAATCAGCACGCATGTCGCACGTTTTATACGCCATATTTGCTACCCAGGGAAAGCAAAAATTATTCCAAATCCAAAAGATGAATTTTTTTACTGTCACCCTCAAACAATAAAATTGATAATCCCGATTATCCCCTTTTATATCAAACAACCCTTCTTTCGGAGCATGAATTAATTTTAAAAGGATGAGCACGAGCTTGCCCAATACGAGGCTAGTTAGTATATAAGTACCCCACCATGCTAAAATATCAATAACAATGAAATAGATTCGCCAGTGAAAAAAATTACCATGCAATGCATCCGTAAAAAACGTCAGAACCATTACTAATGGCATCATTAACGAGACGCAATGAAGAAAAATATAAAGAATTATCGCCGTGGGTGTCCAAGCAAAGGTTCCCGTGGTAATGGGAAGATTTAAAAGAAGATCATTTCCTAATTCCACGTCCTCAGATTTTTTTAGAGATTGTTTTGCTCCTTGCATTTCCTGTTTCCTATTCATCTAAAATTCCTCCTAAAAATTTTTTTAATTCTTCTTTTTCAATTACTTTAACGGGAAATCCACCATATATTTTATTTCCGTTTAATTTATCATATTTTACCGTCGTTCCCATGGGTAAAAGAGTAGTGTTATTTCCCATTTCCGTGCCGGGAAGCCCTCCCGTTAAAGCGTTCAATATGGAATTATCGCCAATGGTGATTCCGAAAAATGTTAGATTTTCCTCTCCATATACACCATCTACTAGATGGTTGGTCATGTGAGCAAACGTTCCTAAATAACAGTTATTTCCAAAATTAATATGGCTATGAATGTAGGTCTCCTCAAGTACCGTGTCTTTTCCAACCTTATTCGAGCCTAAGAGTCTTAATTCCCAATTTAATAACCAAGGAAAAGGAGAATGAGCAACAGCAAATATCGGATATTTGAATAAGAAGGAACGCACGTGATAATAATCTATTTCTCGCGACGATGCGTCTAAATTCCTATCAAATACACCTTGAACGGCTCCATGCTTTTCTGCATATTTATAAAACCAACTGGTTATCAAGGCAATAAAAAATAAATGAAGTAAGTATATTCCAATAAATATTAACGGTGTAGATATTAAGATCTGAAGGACCGGCAAGCTAAGCAATTTTTCGAGAGAAAAAGGCGTGCTAAGAAAATGGGGAACAAAAAATCCAAAAAAATAGAGAACGAATAAAAACCCCGGCAACACATACGAGCCCCCGATAATGATTAATCCACATAAAATATAAAATAAGAACGGGATTGATAGTTCTTTAGGTGCCTCAGTAAGAAAACCAGCGGGAAGTTCTGCTAATCCTTGTTCTTTAAAAAACACTTGCTCTAATCTTTTTTCTCTAAATAAATCTTCTCTTAAGGCTATTTTCTCAGCAGGAATTCCTTGATAAATAGCATTCTCCTCTAAATGTTGATTCACTGTGGTCATGGAATTCGTGTCTAAAATGGTATTGGATTCCATGATTGTACCTGGCAAAATGATTGAGTGGATTCCCACGATTACATTATCTCCGATGATTACTTTTTTGATAATTAATTTATCTTGTATCAATAAATTAGAAGTTATCAGGCTGCCTTGCCCTATCCGAACGTTTTTTCCTAATTGAATGAATTCCGAATCAATCCAGCCTTCATGAAGACTGTTTGAAAAAGACGTTTTCACGCCAAAGCATTTCAATGCTAAGATTTCAAAAAAAGGAAGATTTAACTGCCGGCATAACCACGCAGGCCATTTCTTTACGATATTTCTCAAGCTCCAATAACAATAATCTTTATCATCTCTTGTTCTAATAAACACGCCCTCTCTTGGCTCGTGAATGAGATTAATGACTAGTAAAAATATTTTCGCCACGAGAATCGAGCTAAAAATAAACAAGAACACGCCTCCCATGAATATGAATGGGAAGGCAATGAAGAATATCAAATTTAATCCCGGTGGAAACAATTGCCAGACGTACCAGAAATAAATGAGGGGCGGCTGGGCGCTTAACACGATAACTAGAAAATAAAGGATTAAATATCGCTTTTTTACTAATGTATTAGTCGTGCGAATTCCTAATCGTAATGAGGAAGGGATGGAAATCTTATCTTCACGTCCTTTTTAGATAATTCTTACTTCTAATTATAAAAAAAATAAATACATGATTACTTAAATCTTACTATCAACCATCTTCAATTTATCTTAACTCTCTTTCAGTTTCTTATTTCTTTCGAATCGAAAAGATTGAACTTTAAATAAAATCCACCCCTTATAAATATATTATTATTTCATGAAAACCTCATGAAAAAAGGAAAAGATAAAATGAGCGAAACTTATTTTTGGTGGACGGAAGAACATAAAGCAATTGCTAAAAAAGTAGAACAATTCGTTGAAGAACATTTCGAAGAAGCCGAAAAATATTTCTGGAAACGCAAGTTTCCTTGGCCGTTGGTGCAAAAAGTTGCGGATGAAGGGTATTTTGGAGCCGGAATCCCTAAAAAATATGGCGGTTTAGAATTAGGTGCAACCGGAGCTTGTATCGTAGCGGAACAACTTGGACGTTTATATTCGGTAGGACACGTGTTTGTAGTTAGCATGCTTGCTGGATTAGAACAACTCTTAAGATTTGCTAATGATGAGCAAAAAGAAAAATGGTTGCCACAATTAGCAAGTGGAAAAAAACTTGGCGCTGTATGCATTACAGAACCCTTTGCGGGAAGTGACGCTGCCAACGTCATGACCACTGCGGAAAAAGATGGGGATGAGTGGATCATTAATGGAAAAAAGCGCTTCATCACGGGTGGTGGTGTTGCCGATAGATATTTCATATATGCTAAAACCAGTGATGATCCTGCCACGCGCAAGAATTATGGGCATTTAACAAGTTTCATCGTGGAAAAAGGCACACCGGGATTCTCCTTGGAAAGAATAAATCCCTTGATTGGATTTGATAACGTGCCGAATGCTTATTTAAGTTTTGATAACGTGCGCATTCCTGAAGAAAATCGAATAGGTCCCATTGGGAAAGGCTGGACCGTCATGATGGCAGGGCTTAACTTTGAAAGGCTCATTGCCGGAGCTGTCTTGGTTGGGACGATACGGGATTTAGTTCATTTATTATATTATTATACAAGTCGAAGAATTCAATTTAATCGGACTACTAATCAATTTCCCGGCATACAAAATGTAATAGCGGAATTAATTGCCAAATACAGAATGGGGCGGTTATTTTCTTATCATTGCGCAAAACAATTAGATGATGGATTAGAGCCCATGATCGATGCTTCCATTTCGAAATGGTTCGTAAGTGAATACGTGAGGGAAGCGGGAGTAAAAGCTGTTCAACTCTTGGGAGGAGACGGCTTGACAAAATTCTATCCCGCAGAGCGTTTAGTCCGAGAGGGAAAAATCTCAGAGATAGTAGCAGGAACTTCCGAAGTTCAACAAATGATCATTTATCGTTTTGCTTCCATGTTGCCCCTCTATAATAAGCCCATGCGCTTGCGTTGGGATGAAGAAGTTAATGCTCCCATAATTTCGAACAAGAAATCGAAATTCCATGGCTTAGAAGTAAATGAGGAAAACGTGTTAAAAGTGATTGCTCATGATTACAAGGTGAATCCGGGGTTATACATGACTGTAGATGATGTTCGTGAAGACATTGGAGGCGGAAGAGCTGAAATTCGTAAGATCTTGGAAAATCTGGAAGCAAGTAAAAAAATTGTCATGCATAGGGATAGACAAGGGAAAATCGCACTTGTTAAGGCGACTTACAAGGGTATACAAGAAGCCTTTCCAAAAGAATATTATCGCTGGTTTCCTGATTGGTACGATACAACAGATAAATTTTAGAGCAATTAATCTTCTTTTAATTGAAAATCTCTAATAATATTTACATTTTTTTTTACATCTATCGTTATGGCTAAAATTCGTAATTTCTCTTCGTTCGGATCTTGTTCGGGATCTTCCATTAAAAAATAGAACTTTTTGTTTGTAATGTCATATCCAATTTCCATGTCGCCGCAATCCTTAGGCAAAAATTTTTTAATATCACTTGGAGCATTATTTATAACAGCAGAATAGATCGTATCTTCAATTCCACGCTGTTTATCGCGAACATTCCGCATGGACGAAAAATTGAGAGTATTTAAAGATTCAGCAATTTTGGAATTACATGATTCCCATGAGATAAATAAGTCATTCAGATCTAATTCTTCTCCCATGAGAATTTATAAAAAAGAATCCCTTTAATACTTTTTATTAAGATACTATTAATCAAGCAGCGTGAAGGCAAATACTAATATTTTAAAACGTGATATAATATAAATAGAGAAGTGTTTTATTTTATTTCTTGTTAGAGAGGTGATCTCAATAAATTGAAGATTTCTTTACCAGAGCCAAAATTTAATGATAATAAATCCTTAAGGGAATGTATATGGGAAAGGGAAAGCATCCGGGCATTCAAGGAGAAGGAGGTCGAATTAGAAAAACTTTCGGCACTTTTATGGGCAGTACAAGGAAAGAAAGGACGTAAAAGAACGGTTCCTTCAGCTGGAGCCACTTATCCCCTAGAAATTCACGTTTTAATAAAAAATAAAGGATTATTTCATTACGACATCCAACGTCATGAATTAGAATTAATAAAAGAAGAGCGAAATTTATCACGATCTTTAAGTGAAGCAGCTTTGAATCAATATTTTATTGAGGAGGCTCCTTTAAACATCATTATCAGTGCGAAGTATGAAAGAACTTGTAATCGTTATGGAAAGCGAGGAATTAGATATGTTTACATAGAAATAGGACATGCTGCTCAAAACCTTCATTTAATGGCCACGTCTTTAAATCTTGGCTCGGTACCAGTAGGAGCATTTCAAGATAACTTGGTAAAGAGCGTGTTGGAGCTTCCTCTCGATTTAGATCCTTTATATATTATTCCTATAGGGTATCCTAAATAAAAATAATTAGCCCCTCTCCTCCTCTTTCTTTTCATTAAAAAACCTAATAATAGAAAATATAAAGTACGATTTCATGAATTATAGACTCAATTTTTTAATTTCTTAAAACATTAAATTTTCATAAACATTAAAAAAATCAAAAGGAGTAAGAAACACTTTGAATAAGTTGGAGAGTGTAAAAAAAATTGTGGATGCGTATCCAGATCACTGTCCGTATTGTTTTAAAAAGTTAAAAAACAGATTATATAAACCAAATAGTACGGCAAAGCCTTATTGTCCCTCTTGTTGCAATTTTATCGATCTTGAATGGGATTATTTACATGCGATTGCCGTGAAAGTGAAAAATTATTTGGTTTTAGAAGGAGATGAAAGCATATTGGATTTTAGGAAAAACGTGAAACAATAATTCTTGTAATTAAATTATTACACGGTAAAAGAAAATCCAAGGTATTATCAAGTTTCTTAAAAAAGAACACGAATCATGAAAATAATAAGATATTAAAAGTTCATTTATTATAACATTAAATTGGTTTAAATTTAACATGGATATTTCTCTAAAAAAACTCTTGAAACAAGCCAAGAAGAAAAATGATGTGGCTCAATTAAATGATCTTATTATTGATTTTGGCAAAAATCCGCACCCGTTTCACCTTGAACTAATTAATGATTTATTAGATCAGATAGATGGTGTCTTGCTTGAAAAAATCATTTTAAATTTAGTTTATTTTCTTGGTGAATTAGGAAAAAGCCATGAAATTCCGAGAAAATATATTGAATTTCTTCACGATATTTATTATAAATCAGATAGATGGGTGCGATTGGAAATCATGAGCGCTTTTAATAACATTTCCGAGAAAAATATACTTCAGCGAGAAGATATGAATTTAATCAAGAGTGGACTTAAAGAAGAATATGATAAAATAAAAATCCAAGCATTGAAATGCATCCAACATTTAGAAAAAATTCCAAATGAAATTCTAAAAGAAGTCATTTTACTTTTAGATTCTTCTAATCAAGAAATTATTGAAATATCTTCGAACGTCATGAAGATTCATGTTAGAAATGAAGTTTTTTTGTTTGAATTGTTAGATGCCGACGATTTTTATAAACACCTCTCTCAAAAAATATTTAGAAAAATCATCATCGCCATTTTTGATTCTCCCCTGCTCGTTCCCTCTATGGAGGTTTTTAAGAAATTAATCGTGAATTCAAATTGGGCTCAAGAGAAGAAAGAGTTTTTTCTTAAGGAAATTAAGACGTATTCCAAAATACTCTTGAAGATTTTATAGCCTATTAAGAGTGTTAAATTTAGTTTTAAGTTCTTCAAGGTCATGGGTTCCTTGAATTATTTCATTAAAAATTTTAATAAAAGACTTGATGATCTCTCTTGGATTTCCTTGAGTGCGCATGTAAATATTGTGCAAGAAATTTTCATCAAGAGGGAAATATGGATTATCATTTTTCTCTAAATAATCCATAAAATCTACATTTTTTAAAAAAAGTTTTAAATTTTCTCGATAAAGGTAGAAGATGTCGTTTCTCTCGAAATTAGTGAGAAAAATGGGTTTTTTAAGAAAAGAAAGAAACATTTTATTTTTTTGCTCGAATAATATTTTCACGTGTTCGAGATTATCAAGGCTTCTTAATGTGATGATACATTTTAAACCCTTGATTTTTAATAATCGGGAAATTCGATCCATGATTTTATCTATTTTCTTTTTCTCCGTTGCATGCTCTTCCGATATTTTTCCATATAACCAACTCGGATCAAATACTTGCTCATCCGAATCTTCTTCTGGTCGTGCGAAAGAAATTAGTTTATCAAAATCATCTATAAAAATCAAGCATTGTAAACGTGCATTTTCGATGAGTAATTTTAAGAGAGTATAAGCATGAATACTACTGGACAAATCTTTTTTTAAGTTTAACACGGACAGTTCTTTAAAATCCATGATTTCTCCCAAGAGCCAGTTTTCTGCTTGGGATTTTCGATAAGGATCTAAATGATGAGATGTAATGGCTTGAAGGACATCCATTAAAGCCTCTTTATTTTCATGTTGGTCTTTTAACAAGTTAAAAGCATTGGAAAATACTTTATTTATATCAACAACCCTAAAAAATCCATATTTTCTTTGAGAAGCACCCCATGCATTACATAGTTGGTTTGTAATGCTCCTCAAAACATTAATTCCTAACGTTTCTATGAATTCTGAATAAATGTTATAATAGAATTTATGAAAAAGATTTTCCATTGAGATATATATCATGTATACGTGATCTAATTCTTTTTTTAAGGCCCAAAATAAATGAGTCTTGCCCGTGCCTACATCTCCTATTATGGGAAGGATGCAATTCTCTTCAGCTTCCAAACTATCTAATATATCTTGAAATAAAGAATTCCTGGATGGCGCTAAACCTAAATCTTCTTGAATTTCTCCTGTAGAAACAAATCTATTAAACGGATTTATTCCAATTTGAAGTAATCGTAAGAGTTTTTTTTTCTTATTTTCATGTAATAACATTATCTTATCCTTCTTTTATTTTAACTAATTTATGTTTATTCTCTTAATGATTCTCGCCCTAAAATGATAATATAAATTAAATTTATATCTTCCACGAATACAATGGGTTCATGGGATACGGAAAGATTCTCTTCTTGATCCCTTCCTACGATAATTCCATCATAAAAAACGGGGTTGCCTTTTTCATCAATTACAACCCGATCTGCTAAAACAATTCCATTTTCTACAAGACAAACGGGATTTTTTAAAATTTCACCAATGACAAAATCAAGATGATTTATTCTCACCAAAGAATTTTCTAGTAAATATAGGCCCGCCGTATGCAATAAAGTTAAAGCAAAGGGGTAAGATTCCGAAAATTGACCCTCCTCAAATTGATCCATTATACGGTTAGGAATTAAAACCGCATATTCTAGGAGGGTATTATTAATAGATTCATTCAGATTTATTTTTCTCGAAAATGCTGTTTTTTTATCAAGGACTTCATTATATTCAAATCCTACTATTAATCCTTCATGAATTTCAATAGAATTTTCTTCGGAAATGGTTAAATTATCGCAAAAAATTATGGAGTCCGAAGGATTTCCATGCTTGCAAATTATTGACCCTGCATGCGTTCCTTGAGAACTGATTCCTTTAACAGAATCATGTAATATGATTCTTTCGTTCATATTGTTATTTAAAACGGTACCTTTTAAATAAATGATCATTAAGGAAAAGATATAAATACCACGATGTTCTTCATGTCTTTAAAAATGATAAAAAAGGTGAATTTTCAATATTTCTCTCACGGAAAATTTACTTAAATTATCTAAAAAGGAGTTATTAAATCGAGCAAAAGAATTCATTTTTTCCACCGGTTTAAATGATGGTACTTCAGATTTGTGCAAGCAAAACATGAAATATGGTCTCGCTCAAATTCATCTCATTCAAGAAAAATACGGACTTGCACCCAATGCTTATTTCATCTCGTCTCCCGATGAGACCATTTCTCGAAATAAATTTAGATGGAATTCAGGATTAGGTTATGGAGGAAAAATTAATTGGGGAAACGGGAAGGAAAAGTTAATTTTTCTTAATGTTAAACCAAATCACTGTGGAATATTAGTAGGAGGATTAGAAGAGGAACCAAATGTAGTTGAGTTAATTGAGCAAATTGATGAAATAAAAAATAATCCCTTATATTATACTTTAAATGGACAAGAAATCAAAATTAATTGGGATTATGACGTCTCTAATCATTTCATTAATTGTTTTCGCGTTCAAAATTTTTCTGATATTGATTTTCCTCCTTACGTATTTTTCATTCATGGCTCGGTTCCGGAATTGCAAAATGACGACTATGGCTTAGGATTATACGTGGATAAATCAAACACTTTAAAAGAGCTAGCTATTAAAGAAGCAACTCCCTTTGAGACCGTTCAACACATATTAATTGATTCTGATGCGAAAGAATATTTGAATTATAACATGAAAGCGATCCAATTTTCAAAAATTAAGAGAGAATTAATTGCAAAAGCGATTTTCGGTTCACGAATTCAATTAATTTGTAATCCCTTGCACCAATATTTACAAGATTATAACACCATGTATTTGGGCTCCAATTGTACAGATCCTCATTCTCCTTTAAATGATTCTGACATTTTTCCCATTGCTTTACGGGCAGATATTTCTTGTTATTTATTTAGAGGTAAAAAAAATTTAAATCAAGTTATCATTAAGAACTTGAATTTCGAAAAAAGAGCGGAAAAATTGGAACTCATGGCTCAGATTAAAGAAGCAAATATATTACCCCATGGCGGAGGATATAATTTTCCTGATATAAAAAGAGTTGTAAGAGTAATAGAATATAAAGATCAGCGATATTTTGTATGCTCTTTAAAATCTAAAATGGAAAGAGTAAAAATAATTCGAGATGTTACTAATTTACAATTCAAATATAGGGGACGCTCCGTCGTACTAAAATCCATTCAACTGGAATTAGGAAATCTTGTTGCTAGGTTAAATCCACTTTTCTCGTTGAAGGTATGAGGTAATTTTCTTTTTGTTGATTAATTATTCTATTCTTGCTCCAACTTTTATCTCTTTGTCTGGGGTTAAAATGGAGACTTTCTCCCCATCAACAGCAGCCAATAACATTCCTTGACTCTCTATTCCTCTTAATTTTTTAGGTTCTAAATTGGCAAGTACAACGATCTGCTTATTTTTTAATTCCTTAGGGGTATAATGTTGAGCTAATCCCGCAACTAAAGTTCTTTTTTCCGTGCCAATGTCAATGGTCAATTTTAACAAGTTTTTAGTTTTTGGAACGGGTTCTATTTCCAATATTTTGGCTACTCTTATATCCAATCTTTTAAATTTTTCGTAGGAAATTAAATCCGGTTTTTCTTTCATTTCTTTTTTACCCTTTCTAATTATTTCAAGTTTCTTTTTCATTTCTTCAATATCTAATTTCTCGAATAGGGGTTTAGCCTTTTTAATGGGATGTCCACTTTTTAATGCTTTATCTGATATGCTTTCCCAGGTAATATTTTTTAACGATGTTTCAAGATTTAAGAACTCTAAAATCTTTTGTGATGTATCTGGAATAAATGGTGAAAGTAAAATGGCAAGAGCGTGAACTGCTTGAACGCAAATATTGAATACTTGTCCTGCTAATGCTTTTTTTTCTTTAATGAGATGCCACGGCGCCTTTTCATTCAAGTAAACATTACCAATTCGAGCAAAACTCACGATTTCCCTTAATGCACTTCTCAATTCAAATCGTTCCAACAAATCGCCCACGGTTTTCCCAATAGAATTTATTTGTTCCAAGAATTGCTTGTCTTTATCGTCTAGTTCTATTATGTCCGGAACTTTTCCCTTGAATTGCTTGTTAATAAAGGTTAAAGTTCTATGAATGAAGTTTCCAATGACATCATTTAATAATTTTATATTATTTTCGAATTCAGACCATAAAAAGGAGGTATCACTCTTTTCCGGGCGGTTATAAATTAAATTGAAACGCCAATAATCCAATGGAGCTAATTCTAAAGCTTCATCAATCCATATCCCTACGCCTCGCGATTTAGAAAATTTATCGTTTTCGTACATGAGAAATTCCGTGGATGAAACATTATAAGGGAGGACTAATTTTTCATTGCCTTTTTTATTTTCATTGTATGCCATGATTAATCCGGGAAATACAATCAAGTGAAAGATAATGTTATCCTTTCCGATAAAATATACGGTTCTCGTTGTTGAATCTTTCCAAAAGTATTCAAATTTTTCCGGTTTTTTAATGATTTTTTCTGCCCATTCCTTTACAGCAGAAATGTACCCCAATACAGCTTCGAACCACACGTAGATAGTTTTCCCTTCCGCCCCTTTAAATTTGGCAGGAATTCCCCATTCTAGATCTCTCGTTATGGCTCTCTCCGGTAATCCCTCTGCAATACTGTTTAAACACATCTCCTTGGCATTTTTCGGAATGATCTCATTTTGTTCTATGAAGGTTTTAAGGCGATCTTGCAACTTGGGAAAAAGTAGATACCAATGCTTTGTCTTTTTAATATATGGTGAGCTCCCACATATGGCACAAGTTGGCTGAATTAATTCTAAAGGCGTTAATAATTTTTGACATTTATCACATTGGTCACCCCGAGCATTTTCAGCTCCACAAAATGGACATTGTCCCTCTACGAACCTATCTGGTAAATACATGGCATCTTTTTCGCAATATAGGGATTCAATTTCTTTTTCTGAAACATAACCATTACGTTGGACATCTAAATAAAAATCTTGACAAAATTTAATATGAGTAGGGTTATGCGTTTGCGTATAATTATCAAATGAGATCTTCCATTGCCTAAACAATTGGGACGTTTTTTCATGATTTTTCATTGCCAGTTCTTCGGGTGGGATGCCTTGTTTTTTGGCTTCCACGGCTACCGGCGTTCCATGTACATCTGAACCTGATACAAACACGACTTCATCCCCCTTCAATCGCACATATCTAGCAAAAACATCCGCAGATAATACAGAGCCTATCATTGTACCAAGGTGGGGTGTGGCGTTCACGTAAGGCCACGCGGAAGTCACTACCCATTTCCTTTTTCCTTCGGCCACCAAGATCATCAACCTCTTACGCAACTATATTTTTTAGATATAGATTTAGATGTTAAAGGTAATACTTTAGATAAAATAAGATTTTTTCTTAGAATACATGAATTTAATTAGTTGCCGCTAAAATTTAATAAAACATGAAAAATGGCAAATATTAAACGATTTCGGCTCCGCAGAAACGGCAACTCTTTATTTCCTCATACATTTTACGCAAACAAGGTTCGTGATAATAAGAGCCGCATTTTTCGCATTGAAATACCTCGTATTCTCCTAAAAATATATTATGGCAATACGAACAAGAATAATTGATAGAGGCTACCTCCGCTTTTGGAATGAGTTTCATTTTTGTCGTTTCATGAGTTTTCAAGGGTGTTCTTTTATCTTTTTTTGATTTTTCTAGTTTTAATTCAGCTATTTTTAAAGCAGATTTAGGTATTTTTAGTAAATAGAAACAAAACGGGCATCGGAATATATTTATATCATATTCCGTACCTTTAGCCCACATGGCAGCACAAGAGAGATGCATGAGATGCTCGCAAGAGGGACATGCTCTTCCTTCTGAAAAAAGATCTGCGTTAGTAATAGGCGATTTCGAGGAATGGCAAATCTGACATTTTTCAGCCGCGGTTTTATGCTTATTTAACATGATTTTTAGTTCTAATACCGATGGACGCTTTAAGGGTAAAGCTATTTCGTTTATTAAAGGAATACTTTTTTCTTTTGTATTTCCCGTAATATAGTCCCGAGTCGGTTTGATGTTTTTTTTAGAAGCGAAAGCAATTCCGGCATTGATTAATGCCTTTGAATTATTAAAATACCCATATTCTCCTCCCGTTTGTCTTGTTAAAATCTTTAACTCATTTTTTCCAGACGCTTCTGTATTTCCAATTTGACACGCATCAATTAAAACACCGAGTCCTTTTGCAACTTCCGTGATATCATTAAATTTATTCTTGTTTAAGGTAAATTTATTATCCGTCACAACGAAAATTCGTGAGACCTTTCCTCCTAATTTTCTCATCTCTTCAATGAGTAATTGTAAGGAAAAAGAAATACCTTGAATGAGATTTCCCTTTCCAGAGATGCGAATTCTTTGTAAAGCTCGATATAATTTTTCTTCTTCATTAGTAAAAGGGCTTAATTTTTTAGCATGTTTTCCAAAAGTAATGAGAGCAATTTTATCATTCAAATCGATGGAAAACTTTGTTCGAATAAAGTTTTTAATTGTTTCAATGGCATTTTTAAGTCTATTTGGAGGAAAATCCGTTTTTAACATGGATCTTGAAACATCCAACAAGATAACAGTATCTTCTACTTTAAAATCGCGCAAATTCCTAAATCAGATCCCATTTCATTAAAAGTATAATATCAATTTGGGCATTTCAATTTTTACATTGTTTAATTTTTATGGTTTATTAATTATCATTTAAGAAATTTATAAGCGAAAAGGGCATATACTTTAATTGCATTAATAAAGTCCTCAACTTCGATGAACTCATCAATTGCATGAGCAGTTGATGCACTTCCAGGACCAAATAGAATGGTTGCCGGGCAATAATCGTGATTTCTATAATAACCAGCATCCGCACCGGCGGGATATAAGAAATAAAAAGGCGTTCGTTTATACACTTTTTCTACTATGGAAGTGAATTCTTTCAAATCTGAAGAATGTTTCCATCCATGCCAATAAGAACCCTCCGATTCATGCATTATTTCTATAACTACGGATATTTCATTCGGTTTAACCTCATCTTTTTTGAGGACTTTATATCCTATCTCTTGTTCTATTACTTGCTTTAATGCATTCATTACATCCTCGATCTTCTGACCTGGAATTAATCTAAAATCAATTATTGCTTCGCACTTATCCGGTACTACGTTTTCTTTGATTCCGCCCTTTATCATGTTCACGCTTTTTGTAAATTTAACTAATGATTGAAGTAAATTTTGAAGAAGAGTTTGTTCCGAAAGAATCTTCTCAAAAATTTCATTGCTTGGAAATGCCTTGCTCATTAATTCTTTCAATTCTTCAAGGGAAAGTGGTGGTTTAACCTGTTCCATATAGTTATCAATTTTATCAAAATGGTGAATGAATTCACTCATCATGTTAATAGCATTTTTCCCCATGGAAGGAAGCGATGAATGACAAGCTATTCCATTCATGGTTATTTTTACAACTAAATGGCCTCGTTCTCCTAATATTATTGCTTTGGGTAAAGGATTGATTCCTGTAGGCTCTCCTATAATAGCAAAATCACATTTAATTGAATTTAATTCATGGGTTAAGCACCATCCCGTACCTAATATTCCTCCGGTCTCTTCATCAGCCACGCCATTAAAAATTAAATTTCCTGATAAATTTAAATCAAGATTTTTCAATATTGCCAGAGTAATTACCATTGCAGCTAAACCACCTTTCATATCGGCAGCCCCTCTCCCATAAATTATTTTATTTCTTCTCATGTGAGCTGAAAGAGGAGGATATTTCCATTCACTTTCATTTCCAGGTGGAACTACATCCATGTGTGCATTAAACAGAAGGTTTTTTTTCGAAAAATCATCGCATAATGAAGCAATGAGATTAGCTCGATTTTCATTAAAAGGAATTACCTTACATTTAATCGCATGTTTTTCAAGAAATTCCTTTACTTTAACAGCAACATTTTTTTCATTTCCCGGCGGATTACATGAATCTTGTTGGATTAATTCCCGTAAAAATTGAATATATTCCTCCCGATTCACTTCAATTTTTTGAATTATTTGCTCTTCACTCATGATTCCACTATTAAATTGATTGTTTTTAGTAATAGGTAAGAAAAAACGCGTGAATTAATAAAATTTTGTACAAATTATCTTTTTTCACTCGAAACTCTAATTAGGAAATTTTTAATGAAATGAAGGATTTTATAAAAAAAACTAGGATTAAGAACGGTTAATCTAAGATTGCGGACGATAAAAAAAGCTTTAAAATTTAGTATTGTAATTTTTATCATCACGATTTTCTTCCTTGCTTCTATCACGCAATCTAATAACTCTTTTTTGACGAATGTTTATGATACTACTTCTAATAATAATCCCAATGAAATCTTAAATGAAAATATAGATGCGCCCTCAATAAAAGAATCCAGCGGTAATACTTTAATAAATGAAACCGTGAGCGGAACGGGAGATAATCAAACGGTAAGAACGTATTTTATTAACCAATCATTGGCAGAAAATAACATGGGATATTTCAACATTACCGTTCCTAATAGTGAGATGAATTTTAGCCAAGGCGATTTTAATTTCACGTTTAATAATAATTACACGACAAATCATGTTATCGAGGATGATAATGCTTTAACAAGCCTAAATGAAAATAACTTAATCACCCATGAATATGATCCAAGCAATTCTTGGTTGACTCTATCTGAAGGAGCAGACAACATGAACGGCGATTTTTTAAGCATTTCGGATAATAATGATTCTACTTATTGGAATTTAACTTCAACAAGCGGGACATTAAATTTTACGATTAATGCTAACTTTACTGATGTTCTCTCTTCCGACGTAGAAACCATTTTTAATCGATCGAACGTGCTCGGTTTTCTTCTTTCGCTTCGATTCAACATTACTTTAGATGCTAATTTAACTATTAAAGCATGGAATAATTCAATAGGTGAATGGGTTGACATTTCAAATACCATCCCAATTAACGCAAGCAGCTCGCAACCACTTCAAATCGATAGGCGTTTCATTAATAAAAACTTGTTTTTCATAAATTCAAGTAATATTACTAAAGTCCAATTTTATTTTAATAAAACCGATTATTCTTCCAATTTCAACGTGATTTTAATTGAATTTGACTTGAAATCTGCTTTAGCCTTTGATGTTCCCATAACAAGTGAAAAATACGTGGCATTAGAATTTGACTTGCGAGGTGAAGGAACGAAAATAAATGGCTTTTTTGCTTGGATTCGGACGATTAATCAAATGCTCGCTGATGGTGGACGATTAAACGTTAGCTTGTATAGAGCAAATGATTCCATAGTTAGAAAGGAAACAGAACTACAAAAAAATAGTATCAAACCAGACGATGGATCCTATATAGGATCAACTTTAATTTATTCTTTTAAAGGAGATGATGTTTATTATGTTAATTTTAGTTCAATAAACGCCACCAATTTGGGAATTGGGAATTATTTCATCGTGATTAAATCAAATTTAGCATCCCCAGTATATCGTCTAATCACGATTCCTTGTTCGAAATATGGGGATTTAAAAACCGAGCATCAATTAAAAATCAGTACCGATAGTGGGGCAACATGGACCAACGCAAAGAAAACCATTCAAACTACAAATACACCTTATACCTCTAAACAATTAGATGCTAGCTCTTTCAAATTGAACGTTACCCGTGGTTATTTACCATCTGATTTTAATGGCACGTTAAGGATTGAGAATTTAACGATTGTTGATAAACGCATTGATGTTTATCCTTATAAAGGGAGTTCAGTAGAAATAATGGAATGGGGAAAAGGAAGATGGAATCGTGAACTTACAACCCCAATTTCCGCTGATAAATTTAACCATTTATTCATTAATTTGACCGGATATCATGCGTTAACTAAAGATTTAAGTTTCAATGTCACGTATTTAGCTGAAATATATCAAAATGAAAATGTTACTTCCATTTTCCACGTGAATTATAACGGAGTTCCCTTGTGGACGTTAAATGGTACTTTAGACCCTAATCAATATTTAAATTGGAATTTTACAGAATATTGGTTCATTTATCCAAATTTTTGGGACACGCGTAATTTAACCACTCCAAATCCTGAAAATGGAGATGCATTGGGAAGTATTGAGGCACCTACACCGTTTTCAGAGGATTCACGATTCGAAAAGCTCATTTTAACTACTTCAATTGTTAATGTTTCCAATCCCCTCTACAATGGTTCATACGTGTTGAATTTAACTAGTTATAATTGCATTAATCAAATGCACTCCTTTCTTAATTTTGATGGGATTTTATGGGAAACGGAAGGGTTCATGATAGGAGATAATATCTCCGTGAGCGTCTACATTCAAGATGAGTTCGGTATTGCTCCTTCAAGTGGAAGTGCAAATGCAACCCTGTTTTTTCCCAATAACTCTCGCGTGCCTTCAGCTTCCCTTTATTCTAAGGAAGGAGCTCTATTATCCCAACTATCACTTTTGAAATATGATTTCTCTAATCAAACACTAATTAATATTTTACCATCGCTTCCCGAAGTTGGACGATATCAAATAGGATTTTTTTGGACTAATGGGTCGGCAATTGGCTGTAGAAAAATGTATATTTATATTGATAATTACGATATCGAGCTAAGTGGGGCGAATTATTACCCTGAAATTGGAGTTAACGTACTCGAAGGAAGATTCGTGAAGAAAATTCTGAATACATATTCTATCCTCATGGCTTCGGTAAACGAAACCACGGGAACATGGATTCCAAATTATTTTTCTATTAGTAATGAATCTTTGAATAAAATCTTCACTTACCAGTTTGGAGCATATTTATTTAATGTATCTTTAAAGGCGTTTCGACAAAATGAAACCATTCTAAATCCAAATGAAGAAATCTCCTTTAAAATAACTTTAGAAAATCAAGATGATAATACAGATCTTAACGTGAGAATTAAGGTACAATTATTATCTTTAGTAAATGAAAAGTGGATCGTTGCTGAAAAGGATAGTAATACCATTAAATTAAAATATAATGGCCACCCTCAAGATTCTACTACTTTCAATTTAACCATTGCCATGCCAAGTTATAATGAGCTGATGAATCGGTGGAATGGAGTAAATTCTCCTGTTCGATTAGGTGGTGTAAAAACGAGAGTACAGGTATATGTTGAAAACTCGAATGTAGGCCATTTTGATTATCCGGAGTATTCCTTATTAACTAATGTGAATGACACGGAGTTTGAAGGAGAAATCATTACTACTAAGACTTCGTTCAATATCTCGAGTAATACTATTACTAAAGTATTTGAAAGAGACGAATGCTTGTATTCTCCTCAATTAACTTATTTTATTGTTAATATTTTTGATGAAAACTACATTAGTTCCTTGATTAGTCCTAATTTCTCTAAAACCTTCAAATCAGATAGTAAATTTGAAGATATAACTTATTCTCCCTCTAATCCCATTAAAGGCAATGTCCTCACGCTATCTGCCACATTAAAAACTGAATTTGATGAAATAATGGCTAATAAAAGAGTCACATGTGAATATTTTGATGGAAACTCGTGGATTAATATTACATCAGAAAAGACTGATTCTGCGGGAGTTGTATCATTCACGATTGAAACGCTCCCCTTAACAATCCAAGAAAATTTTGGATTCCGTTTAAAATGGTTAGGAGATGCTAATTTTCTAAGCAAGACGCAAGAAATTCCAATTAATATTACCTCTCAGTTTAATCAAATCTCTCTTCATTTTAATACTCAGGAAAATCAAGCTTTTTTTCGCAGCCAAAATAATACCTTGACGATTACCATAAGTAATACGGGTAATTCTACTATTAGGATTTTAGATATGAATATCGAGTTTGATCTCAACATTAATTATACTATTATTGAAAAAAATGTTTATGAGTTAAATAGATTAGAATCCGGACACAGTACGTCTCTCACATTAGAATTTACCATTCCTGATATCGAACCCGATTTACTAAATGTTACGATATCGGTACGGGGCCAAAATGTGCTTTCTAATGAAATAGTACGCGCAGAGGCGGAAACCTCTTTAACACTTTTGGATCCGTCCCTTCCTACCTTTATTATCGGCATTTCAGCTTTGATTGCGATTGGAGGTATCTGGATCTTTTCCATTTGGTATTCTCGAAAGCTAATCGTGAAAATAGAAACTCCTAAAGAAGAAATTCCAAAAAAGAAGAAAAAAATTAAAAAAGGTAAATATGTAAAAGTTTCTGAGCTATCGCAAGAGTCAACTAAGCCTTCAGAAAAGGCTCCGGAAGAATCAAAAAAAGAAGTCCCTTCAAAAGAGAAAACTACGGAAAAAAAACAACCGAAAAAAAAGGGTAAAAAAGAAAAATCCGGTAAGAAAAACGATAAAAAAGTAGATCTTGATGATCTAATAAAAAGAGAAGGTCTTGAAGATTAAAATAAGATTTTTTTTTCTTATCAAATTAAAATTAGTTATATCTAATTTTAATAGATAATTCAATTATACAATTTCTACTTAATGGATTTAATTTTTTCTTTCTATTCACATTCTTTTTATTTCAAGATTAAATAATATCCTAATTAACATCATGAATTTTTCATAAATATTAAAAAAAATAAAAAAATTCTGTTTATTAAGAATAAACGCTTACAGCGATAATTATTTAACTCGGAAACAAAGCTTCTTCAAAACCCAAGATGAAAGCGAGATAAATGCTAATAACACCGGCATAAAGTATTAATATGATGAGGATTTTTTTTCCATGAATCGTTTAAAGAAACCTTCTTTCAAATCTAGCATTTCTGGATGCTTGAAATATTTTAAATTTGTTAATACAGGGCTTTTAATATTCAAAGTACCTAGTTCCATGAATTCACTAACTTTTATTACTACACTATTCACCCATCTATGATGATAGATTGATAAATATACTAAAGTAACTAAAAAGGGGATTTCGGCCGTCATTAAAACAATGAGACCGAAACAAATACGAACCGTGGTGTATAAATTTAAAGCTAAACCTGGAGTTTCCGTTAAACTAGAATAATTTTGAAGCTTCTTAAGTTAATCTTCATTAAAAAAATTTTATTTTTTCAAGAATATTTCCCTGTCTTGTAAGAAAAATGATTGAAATGATTGAAACAAGCAAGATAATTAATAGTTTGGCGATTACTTCTGATAATTATTTAATAAATAAACTTGAATTAGAAAATATTGTAGGCGGTTAAAATTGTTAAAAAAATAAGATTTTATAACCTTTATTAAAAAATTTCTTTCAATCAAAAATAGATGATATAAAATTAAATTGACGTTTTATTTCAAAATAGAAACGAGGTTCCTCCTTAAAAGAGCCAGAGAAGCCTTACCATCTAATCCCGTTAGACCGATTAAAATTGTTTTTGCTGATCCTACTAATATCGCAAACCCATTTTCTAATTCAATTGTATTAGTTACCAATGACCCTTTGCCAATATTTTTACCCAATTCATTCGAATCTTGAATGATTTTTGCACATGCGGTGGCTATTTTTGAATGATCCATTTCTACTATCGTTTGCCCAATTAGTACTTTTCCTTCTTTATCAGCTGCAATTACTCCTTCACATTCAGGAATGGAATCCATTAATTGTGCTAATTTTGGTTCTAATTCTTCCTTACTCATGAAAATTCTGCTCTTACTAATTATTATGTTAAAAAAATTAAATGATTAAATTGTACTTAATAATAATGCGTCAATTAAGATTAATATATCACTATTACAATATAAATCTTATATTTTAGCAAAATGATACTTAATATGAGATTAATACATGTAAGAAAGTACTCTTGCTTTATCATTAGCTCTTGATCGTACGTACGAGGTGGTATGGGTTCTAACTTATTTTAAGCTTTTAAATTTCAAATATATTTTTATTTATATTCGACTATAATATTTATAATAAGAATGAAACAATTCATTCGATTGAAATAAAAAGAGGTTAAATAAAAAATTGATAGATACTAATGAAGTTAAAGCCATCATCCGGCGATTTGAAGAGAAAGAAGGCGTGCGCGGCGTGATAATTTGTGACTCATCGGGACTCCCTATTAAATCTAATCTTGATACAGAATTATCTGAAGAAGTTTCAGCATATATTACTAGTTTGATAGGAAAATCTAATCAGGTAGTAGATGCATTGAAAGAAGGTACTTTGCGCTTTATCAGGTTAGAAACAAGTAAAGGAGAGATCATGATTGCCTTGGAGTCTAATCTGATTTTAATTGTTTTAAAATAATCTTTTTCCTTACTATTTCTTCTCATTTTTATAAGGAACATTACCAATATTTTTTTGAATTTAGTAAAAATCCCTCTCCGTCAAATTGGAGGATTTCTGGATTTCCAATAAAATGTACTTGCATATTAGATTCTACTTCCTTCAATAATGCTTCGGATATGAGCATGGTCTTTAGTTTTAATGTATTTTTAATCCATGCAATGCGAATATGGGAGGAAGGAATTGAACTCATCATTTCTGCTACCGTGTTTAAAACAGCCTGATCATTTAAAAGGATAACGGGTAATTTTGGTGAATCCGTACGATAAGCAGTTAAAGCATTTGTATAAGTTTGAAATAAATCAATTTTTTCGATTACCCGTTTGGTCGTAAAATCTGCCAATCCAATACCTTGAGCATTACCCCTCGTTTCTTCCGTCAAGCCTCGGATAAAAACCCATTGAACATCTATAGGAGAGGAACTTTTTCTTCCGCAAATATTGGGATTCATGCCAGTTCCAAAAATATTTTTCCCCATCTCATCAATTATTAATAAATCGAGCTCTCGAAAAGGCATTTTTTCGGTTAATTCTTTGGAGCGTTTTAATAATAGCGGTTCTCGTTTAGGGATTTCTTCAATTCTTAAGGCATGGACTTCAGCAATTTCATCATTGATATTTTGTATAATGGCAAGCCCTCCAATGATAGCCGTTTTTTTCATCAAAATTTCTCGGGTGGCTTTCATTACTTCTTTCCAAGAATAACGGGAAATGAATTGATGATATGTTTTAGCTCCAAAATGCTTTCCAAGTCCCATTAGACACATTTTACTTAATCCACTTTCGATATCTCCGATAAATTTGGAGTGACTTTTAATCTGATTTATTAAAAATATTTTATCAGCTGAAGCCGCATGCTTATCAATGACTACAGGCATGCCAAATTCTGTTTCCTCGATTTTTACCACTTCCATTGTAGCTTTTATGGGACATCCCATATTTCTTTCTGTTATTCCTCTATCGTGAAGAATAGCAAGCTGTCCTTCAATAGTACCGCCACCATGACTTCCCATTGCCGGAATGATAAAAGGTTTTGTCTTTAATTTCTTAAAATAATTCACTACTATTTTTAAAATAAGAGCTTGATGAGGAATTCCTCGAGAGCTGGCCGTTATAGCAATGGTATCCCCCGCCTTAACTAACTCCTCTAATTTTATTTTTTGAAACTCTTCATGAATTGATTTTTTAATATCCGAAATTTGAGGACAAGGAATTTCTTGTCTAATCAACCGAAATTTTGGGAGCTCATGAGATTTTGTTGTTAACGATGGAATGTTCAACTTTAACATGTTAACTTTTTTGAATTAAAAGAAATAAATAAATCTAAGGAAATGAAAATATTTTATAACAATTCATGAAGCCCGAGTTCTTTTAATTTTTTTTCTGTTGGAATACCATTTGATGTCCATTCCATCGCACTGTAATATTCATCAAGTAAAAGATCTAAATTAACAATCTGTCCCTTGCTTTCGCCACGAGCAAGAGGCTCTTCTATGAATCGCTTCGGTAATGTATCAGTGCTTCGATCAAATCCGAGTTTTACATTATACATTCGCTCTAAATTAATTATACGTTCCGCAGCCTTCTCTAACGATTTGCTATTCATGGGAATACCCGTTACCAAAAAATAAGCCTCTGCTTGATCATCTAAAGGAACTCCCCCTCTCATGGTCGAGCACAAGGCGATGGAATCGACAATTGCCATGGAAAACTGTTGATTTCGCTCCAGAAGTCCTTTTCCTTTTTCAATAAGGCGATTTCCCAAAGCCAGTTCCAAACCAAATGTAGTAGCATACATGTGGTGTGCTCCCTTGGGAGAAGTACTATAAGTGAGGGCCATTGCTTTTGCTCCTCGAGGGTCATAAACGGGAAAAGATTGTCCTTTTGAATGAATGGAAAATTCACTTATTTGAAGTTTTTCTCCCGCGCGTGCCACTCCCTTTGCTAAAATATCCCCAAAACCTTCCCGCATTCCGATCTTTTTCAAGCTCTTTAATAATGCCTCTTCATTTCCAAATTTCATTTCAATACCATCCGTATCATCTAACGTGAGTCGCCCTTTTTCAAAGGCTTCCATCATCATGGAAATGCAAGCACCCCCATTGATCGTGTCAAAACCAAATGTATCGCAGATGCGTGCGGCTTTAAGTAATGTTCCCCAGTTTGAAATTCCACAATTAGAACCTAACATTCCCACGGTCTCAAATTCGGGTCCTTCCATCATGATCTTCTCATTCTCTTCAGGAACTAAGACCTTTGTCCATTTCCCACATCCAATAGGACATCCAAAGCAAGAACTATCTCCAGAAACGACCTTTTCCCTCATTTGAGGACCTTCTAATTTATATCCTTCTTCAAAAAAACCCTCCGAAAAATTCCGTGTTACCCAAAACCCCGCCTTATTTATTCTTTCTACTAATTCCATCGTGCCATAAATTCTCCTGATCTGTCCTATTTTGGACAAGCGAATGTTATCAATTAATCTTTTAGCGAATGGAATGATTTTATCGGGATGAGCCACCTCAACATCATTAGAGCCACTCAAAGCAATCCCCTTTAAATTTTTTGAGCCCATTACAGCTCCTCCGCCGCCTCGACCAAATTCTCGATATAATCCCGCTGTAATGCACGCAAAACTGACTAATTTCTCACCAGCAGGACCAATGACAGCGATTTGAAGGGTTTTATCTCCTCCCAAATCTTCACGAATTAAATGTTCACTTTCAGGAATTAAGTTTCCCCAAATCTTTTCAGCACTCTTGAATTCGACTTCATCATTATTAATCCAAAGATAGACGGGATTGCTGGCTTTTCCTTCAACAATTAATCCTATATATCCGGCATATCGTAATTCAGGCCCCCAATGTCCGCCACAGAGAGAGTATGAATAACTTTCAGTTAGGGGTGATTTAAACGTGACACATATTTTATTATTTCCGGGAATTAAAGTTCCTGCTAAAGGTCCATTCATGAAAATTAATTTATTTTCTGGATTTAAGGGTAAAGTAGAAGGAGGAACTTCCCTAAATAGAAAATAAGCTCCAAGGCCTCTTCCTCCCAAAAATAATTCATGAAGTTTAGTATCTATATCTTCTATAGAATATTTTTCAGTGGTGAGATTAATTCGCAATAATTTTCCAAACATTTTTTCACCTTCTTCCTGAATTCATTAATCATTTTGTTTTGTATTTTGAGCCATTACCTCTACAAGCGTCGATTTATACACGTGGTCGGCTCTCTCGATATTCACATATTGTATTGCCTTTTCCGGACAAATTTTCACGCAAGCAGGGTTTCCCTCGCACGTGGTACAAATTAAAACATGTTCGCTTGTAGGATCCATTTGAATGGCGCCATGTGGACACATTTGAATACATGCCCTGCACGCTACGCAGTTTTCTTGATTTACAATAATTGCATGTGTATCTGGATTAATGGATAATGCATTAAATTTACAAGCATCCACGCAGGGTGGCTTAGAGCATTGATGACAATAAAATGCTAAGTCCATTTGAAGGTTAGGGTCTCGAATAATGCGAATGCGTGCTTTTTCCGGATTCGTGACATTAAAATGAGTCATGACGCATGTTGCTTCACAAAGTCTACATCCAATACATTTTTTTGGTTCAAACACTAATACTTTTCGAATCATGGTTCTCTTATTAGAATTTTTAGAGTGAATTCAAATCTCTTCTTTTTATAAAAAAAATTGTCTGAACATGTTTTTTTCTTTCTCTTCGCCGATGGAAGTTCTTCCCATGTGGCCGGGAAAAATGATAAAATTATCGGAAAGATTCGGATTGTACATTATTTTTTTTTTAATGCTTTCAAATAAAACGCTTTGATCACCCCCCGGGACATCTGAGCGGCCAATACTGCGGCGAAATATGAGATCTCCCGTGAAAATGATGCCATCGATTTGTTGCCCTTTATATTCTTTCACGTCTTTACAGTAATAGCACAGAGAACCTGGCGAATGTCCTGGAGTTTCCAAGACATAGAGCGTGAGTTCTCCTACAAGAATGGTATCTCCTTCTCGTAGCCATTTATCTTTTTTGGAAAAGGGACCAAAACCGCTGTTAATTTCTTTTTTATCATACATTACGGGAATATCATAGCTTCTCAAAAATTTTTTAAGTTTCATGACGTGGTCAAAATGTGCATGAGTTAATAACACAGCAATGGGTCGGGCATTTAATTCTTCAAGAGTTTGGGTGATCTCTTTAATGTCAAAGCCAGGATCGATTACTACGACTTCTCTTGTTTTTGAGGAGCCAAAAATGTAACAGTTGGTTGTTAAAGGGCCCACGACTATTTTTTTAAAAATCATGTTTTTTATCAATTAAACCTTGTACATAAAAGGCTACAATGAACTAAATAAAAATATAAATAAATTAATTGTAAGAAGAAAAAATCTTACTTAAATCTTAAATATTGAGATTATTCCGAAAGAATTAATTGATTAATCTCAATTAATTTATCATATACGTCTTTTCCTTTCTTAGTCAGTTGAATTATGGTGTTATTTTTACTATTATTTTTTTTGGATTCCGTAGTAGGATTTATATCTATGATTTCAATTAAACCTTTCTCTATCAATTCATTTTTAATCCGGAAAAATGAGTTGTAATAACTAAATTTATTCAATTCGTTATAAAAGGTGTGTTTATCAATTTTATGGTTTTTAAATTTGGAAAGGACGTAAAAAGTATCTCTAAAACCTTTTTTCTTTAAAAATGAAAATAATCCATCCATGTTCATTAAAATCCCTCCTCAATATAAGGTTAGGGAGACTGAAAAAATCCCATAATAATTAATATGAAAAAAATAAAAGAATTTATAAAGCTTTTGGTTTAGATATCACGTATTTAAATAGCACGATTCAATAAAACAATGTTTAATATAATATGAATTTTCTTAACAATAATGAGAATTATCTTAAACCTTTAATGACATGATATATAAATTATTCAGTGGTTTTCAATAGTCTTCGTAGGAAGGTTTACTAATGCTCCATTTTATTTGAAGAAAATTTATTCATTATGGAATAATTAATTTTTCATTTCAATAAAGAAGAAGCACCAGCTTTTTTTCACACGATGAATTTATTAATTCATATTAGAACTGATTCCTTCAACTTTAACATGAATATTCGAAAGTATATTGAACAGAGTGTTGGCAATTCTCCCATCGTTTTATCTTGTGCTCATGGGGGATATAGAAAACCTCCTTTTCTTCCAAATAAGATTAAAGGTGATAAAAATCCTGATACCAATACGATTTTTATCACGAGAGCAATCATTTCTCAATTGAATACACAAGGAATCCAACCTTATTACTTGATTAGCAAAATCCATCGAGTTAAGATTGATTTCAATAGGCCTGTGTTATCTCCCTCTGCATTTAATCAAAAATCATTAGAAGCGCGTGAAATTCATGGCTCTTATCATGAAATCTTGAAAAGGTTTACACGTGAATGCGTGCATCGCTATCAAAAATGCTTGGTAGTGGATATTCATGGATTTACAAAACCTAAAAAAGATTATCCTGATATCATTTTTGGGAATATTTTTGGAAATACTTTACAAATACGTTCAAACAATTCTAATGTAAAAAACCAACAGCATTCTTATTGGATTTTTTCTGAAGTAATCAAGCAATTATCTCAAGAATTCACGTTAGATGATGGTCTCGGACTTGATATATATAATGTAGCATATTCCGGAGGCTATATTATTTATCAATTTTTTCAAATGAATAATGTAAACGCTTTTCAGTTAGAACTCTCTAAAGAGATTCGATTTGATCTAAATCTCTTAAAACATTTCATTACAATCTTTACCTCAGCCATAATGGATGAGATAAAAGAATAAAAGATCTAATATGTCCAATTAGTTTGCCTCCTTTTATTGGCGTCGTTGGTGTATTCATAATTTTATAAATAATCGTTTTTATTTTTGATTTTTCTGCTTTAATTTTCCCGCCTTCTCTGCTAATCTTCGGGGCATGGTGGTTTTATGGATGATAAAATTACACAATATTAACATACCGATCCAAGCTGTTAAAACTAAGATATCAATACCAATGGGAAAAACGTTATCTCCATTTACCGCATGTTGTAATAAGTCCGTGAAATAAGTCACGGGAGAAAATAAGGATAGGATCAGTAGGCTAAAAGAAGCTGAACTCAAAGGAATGAAAACCCCTCCAATAAATACTAAGGGAAATTTAATTAAATTTATTATCACCATGACATCTGAAGTCATCTCTGAAGGATATGAGGAAGCCAACAAGCCCAGCAACGAGCCAGTAGAACCCATCAATCCAATTCCAGCAATTATTAAAAATACTTGTGAGAGGGACGTAATGGGAATCGAGAGTATAAACATGAATATTATCATGATGAGCAGAGAGATTAAAAACGAATATAAAAGGGAAGCAAGAAATATTCCCGATAATATTTGACGAATAGATATTGGATAAATTAACTGCCTTTCCAGTGATTTTTCACGGGTTTCTTGAGGGAGAACGACGGGACTGATTGCCGTAGAAGTAAAAAATGCGGTCATCACGATTATTCCTACAAATATTTGAGAACTCGTAAGATCCCTACCGATCACCCAGGCAAGCGTCATGAAAAAAGGAAAGAGTAATCCGAAGATTAGCACGGGTCCTTTTTTAATATAAAGCGTGATATTTTTTCGGCACAACACCCATGTAATTGACAATTTATTAGACCTCCTTTTTGTCCTTTATTCCCGTTTTGGTTATCAAATCAATAAATATTTCTTCAAGAGAAATGTCATGAACCTGAAAATCTACTATAGTAATGTTGAGAGATTTGAGCAAATTATGTAGTTTGGTAATATCTTCTAACGGATCATCACTTCGAAATTGATAATATTTTTTTTTTAATTCCTTTAGTTCAAAATGCCGATTTAAGATCTGTTTTTGCTCCAATATCAAATCTTGGGGTGTTTGAAAACTAATTACCGATTTTTGTTTGAAATTTTTTCGGAGCATGTTTGGATTGGCATCGGCAATTATTTTACCCTTATTCATTATCAAGACTCGATCACAGAGATTTTGAGCTTCTAGCATGTCATGAGTGGTAATTAATATGGTTTTTCCTCGTTCTTTCATTTGTATAATCTGATTTCTCATGGTAATCGTAGAAATTGGGTCTAATCCGCTTGTAGGCTCGTCCAAAATTAAAACAGGCGGATCATGGAGTAAAGCTAAACAAAGATTCAGCCGTTGTTTTAACCCTTTGGATAACGTTCTTGCTTTTGAATTTTTTTTATTTTCGAGTTCAAATTGCTTCAAAAGGGAACTCCCCCTTTTTTTAATCATCTTGGAAGTAAGACCATAAATTTTACCTGCAAGTGTAAGGTTTTGCCAGAGAGTAAGCGCAGAAAACACATTGCTGGTTTCAGGAACAACGCCAAAGAAAGTTTTACATTTCTTGAGGTTTTTCCTTAAATCTAAATTGAAAATGTGGATTTTACTTTTTCCATCGGGTTCGAATACACCGGTGAGCATCCGGATGGTTGTAGTTTTTCCTGCTCCATTAGGTCCTAAGAGGCCCACAATTTCTCCCGTAGAAATTTCAAAGGAAATATCATCAACAGCAAGGAGATTCCCAAATTGTTTTGTTAAATTCCTAGCACTTATTGCTATTTCGGAACTCTCCATTAATTTTTCACGTCCGGCAATTAATTTTTCTCGATCTTGTGAATTCTTTAATTCTCACTTCATAGAAATAATAATTTCTTATTCTTTCCAATATTAATTATATTATATTTTTTAAACCATTTAAACTTCAAAATGGAAAGTATTGAAATAACTTTCCTAAAATAAAGTATGGAGGAGATGTCCATGCATACAAAAAGCGAAAATCTTGAGTCTTATGAAAAATTATTAAAATGGCATTGTCCTAAGCAAGAGCACGTGAAAAATTGCCAAGAAGAGTGTTGCATGGGGACTATATTAACTCTCTTCGGAAAAAAATACGTATTACCCATAATTAGATTATTATTATTCCAAGGAAAACTACGATTTAATGAAATTGAAAAAAAGATTGGGGGTAGCCCTAAAACTATCACTGCACGATTAAGAGAATTAGAAAACCAAGGAATTATTAAACGGGAAATATTTAATGAAATTCCTATTCGTGTGGAATATTCTTTAACATCGTATGAAAAAGAATTAGAAGATATCTTCGAAAGAATTTCCAAATGGGCTCAAAAATTAAAAAATCACCGATTAAAACCCAATTTATTAAATTCTTAATCAATTCTTTAAAAAATATATAAATTATCATGATATGAACCGTGAAGACTTGCCTTTATATTCGCAATTACCAAATGGTTGCGGATTAAGTTCATTTTTAATGCTGATTAATCTTGAAAAACACGTTAAATACAAGAACTTATTAGAAGAAATTTTTAATCGCCTTAATATTAGGAACTATTTAAAAAGAGATGAATTTAAATGGTCATACAGCTTGAGCTATATATTATTAAAATCCTTGGGAAATAACGTCTTGAGAGATTTTTTAAAGAAAAAGAATGAGATCTTGGTAAAATATTACATGCCCATTTTACTTCACGAGTTAAAAGAACCAAAAGAACCCTCTTTAGCTACCCATAATGTTATTACTCCTAAAATTCTACATTCATTTGTTCATGATATGAAAACTGATGCTGATTTAAAAATTTTGTTTTATCTTTTTGGAGGCGCGTTCTATCCTCAAGAGCAAGAATTTTTAGACGGAACGGGAGGTTTATATTTTACTCGTGAGGATTTTGATAATAATAATGGAAAGAGACATGAGAAAAAATTAAAATTAATCATGAATCATTTATGGGAGAATAAGGGAAAAAGAATTCCCGTCATTGCTCTGAATAAAGGATATCATTGGGTCGCAATTAATTCCATCACGCCCGACAAAATCCTCATCATTCATGACCCATTAGGTGGAAAATATTTCATGGAAATCAAGCAGTCAATTCCTGATTATTACCGGTTTTATTTTTTCGACCATGATCCTAAAAATGCATTTATTTTGCAAGAACAAGTTCGCCGATTCCTTTTCTCGGAAATGAGTAGTGAGTCATGGAAAGGGAAGGAAAAAAATTTAACGGAATAAAAGAAAATTATACCCCATTTTTTAATAAATATTCATTTTACTAAAAAAAAGATATTTTAATTATTTTAATAAAATAACAAAGATTTAAGAGTCAAAATGAAAGAAAATCAAATAATCGAAAAAATTCACTCGTGTCTTGATTGCAAAAAATGTCTTGAGTCTTGCGATACATATCTTGTTACGCAAGATGAGCTGAAATCTCCAAACGGGAGATTAAAAATTGCCGATAAAATCTATAGTAATATAGAAATAACAGATGAAGAATTAAACTCGATGTATACTTGTACACTATGCGGAATCTGTGATTTAGTTTGCGTTCAAAAGATTCCCATCACGGAAATAATTCATGCGTCCAAAGCTAAATTAGTGGAATTGGGGAAAGCTCCTCTTGAAATTCATGAAAAAATAATTGAAGGTATTTTAAAGTATAATAATTCCGTAAATGGAAATCCGGAAGAGCGTCTAAATTGGTTGCCTGAAAAATACAAAGCTGAAGAGCTATTTGAGCAGAAAGATTCTGACACCTTGCTTTTTTTGGGTTGCATGTCCTCATTTAGAGTGAAAGAAAGTGCTAGTGCATCCTATGAAATTCTTAAAAAAGCCCATTATGATTTTAAAATATTAAAAAATGAACCATGCTGTGGAGAATATGTTTATAGTGCAGGAAAAGTTGAAATAGCAAAAAAAATAATGGAGGATAATTTTTCGCTGTTCAAGAATCTTGGAATTAAAAATATTCTCGTAACATGTGCTGGGTGTCTTTATGCATTCAATAAAATATATCCCAAATATATAAAGAATTTTAATATTAATGTAAAACACGTGATTCAAGTAATCCATGAATTAGAAAAGCAAGGCAAAATAAAATTGAAACCATTAAATAAGAGGGTAAGTTATCATGATGCTTGTAGAATGGTTCGAAAACTTAATAATCTGAAAATATATAGAGAACCGCGAGAACTTCTCGAAAAAACAGAAACTTCTATTAATGAACTGAATAAAAAAGAAGAAAACACACCTTGTTGCGGAGCAGGTTCCGGAATAAGAGGCGTAGATAGTAGCATCACGATTAAAATTGGCTCTAAAATATTTGAAGAAGTGAATTCAAAATTAATTATTTCAGCTTGCCCGCTCTGTGTTTTTAATTATCGATATGTAAATTATAAGACACAAAATAATATAGAAACTAAATACATCACGGATTTTCTTCTAGATGCCCTTGAATGAGAATTAATACCTATTTAAATCATTTCATTTCTAATACTTTCTACATAGGCACGCAAATGAGATTTATCCGGGTTTAACCACAATGCCTTTTCATATAATGTTATAGCTTCAAGAAGATTTCCGCCTTCCTCGAATTCTTTTCCTTTTTCTTCATATAAATCAGATAATCGGTTTTCTGTCGCTTTCATGTAGTTAGATAATTCGGTATAATGTACTCGCATTTTTACGAAAGCATGAATGAATCCGATATGATTTAAGATGAGAGAGAGAAACCTTGTCGTTTTTATTGATAAGCGATTTTTAAATTTCCATTAATCATAAAGAATCAAAAATAGGCTCCAGGCGTTAATTTTTAAATAAAGATTTTAAATCCGACAAAGAATCTTAAATGAATATTTTGAAGTCTAATCTCTTACATTAAAAATCGGACTAAAGATCATTTTAATGTACCGCTTTTCATTTTTTAATTAGCTCTTGAATGTTGAATGAATAAAATGTCTAAAAATGAGATGTATTTTGTCCGGGAAAAAAAATTCTGTTAAAGATTTTGAAAATGCATTAGCATGCTATGAAATCATAAAAGAAGCTCTAATAGGATTAACGGAAATCACTCATGTAAATTTTTCAAAAGACGATATCTTTTATGGCGTTGCGCTTGACAATATTCAAGCCATCCACGACGCTGTTAATTGCATTCTAGATATTTATAACCCGTATAATGAGCAGAAAAAAAACATTTAATTTTAATTTTATTTAAAAAATGATGCAATGAAAGAATTTTAAAACTCCCCAAGTTTTCAACTCTTTTTACGGTTCTTCTTAAAAGATTTTTTACTCCCAAAAAAAAATCTTCACCCTAATAGGATCTATTAATTGATTAACTCCCTTTTTTCTCTTTATAACTGAAATGAGAAATTAAAATATTATTCAATCTGATATGAATATCATTCAAGAAATAAAGATTAAACATGTGAAAATACTTCATTTTAATCTCATTTTCAAAAAAAAGGGACGTGATTATTTATTTTACTATTATTGTATGCGGACTTTCCCTTCTAATCAAGAAAAAAAATCTGTAACCATGAAAAAATTGGAAATGCTTTTATAAGAACAAAAATTAGTTAAATCATCTAATGAATATTTATTCTAAATTATAAAAGTGATAAAAAATGCCCTCATTTAAAGAAACATATGAAGCTATCAAAGAAGATTGGAGTAAGGGAGAAAAAAATTTCAACGTAGAATGCACAATGCTAAAAGAAGGAATGCAAATAGAATGTGTAATGGGAAATCCTGGTGGTGAGCCTTTTAAACTCTTAATAGATGCTCCTGCTGGATTAGATGGAACGAATAAAGGCCCCTCTCCTTTACTTGTCATTTTGTCTTCGATTGGTGCTTGTATCATTGCCGTGACGAGATTTTGGGCTAAAATAATGAATATTAATATTAAAGAAATGAAACTCTTCTCGCGCGGACACATAAATTTAGGAGCCATTTTTGGACTTGATGATACAAAATTAGCCGGCTATGATAAACTTGAACCCGTAATTCGGATAAAAGCGGATGCTCCGAGAGAAAAAATTGAAGAATTAATGGAAAAAGTGTTTTCACATTGTCCAATCATAACAAACTTTAGTGGTGCTTCAAAAATAACCCCAAAACTCCAGATTAGAGAATAAAAATGATAAATTCTTTATTTTTTTCTTTCTTCTATTTATTTCTAAAAGGAAATTAGAAGATGATGAAAAATCAATTCTCATTATGCTTAAAGGGAATTTCGCTCTTCTATTTTTAAAAAGTTAGGCGGGGGGGAACTTTCTTAGGATTTTTTAATAATACTTATGATTTTAATTCTCTTCCATTAATTTACTATTAATAACATGAAAATATAAAGAAGTAAAAATATAAAGAAAGAAAAAAAAAAAACATTAAAGGATGGCAGTATCATGCCGAAATAAAATAATCCCAATGAGAGTAGAGATAACCCCTATACTCAAGATAATGGTAATATCTAATCCAATAACATTCCACGTAGTAGCACCATTTATCATCACTTGCCGCATGGCACGAGCTGCGTAATAGGTTGGTATGGAATGTGAAATGGGATTCTCAAAGTAAAAAAATAGTCCCCCCAAGAATTGAAGGGGTAATATGATAAACCAAGCTAGTCCCCCAGCTGAAGCTGTAGATTTTGTTAGCGAAGCCAGACATAGTCCCAATCCAAGACATGTAAAGGCAAAAATCATGGGAATCAGAATCAATAAAAATATATTAACACCTTCAACAAAATAAGCTCCGACGAGATACAAGAAGAATAGCAGGAGAATAGTTTGAATCAAAGCAACGAATAATTGGGAAAGCATTCCTGAAAGCAGGATTTCGCTCCGAGCAACGGGCGTGGTACAAAGCCTTTTTAACGTTTGCTTCTCTTTTTCTTCAGCAAAAAAAAGTGAAATTTGACTAATGCATACAAGAACTCCCGCTATAACAAAACCGGGGGCAAGATAATCAAAGGCAGTCAATTGTATCGTATTTTCAAGACGAGTTGTTATTATTTTAGAAGGTGTTCCTCCATTTCGAATGATAATAAGGTGATCGATAATTTGTTTTACGATCGAAGTGACCACGCCTTCCGTTACCTCATCGGGAATTGTCCTAATGAATACTTGAGGTTCTTTTCGCCTGTTAATTAATTCAGAAAAATTAGAAGGAATTATGATTATTGCATCGATGTTTTCAAATTTTAATAATTTTTCAGCTTCCTCCAGTGAATATTCATTTACTTCTCCAATGATTTGAATGTAATCAGTTACTTCTTCTTTTAGGATTTGAATCATTTTTCTAGAGTAAGCAGTTCCGCCTTCTTCTGGATCATGATTAATAATTATTAAATCATATTTTGACCGAGAATATGTTTGATTAAAAGCCAAGGCAAAAACTATTATGAGAAGTAGAGGATATCCAATTAGCCACGTTAATTGAGCTTTATCCCTGTACATGGATTTTAAATTCTTTACAAAAAGAGGCCAAACATGCCCCTTATTCTTATATTTCTTATTTTTATTTTTAAAATTCATGAATTTTACACCTCTATTTATTAATCTCGCAAACGCCTCCCCGTTAAATCAAGAAAAACATCTTCTAAAGTGTTTTTTCTAATAGAAATGTCAAGCATTTTAACTTGAACTGCATCCATTATTTCGGAAATTCTTCTCAAGCAATCTAACCCATTTAAAATTATACGCCCTTTTCCCACTTTTTTTGCCCATTTAATGAAATCTAATTGTTTTAATCTGGAAATGATTTCATCCCGTTTTGGTCGATTCTTTTCTTCCACCTTAAACTCAATAACATCTCCTTCTCCTAAACGCTGTTTCAACTCATTGGGCCTTCCATGGGCAATGATCTTGCCATAGTCAATGATGACTAATTCATCGCATAAATCATCTGCCTCTTCCATGTTATGAGTGGTTAACAGAATGGTACAGTTCTTTTTTTGAAAATCTTTAATAAAATCCCAAACTACTCGACGGCTCTGGGGATCTAATCCCGCACTCGGTTCATCAAAAAATATAACATCAGGTTCATGAATTACGGCCATTAACACGTTAACCCGCCTTTTCATGCCTCCCGAGTACTTTTTAACCAAATCATCAGCCCGTTCTAAAAGATTCATTTTTTCCAATAACTCTTCCGTTCTTTCTTTATAATCTTTTTTATTCATTCCGTGCATCTGAGCAATGAGATGAATGTTTTCGCGTGCGGTTAATCTCTCATAGAGCACGATTTCCTGAGGACAGACCCCTATATGCTTTTTAATTTCTTTAGCTTCTTTTTCTAAATCATATCCTAAGATAAATGCATTTCCACTTGTGGGTGGAAGAATCGTGCTTAACATGGAAATAGTCGTGGTTTTTCCTGCCCCATTTGGTCCCAAAAAACCAAATAATTTTCCTTGGGGTATTTCTAAATCAATTTCATCTACAGCAACAAGGTTTCCAAATTTTTTTTTTAACCTATTAGTTTCAATCGCCAACTCCAATTTTGAACACCAAAAACAATTTTAAATTAAATTTATTTATCTACAAAAATAAGGAATATGGAGTCCAATATTTTAAATATAGAAACAAGAAAAATTATTTACACGAGAATAAATATTCAAGCAAAATCGTCGAAGAAATTATAGAAATTGATGAATAAGAAGGAAAAATGATTATAATAATGTTCTGTATTTAGTGCATTATAAATAATCTTTTTCTTTTTTTTTATACGTTAAATTGAGGTTTCTATTTATTTCACGCGATATTAGATTTAAAATCTTTTTACAATTCTTTATTCATCTTTAATATTTAATAAGATTCTTCTATTTTAAAGGATATCGTGGTTTTCTCTTTTCAAAAAATGCTGAGGTCGCTTCTTGAATATCTTTAGCAGAAAAGGTCACGACGATTGAGCTATTCTCGAATTGAAGCATGTTTTCCAAACTCGGAGAATCTAATGAGAGATTAATTGCCTCTTTTGTCATTCGTAGGCCTAAAGGACTCTTAGTTAATAGTTCTTCTGCCAGTTTTATGCCCTCTTCTAATAACTGCTCCTTCTCAACGACTTTTAAAACTAAACCGATTTTTTCAGCTTCTTTAGCATCCACGAATCGCCCCGTATATAAGATTTCTGCTGCTCGCGCCATTCCAATTAACCGGGGGAGAAAATAACTCATTCCCACGTCTGCTCCACTTAAACCGAGATGTACAGCCGCATTCATGAATTTCGCTTCAGGAGTTGCAATGCGCATGTCTGAAGCCAAAGCAAAACCCATTCCCCCACCTGTAGCGGCTCCATGAATTAAGGCAATGATGGGTTGGCTTATTTTTCTCATTTTAACGTAAATTTGGCTAATTCTCCATTGATGGTACATTTTACGTTTCAAGGGGTCGGAAATATTTAAAAAATTGAATTTTTCAAGACTTGGGGGTAATTTTTTTGAATTCAGTATGATGCCATCTTGAAGATCCATGCCGGCACAGAAAGCTCTACCTTCTCCTTTTAAAATTAAAACGCGACAATCTAAATTAACCATTAAATGATCTAAGAGCGCATGTAAATCTTCCTCCATTTGGAAGGTGATTGCGTTTAATTTTTCTGGTCTTTTTAAAGTTAATATCCCCACTCCATTTTCCTTTAATTCAAATTGTATGGTTTTAAACTCCATCATATAATACTCACGTTCTCATGTGTCTTAAATGGTTGTTAAGAAAAACTTTTATGATTTTCGGAAAAATCAAGTATTTTTAAAAACTTTAGATTAATTAATTAAAATATTAAAAAAAATAATGAAAGATATTTATTAATTCATTTTAAAATGACAGTCGCCGAATAGTCAAACCAATTTTGGACAAAATTAGACATGAACACAAAAATAGAGGGGTTTTTTTTAATCGTCTTTTATGATCATTCTTCAGGAACTCTTTCTTTTTTTGGAGCAAAAAATACAAATAAAAAAAAAAAGATTGGAAAGAAAATTAAAAAGACAGACCTCATCCTTTAATTAATATCTTCATTTTAGCGGGTATTTCGGCTTTCTTTTTTCGAAAAAAGCTGCAATCCCTTCATTCAAATCGGAAGAAGTGGAGCATAACATTTGAGTTCTATTTTCTAATTGTATTATGGTTTCTAAACTGGGCGAATCCATCGATAAATTAATAGCCTCTTTCGTCATGCGCAGTCCCAATGGACTTTTTGCCAATAAATCACTTGCTAATTCAAGACCGCTTTCCAATAATTTTTCCTTCTCTACAACTTTCAAAACTAATCCTATTTTTTCTGCTTCATCTGCCTCTATAAATCTTCCCGTATATAAGATCTCTGCGGCTTTAGACATCCCAATAAGGCGAGGCAAGTAATAACTACAAGCTAAATCCGCTCCTGAAAAGCCTACTTTAATGAATGCATTATTAAACCGTGCTTCTTTACTCGCAATGCGAAAGTCAGAAGCGAGGGAAAAAGCAAAACCAACACCAGAAGCGGCTCCCTGAACCAGTGCGATGATGGGTTGGCTGATTCTTCGCATTTTCACGATGATTTGAGAAGCTCGCCATTGGGCATAAATTTTTGCCTTAATGATGTCTTTTTCGGGTACATTTAAAAAGAAAAATTTCTCCTTTAGCTCTTCAGGTTTCTTTTTAGATTGCAATATCGTAGATTCTTTAAGATCTAATCCCGCGCAAAAAACTCTTCCTTCTGCTTTTAAGATTAATACCCTACAATCAAGATTGGTCATTAAATGATCATATACCGAATGAAGCTCTTCCGACATCTGAAAATTCATGGCGTTTAGTTGATCTGGCCGATTAAAGGTAAGAATACCCACTCCATCGTCCCGAACTTCAAATTTTAGGGTTTCGTATTCCATTTTTTCACTTCCTATATTATTCTCTATGATAAAAATGTAAGTTGAACTCCATAAAAAGTCATGGATTTTCGGGAATTAAATGTACATGAACAAATTTTTAAATTACTCGCTCTATTCGTTTGAATGATCCCATTTTTAAAGAATTTGCTAAGCGAACATGATGAATCTGCTTAAGATACCATTCATGGGGCAATCCATGGGATGATGCGCATCAACAAGGTTCACGTCTAGTCTACCGGAAGCGTCAAGTCTTCCAATGTCTCTGGCGCTTTGGTTAAGCTTAGATTTCCATCTTCCGTGATTAGAACCGTGTCAGAATGTCGAAACCCTCCAATTTTTGGAAGGTAAATTCCCGGTTCAATACTAATGATCATTCCTGGTTCAATTACTCTATCATAGCCAATTGCCACAAAAGGAGCTTCATGTCCTGTGATACCCAAGCCATGGCCTGTACGATGGAGCAATTTATCTCCATATCCTCTCTTTTGGAAGATCTTGCGCACCGCCTCATCGACTTTACTGAAATTTTCTCCCGGTATTGCTAATTCAAATGCTTTTTCCCGTGCTTCCATCATGACTTGAAATGGTTCTCTTGCAACTTCTGGAACCTCTCCTAAGAAAAAAGAACGTTCAATCTCGACACCGTATCCATCTAATTGCCCTCCAACACCAGACACGTGAGGACCCCCGTGCTCCATGGTAAAAAAAATGTTCGTCATGTTATGAGGGTCGTATGAAATGCTAGGAGGCAATACAATGGCATCTGCCTTAGAAACCATTGGATTTAAATTAGGTAAGTCTTTCAATACTTTTCCTTGCATGTAGCTTGAAACTTCACTATAAATTTTAATGAAAGGAACACCCGGCTTGCAAATTTTTAGCAGTTTATCATGACCTTGATTAATGATTTTACATGCATGGACGGTTCTACCGATTTCATAGTCCGTCTTGATTAACCTGCATTCGTCAATGATATCCGTTCTTATTTTTTGACCCGGCGTTTCTTCATAAATTCTAAGCGTCATGGCTGATTCGACTCCCACACGAGCATCCTTTTCGATGAGTTTTCGATATTCATCATTCCAGTTTTGTCCTTTGGGTGCGGGATATTCAAAATAATGAATCAACTCTAATTCACAACGAGCGCGTGTTTCTACGTGAGTCTTTTCCAAGAGAGGTACTAAAAATTTTATGGTTCCATTTTTCGGAATGATCAAAATAAAGGGCCGTTCGTGAACATAATTCGCAAAATTTGTAAGATAATAAATATTAACCGGATCAAATGCAACGTAATAATCTAGATTTTCTTTTTTCATCAAATTTCGTACTTTTTCTAATCGTGAATTTAATTCCGCTTCATCCGGCGGCTTTTTTATCGGCTTTGGTATTTTCGTCATATTGTTTTACTTTCTCTTTTTAAATGAAGATGAATTTATAAGTATATCTTGGTAGAAGATTAAAAAATATAAAAACGTGATTAAAACTAATGTTAACCATTATAGCAACCGTGAAAGTAAGGGAGGGTAAAATGGAACAAGCTATCGAGGTTTTAAAAGAAGTGGTTCCAAAAATTAAGGCTTCAGAGCCCGGAACTTTGGAATATATCCCTCATATCGTTGAAGGAAAAAACGAAATCATTTTTTATGAGAAATATGAAGATGATAAGGCTTTCAAAACTCATTCGAAAAGTTTGGCTACCTCTTTAGCTAATTTTTTACCCTTGTTAGAACCTGGAATGGATTTAAAAAGATGCAAAGAAATTCTCTGAATCATTTCCTTGAGTTTTAATTTCTCTTTTATTTTCTTTATTTTAATTAGATGCGCATCATTGAATAATCATTCATTTTCCGAATACCCCAAATCTTATTAAAAACAATTCTTCCACGTTATGAATATATATTCACAAAATTTATATAAGGTGATTAACTTTTGTTACTTGAAATTAAAAAAAAATTGTAAAAAAGGAGATGATGTAATAAAAATGCCAGGAGGAGATGGAACGGGTCCGGCTGGTTTAGGACCCATGACAGGTCGTGCTTTAGGATATTGTGCTGGTTATAGCAGTCCTGGATATACGAAGGGTCCTGGACTTGGATGGGGTCGAGGATACGGTCGTGGATGGTGGGGACGAGGGAGAGGATGGTGGAGAGGAATCCGATGGGGAACACCCGTGTATAATCCATGGGTAGCGCCCGGCTATCCTACCCCCACGGCTCCCGTAGTAGCCACGCCTGCTGATCAATTAACCATGTTAAAACAGGAGAAAGAATACATGGAATCCGAATTAAAAGCGATCCAAGAAGCATTAGAGGATATTTCAAAAAGGATCGAAGAAATAGAACAAGAAAAATGATTTTTTTTTTAATTTTTGTATTAATTTAATTATCCCATTACTGCTTCAAGATCTATTTTCAATAATTGAGCGAGAGTAATATTCATGGAAAGTATAAAAGAAAGTCAAGAAGATTATTTAAAGGCAATTTATCTCATTTCGAAATCGAAAAAAGGGGGCTGGGTTAATAATTCTCAGATCGCAAGATTTCTAAATGTTCAACCGCCTTCTGTTTCAGAAATGCTGCATAAATTAAAAGCAAAAGGATTAATCGATTGGAGCCCTCGAAGGGCAATACGTTTAACCCGCAAAGGAAAACTATTAGCAATGGATACTCTTAAAAAGTATGAAATTTTGAAAGATTTTTTTCTTAACGTATTAAAAATAGAGGATGAGGCTCTAATAAATCAATCATGTTGTAAAATTGAACATCATCTAACCCTTGATGTTTTGGAAGCACTAAGGGACGTTTCACCTTGATGAGGTTTCAGTTCTTTTATACTTGATTTTCATTATAGTTTTCAATTTCGTCCATAAAGATTCCGAGAATTAATGAGAATTAATGAGATAATAATTTATTATATAAATTTTTAAAATTCGAAATTACTTATTTTAACACATGGCTGAAGTTAAATTAGAAATTAATGAAAAATCTATTCCTCTGAACAATTTGATGCAAGAAATGCTGAAAAATTTGATATTGGCGTATCTAAAATCAGCAAAAAAGATACCAGAACCCATGGAAACCATTAAAATAGACATTATATTATAATATTTTATTTTATTTTTTTTTTCCTTGTGTTTTTTTTTTCCAAAAATTCTTTGGAAATGGATTTTTCACATCCATGAATGTCAATTTACCCTTACAAGGAATAAAGATTGGTGATTAGAAGCGAACGTTAGTTCGCAAGGAGTTTTTTTCTTTTTATTTTTATAATGACAATTTTTCGCTTGGAACGCTAATCTAGTAAAATTAAATTAAAGGAAAAACAATTAAGTAAGAGAAAAAAAAAAGAAGAATTTAAGGTTCTTGAGCTTCTAAAATTGCCATTTGCCTCTTGTATTTTTCTTCTTCAGACAGCTCAGGCTCGCCACGTTTTACTAAAAACATGCAAATTAAGGCTGCGATAAAAAAGTAAGATGCATTTAGTAATAAAGTTTCTATGCCAAAAATATCCGTAAGAATACCCACGATCATTGGACCTAATATTGCAGCCATGTAAGAAAAAAAGTAATAAAGCCCAGTATAAGTTCCGATTTTATCATGAGTTGGTGCTAGCTCCCACACAATGACTATGGAGTTAGTATTTATTAAGGCCCATCCAATTCCAAGTATCGCTAATGGAATTGCCATTATGAAAATGCTTGCTTTGACCAATCCAAGAAAATAACCGAGAACGAGCATTGCGATCCATAATATCACTCCTATTTTTATCGCCTTGCGACGTCCGATTTTGGTGGCAACGATAGCCATGGGATAGATCGTAATTAAAAGCGGTACAGCCACGAGAAAGGGTAAAAACCCCGCCAATCCTGAAGTATATCCTAAAACAGAGACGCCATAAATCGAAATTAATGCAACAACTCCTTGATAGCCAACAAACCAAAAAAATATAGCTAAGAGTATGAAAAGCGTGCTTTTATCTTCTTCATGAATAACATCTTTAATGCTTTCAATGAGGGGGGGTTTTTTTTTCTCTTTTTTAACTTTTTGCTGTAATTTAGCCTCCATTTCTAAAACTAATTGATATCCATAAGATTCCGTTTCCTTTATTTTAAGTAAGAGTACAATAAGGGCCCCAATCATGATGAATGAGATAATGGTAAATAAAATCTGAAGACCAACTCTCTGATCTGTAAAAAAATCAAGCAACGCACTAAACCCATAGCCAATGGCCACACCTACGCCCCCCATGAAATTGATAATAGCATTTCCCTTGCTTCTATGGACTGGCTTTACAAAATCGGGCATTAATGATACGGCTTGAGCCCTATAAAATCCCATACTAAATCCGAAAAAAAACATCCATAATAATAACATAAAAAGTGATGTAGCTGTCGGAATTAAGGCAAAAAATAGTGCACCTAAAGGGACTCCCACGATTAGATAAGGAATGCGGCGACCGAGCCTTGTTCGGGTATTATCTGAGATGGAGCCCATAATTGGCTGTAAAATTATTCCTAGAATGTTATCCAATGCCATCCAAAAACCTACAAATGTTAATAAAGTTAGATAATTATTCAGAAGCAAGGGAACTTGAGCATTGTAAAGCGACCATGCGACTTCAGAGGAGAAAAATGCCAAGCCAATGATGAATGTTTGTCCTACATTAAAGGGAGTTTCTTCACTTTTTTCAGAAATGTTTTTTCACCTTTTTTTTAAATTAATGCTAATATAGAATAATTTACTCTTTTCATTTAAAAATTCTTAGTTTATACATTAATAGGAAATTATAAATTTTTTCTTAATCTTTTTTTCATATTAGGACTAATATAGAATATTTTCTCGTTTCATTAATTCTCAGTTTATATATTAATTAAAAATTAAACTATTAATTAATTCTAAATTATAAAGTAGAAACCAAGTAAAAGAAAATGCGATTAGAACCTGAATGCGTTGGCTGTTTATTTAATCAGATATTAAATGCAATAAAACATTTAGATTTAAAACTCCCTCGATCGGATATTATATTTCTTCAAAAAAAAGTGATGGCTTATTTGCTTGAGAAAGATTTTGATAACACGACAGCACCGATGGTTGCGCGATATCTCTATGATTTAATTTCACAAGTGGCAAATAATCCCGATCCCTTTCGAGAGTTAAAAAAAAAATATAATTCTCTAGCATTAAGATATCATGATAAGATTCTTAATTCAATTAAAACGACTGAGGATCCATTATTTAAAGCATTAATTATCGCTGCATTAGGAAATACAATCGATTTTGCGAGTCAGCATGAAATTAATTTAATCCAAGATCTAACCAATTTCATTCCCCAGCAATTAAAAATTAATGATTATGAATCTTTTAAAGCCACTCTCGATAATTCTAAAGGGTTACTAATTCTTGGCGATAATGCCGGAGAAATCGTGTTTGATAAATTATTAATCACGATTTTACGAGAAATGTATCCCCATTTAGAAATAATATATGCCGTCCGAGCATCGCCCATCATTAATGATGCTACTATGGAGGATGCCGAGGAAATTAACCTGACAAGCATGGTAAAAGTAATTGAGTCGAGTCCCATTCCGGGTATTGATTTGTCTAATGTTTCAAGAGAATTTAAGACCTATTTTTATTCCGAAAATCACGCCATTTTATCAAAGGGACAAGGAAATTTTGAATGTTTACACGATTCAAGCACGATTGGCAAGCCAATTTATTATTTGTTTAAAGTTAAATGTAATTTAATGGAGCGGATTTTTCAATCACGTGGTGTTAAAAAGGGCGACTTGATTTTTATTAAAATGTGATGAGCAATCAAATTCAATCATTGAAAGATAAACTAACTCATGGATGGAACCCATTTTTGATTTCGCTAATAAATTAGAATTTTAAAACATTAATTATTAATTATTTCAAAAAAAATCTTTCACCCTCCCTTGGGAAAGAGATCAAGTGCTTTTTTGTTGGCGCATTTTTCGGATTGCTTCCGTGAAGAAACCAAAATCTTGTTTAGTACTTGAATTTTTCTTATTTTCAAAAAAATCTTCTATTTGTTTATAAAGAAGGCGTTTAAATGAAGTGAAGCGAGAAATGTCCACGCACGTAGCGATCTCATCCTTGTAGAGGGTATAAAAATGTTCTAAAGCTTTTTCCGCTTCTTCCCGTGCATCCTCAGAAAGAAAATTTTTATCAACTATTATAATTAAAATAAGTCTATGGGCTGTGACCACGATAATTTGAACATCTAATCCCTTAATGATAATTTCTTCTATTTTCCCCATGCTATCTTTTCCGAACAATGACAAGGCGCCAACAAACGAGGATAATAAAATCGGATTAATGTGCGTATCTAAAATCAAGTCTAAAAGAAATTCTCCGCTTTCCTTGCATATTACAATTCCTTTAATTTGCTTTGCGATTTCTTCTTGCGAAATGCTGCTGATTTTAATCCCCCTTTATTTTTTTCTTATTTGTTATAAAAATACAACCCATATAGTAAAATGTAAAATAATTTTAATATTTAATGCGAATGGAAATTTAATATAGTAAGGTGATATCCATATATAGACATGATTTTTTTTTCAAGAGTAATTTAAAATAATTATCCTCATTCTTAAATAATTTTTTAATACTTCCTCATGTATAACATTAAGCACACCAATTTAAATAATTCCTTTTCCATATCTTTTCCATGAATGGAAAGGCTTCCTTTTTCCTTTTATTAGATTAATTGAAAAAATTTCTAATGTTTCATTTTAACAAATTAAAGGTATAGTCTGCTTCTCTTCATTAAAGATAAAAAGCTGTGAAATAATTTAAACCAGATATTTTTGAGTTAATTATAACCACATGAATCATTAATTAATTGAAAAAATATATCAAACCTTATAAAAATCCGAATCCAATATGAAGGAAAAAAACCCGGTAATTAATTTTACACTGCTTAGAGAAACAAGCTTCAATCTACAAGCTAAAATCCCGAAGGATCCAGATAAAGTTGATCAATAAATGATCTTAAAAATTTTTCCCCGAGAAATTTAATATATTTCCTTTTTAAAAACAAGTGAAATGTTTAAACTATAGGAAAAAATTGAATTCAACAAGCTTTCCAAAAAGTTTTATCTTCATAATAATATTTTTTTATTTTTCCTTTAGATTCAAGATCGGTTAAGATTTCTATAATTTTTTCTTTTTTCATTTGTTCTTTCATAAATGTTTCAATGATTTGTTCTTCCCGCATTGGATGTCTTGTTAAGATTGAAACCAATTCTCCTTGTAAATCCTTAGAATGAAGGATAAAATCCCCCTCTTCAGGAAAATTTATATTATTATACTCTTTGAATACCTGATTTAAGCGCGGAATTAAATCCTTACCAGGAATTTTGACATATTTTTCAGCAGGAGGGCGAATGGGCACGTTAATATCAATTCTGTCCGGTTTTATTTCATCCATTATTCTTTTAATTTTTCTTAATTCCTCTACTGAATCATTAAGATTTTTCATCACCATTACTTCAATCCAAAATTTTCCCTTATAATTTTTGTTAAATTCTATTAATCCATTTACCATTTCTGAAAATTTAATGCTTGGATGAGGCCTATTTATTCTAATAAAAGATTTTTCATCACCAGCATCTAAAGTTGGTAAAACTACATCAACTAACATTAGGGCATCTTTCACTTCTTTATCAGACAATAAACTTCCATTAGTTATCACGCAAATGGGTTTTTCTGTTAACGTTTTAGCATGACGAATTAATAATTCTAAATCTTTATATAATGTGGGTTCTCCACTTCCAATGAATGTGAGATAATCAAATTTAAGATTTTTTTGAGATAGTACTTCTTTCATTTCATTCTGAATAACCTCCACGGGATAAAAATTTTCACGTGTATTCGTAAAATTTGTAGTTCTCCCTAATTGACAATAAATGCATTGATAATTGCATGTTTTCGACGGGACGGGATCTACTCCCAAAGATTTTCCTAATCTTCTACTAGGAACTGGTCCAAATAAAAATGTCATTTTGTGAATAAATATTCATTTAATTAAAATGTTTTATAAAATAACACCATCCGATAAAATTAAAAGAAGTAGAGGTAAAATTTTATAGAATTTTAATAGGTGTAAAAACCTTTTTTAGTTTTAAGTCCAAGCTCACCCCTTTCTACTTTCTCTTTTAAAATATCCGGAGGTTTATCCCGTGGATCTCCACTATTTTTATAATAGGATAATTCAATATCATATACAACATCCAAACCGACCGCATCCATGAGTTGGAAAGGGCCAAGTCCCATGCCTGTAAAAATTTTCCAAGCCTTATCAACCTCTTCAATATCTGCATGACCTCCCGCCCAAATTTCGAGGCATTCTTTTTTAACAGCCCTCCAAATTCGATTAAAAACAAAGCCATAACATTCCTTTTTCACGATAATGGGTGTAATTCCCATGCTTTCCACCCATTTCTTACTTATTTCGAAGGTCTCATCACTTGTTTGCGTACCACGCATTATATCTGCCATGGGAATTGTCGTGAGATTATAAAAATGAACATTAATGACCTTATCTTTTCGCTGAACCGCATCCTCAATTTTTGATACGGGAATGGAGGAACTGTTAGTAGCAATAATCGTATGAGAAGGTGCCGCTTTATCTATTTCCGTAAAAATCTTTTTTTTTAATTCCAACTGTTCAGGAATGGCTTCTATGATGAAATCGGCATCTGCCACTGCTTCCTCTAGGGTTTCATGGAAAGTAACTCCTCCCGGGATTTTCTTTCTTTTCTTTTTCCGTGCTTGCGAATTCACGTATTTTCTCGCTTCTTCTTGATCCTTATCAAATGCACGAACTGTATATTCTAATAAAGCATTTTTTGCTAAAATCTGCCTTCCCATAAAGCCAACGCCAATAATAGCAATGGTTTTTAGTTGTCCGCTCATTTTTTTCCCTTTTTTATTTTTTCCTCTCTTTTTTTTTTATTTATTTTTCGTTTATTTATTAATGTAACTTATTTTTAATATTTAATTTTATTTTAGAACACTTCAAATAATAATCTTCTTAAACGCCCTCATTTTCCGTCTAATTATCCTTCTCTCAATTGATATAAAAAATCCATGGAAATAAATACATGAAATGATTTAATTTGATATATTTTACTTCAAGATAAGCAATTTTTCTCAAGGTTTTTTTAAGAGAGGCCGTCATATGCGTCACCTAGTTGAATTTTTTGCCGATTTTCCTTATATTCCGAAGCATTAATAAAAAAGATCTATCATTAAATTATTAACCGATTTTTTATTTCTTCAAGCCTAGCATTTCCCGTGCCTCATCAGGTGTAGCAGGCTCTCGCCCTAACTCCTTGGCTAAGCGTACCATGCGCTTCACTAATTGAGCATTACTTTCCACGGGTTGGCCTTTCGCATAATGTAATGTATCCTCTAAGCCTGTCCGGATATTTCCTCCCATGCACATCGCAATAGTCGTTAATCGCAAGTTATATTTCCCAATCGTGACCACTTGCCATGTAGAACCCTCTGGAATCTGTTCTAACAAGTGCATCAAGTTCGCAACGGTCGCAGGAGCACCTCCTTTAATCCCTAATACTATAGAAAAGTGGAGGGGAGGGTCTAAAGCTCGCATTTCGACCAAATCCATGACATTTTCAATGTGTCCCGTATCATAAACTTCAATTTCTATTCCGCATCCTTTTGCCTTACATTTTTTCACGAATTTCTTGTTAAAATCAATGGGATTTTCAAAAGTATGATTACCATATCTTGTTCGGAATTCAAAAGTTCCTGCATTTATCGTATACATGTCAGGAACAGGTTCAATGTTCAAAAGATTTAAACGTTCCTTGAGGGTGGGCATGACAACTGCTTGACCATATTTTTTTCCCTTACTACTTGTTTTTACTCCATAGGCAATCCGCGCTCCGATACCATTCCCAATCTGGGTAATAATGGGACACTTTTCTTGAATTAATCTGACAGCCTTATTATAAACGTTTAGATCTGCGGTATTTTGTCCATCCTCTCCCCTTACGTGGATGTGACAAATTGCAGCTCCCGCATTATAACAAGCTAAAGCATCTTCCGCTTGCTCTTCTGGCGTTATAGGAATATTTGGATTTGCCCATTTTCCTTGAATTCCTCCCGTAATTGCCGCCGTAATAATTACTTTTTCATCCGTCAATAAATTTGGTTTCATTCCTTTTCACCTCATGGCTATAAAATTAAATTACTGGCGTTGATCATACTTAGATTTTATTTTAAACTTCATTTATAGTTTTTGAATTTTTTTTTATCTACAAATAATTATTCTGCTTTTTGGTGTTTTTATCTCGTATTATAAACATAAGTCGAATATCTTAAATGGTGGATTAAAATCGAAAGAGATAAATTATTTTTTTAATTTACTTCAGTATTAAAACAGTATTTGAATAGATAGGAAACATTTTTCCCATGGCAGATGTGAATTATATTTTTCTTCTTTCATTATTCATCATTGCCTTGGGATATTTTCTCAAAAGGATTAACGTTATTCCCGAAGAAAACGGAAAAGCTATTGCTAAGGTCATATTTAACGTCACGCTCCCCGCCGTGATCTTAAAAGTTACGAGAACCATTGTATTTAGTGCGTCCTTAATCCTTTTACCCTTGATAAACATCTTATATGGTATAGCAATGGCTTTAATAGGTCTTTTAGTATTTAAAAACTATCCTAAAAAATTGAAAGGGCTTTTAGTGATGACGATGGTTGGATTTAACGTGGCTCATTTTTCTTTTCCCTTGATCGATGGAATTTATGGCCAAGAAGGCATGCAATATATCGCTCTCATTGACGCCGGAAATGCATTCACGATTTTTGTGGTTTGTTATATTTTTGGTTCTCTTTTTTCTCATGATTCGGACTCGAATGAGGCTAAAATTGATGTAAAAAAGCTTCTTTTACAATTAGGAAAATCAGCGCCCTTAATGACTTATATTATTGCGCTTATTTTAAATTTTTCAAACGCACAATTGCCCATATTCATTCTGGACTTAATAGATATTTTATATCGGGCAAATACGCCTTTATCATTATTGTTGTTAGGAATTTACTTGAATTTTAAATTTAAAAAATCGGAATGGTATAATATTCTTAAAATCCTTTTTCTTAGATACATGTTTGGGCTTCTGTTAGGCTTATTTTTATTTTTTACTATACCTTCTACACAATTCCTTCATTTAACGCGCTTAATCCTTACCATCTCTCTCATCCTTCCCGTAGGGCTGGCGGTCATTCCCTTTTCCGTAGAGTTTGAGTATGATCAGGAATTAACCACGATGATTACGAATTTAACCATAATCATTAGTTATGCACTCATTTGGGTTTTAATTCTTCTTTTAGATGGATGAGTTAGAAAAAGGGTTTTTCAAGATTTTCTTTTGGCGTTCACTTTTTTAGAAAAATAGTAAATAATTATTATTATTATTTTAAAAATCACGCAGTTCTCTCAATGGGACATCTCCTCATCAAAAATAGATTTAAATATTCATTAATTAACTGAAATTTGTTAAAAAAAATGCAGAGAAAAAAAAAAAGAAGTTTAAATTTATTGCGAGTAATTTTTTTAGTTTTTATAATTCAGAACCACATGTACTGCAAAATTTTTGACTTGCTGTAATGGGACTGCCACAATGGGGGCAAAATTTAGCTGTTGGTTCTGGTGCTGGTGGTTGTGGGGTTGTAGGGGCTGTTGGAGCAACAGTGGGTTGGGGTGCTGATATATATTGCTGCGTTCCCATTTGCTGTAGATTTTTTAATGAGGATAATTTAAAATAGCCTACTAGTTCCAAAATAGCTCCGATGAAACTTAAAATTACTGTTAAATAGAGAATGGCTGCATATTTCATATATTTCGAGCCATCAATGGCATCTTTTCCTATATTTGGGGGAAACATGGAAGTATTTTGAAGGAAAAAATCATTGCATCGCGACCATGCTTGAATTCGGAAGATAGCAGCTATGATTTGTATGATAATTCCTAAAATAATTAACACGATTAGACTGATGTTAAAAAGAATCACGCCAATGATATTTAATAAAAACGCATAAAGGATTTTGGAACGAAATTCAAGAAGGAGTCTATTATTCAATGCATATCCTATTTCTTTAATGTCTCCGAGAGCTAATAAGAAAATGATGAGGATGAGAATTTGAAGGACCAAGTTGATAATACTCATCGCAAAAATGAAAATCGCTAGTAATCCAAATATGAACGATAAAATGGAGAGAACAGCTAAATACAACATTTTAGTTCCGAATAACGAAAAGCGGAGTGAAACATTCGTTTGAGCCAATCTGATCACTTATTTAATAGAATTAATTAATACTATAATGCCAAATTTATTTTAAATATTTTTGTAAATTTTAGATTTAAATAAAAAAAATGTAAATAATTTCTAATGGATTGAATTCTTAAAAGGAGATTATAGTATTGGTAAACAAAAGAGAAAAATAATTATCGTGAACAATTAAGGATGAAATTTGGTTAAAAAATGGGGTGATAATTTATTTTAGGGAACTTAATTTAAGCGATTTCTTCAAAATCTTGGGATTGTTCCCTCATAATCAAGATTATTGAAAAAATAACGATTAGAGTTCCTATTAACGTAAAGATGGTTAGCTCTTCTCCCAGGTAAAAGAAGGCTAAAAATGCAGAAATAATAGGAGTAGGAGAAAATAACATGGTTGCTCGAGAAAAACGCATGTAAGATAAGGTTTTATACCAACAATAAAGCCCGCACCCATGAACCACTCCAATAGAAATAAAGAAAAATAGATTGTACAATTCGAATAATAAGAAGATATTCTGAGCGGGAAAAAATAAAAAATAGGTGGGAAAAAGCACGAAAAATGCCAGTAAACTTCTAATAAATACAATATAAAGAGGTGAAACTTCTTGATTTTCTATTATTGGTTTGGTTTGAACATGCGCTAATGTCCATAAAGCACTAATTCCTAGAAGAATTAAAATACCCATGTTCAGCTCAAAATTTTCAACATTTCCTCCAGTTATTACGATGATCAACCCAAGTAAGAGAAGTAGAGAAAAAATTACTTGATTACGGTTAATTTTTTCTTTTAAAATAATAAATCCAAAAAAAAGGGCTATTAAAATTCGAGCTTTAGAGACAACGGCTCCAATAGTGGCACCTACCAAATCAAATCCAAAATAAAAAAAAATGCGGCCAAAACCAAACACCGCTCCCAAATACAGAAAAAATATAAAATTCTTTCTTATGAGACCTTGATTAAATTTTTTTTCTTTAATCTTATTTGATTTAATAAGATTATTTTTCTTGGTTCTATTTTTTTCCATGAGAATGAAAGGTAAAAAAAATAACGTGGAAAAAAGGGTTGCCATAGTCGCAAAAATGTAGGAATCGAGAATGGTAGGTCGGGCTAAGAGTATTATCGGTTGTAGGCCTACTAAAAATAAACCTAGCATTCCATATAAAAAACCACGCTTTAAGTTTTCTTCTAACAATTTTATTATATTATTAATTTAATGGAAGAATTGTTTTAAATGAATGATTTTACTCTTTCTTAATTATCTTTTCCCATAAACCGGGTAAGAGTTTCATGAACTGGTAATCTTTAGCGTTTTTAATTATTATTTGAGAAACTTTTTCTAAAATTTCCACATAATCATCAGGATCTTCCAAAATAGTTAGAACAAGAATTATATATAGTTTCTCTTTAGGTCCAGAATAATATGAGATGATATTTACATTATCGTCCGTGAAAGCCGTTATGCCCTCTTTGGAGGCATATTCATGGATATCGTAAATGCGCAACATGACTCTCTGATCAAGGAGAACTTTCTCAGGATATTTTATTACTAATTCCGCTCCTGATCTAACATTCCACTCCATGATTACTAATCCATGAGGCATGATATCTTAATAAAATGTTTTTATCTTATTGTTATTCGAATGAAATTTAAGGAATAAAAATTCATTTGATTAAATTAATTTACTAAATGTAAATCATCAGAAATCATTTGAAATTTTTATTTAACCAGTTAATTAATTGATTCCAACTATTTTCTGGAAATTCAGCGTGTTTCGCACCTTTAATTATCATGAATTCTTTATTTTTAACGGGTATCTCTTCATAAAATTCCCTTGCCGCGTCAATTTCAAAAATCTCATCTTGATCCCCTAATCCCACTAATACTGGGATATCCACATTCTCCGGAAATGTTACTTCTTTTGCATTAAGAATGCGCATGAAACGCAAGGTATAGTTAAAATTTCTTAATGGATCGTCTAAACCGGTGATTCCATCACGATAATACGTGATTACAGGTTTGCTTGGAAAAATCAAGGAACTAAAAAGAATTTTCAATGTTTTTAAAAGACCGGGTTTTTTATAGACCCCTTCCCTTACTTTCCTTGCCCCACTTAGCAAGATTAATCCATCAATTTTTTCCATGCAATTATTTAATGCGATAGCCGCTGAAATTACACCCAGACTATGGCCTAAAATTGTTAATTTTTCTTTTTGTTCTTTTATAAAGGAGATGACTTCGCATAAATCTTTTATTAATCGCTCTTTACTCGGATAATCTCCCCGAATGCCATCTGATAGCCCATGGCCCCTTAAATCCAAACCAAAAACAGAATATCCCGCTTTAGTTAAGGGCTTTGAGAGTACCTCTCCATATAACTCGCTATATGCGGTTATTCCATGAAAGATGAGAATTCCGATTTTTGACTCACTTGTGGGCTTCCATTCTCTAATGAATAAAGTAATTTCGTCCGAAGTCGTAAAAAGATGATGAGGTTCTTTAAATTTTTCTCTTAATTCTTGAATGTTCATTTTTACAATTGGATACATGGTTTTTCTTTCTATTAATAATTAACTTAAGCATCAAAATTTTTAAAATCTTTCTTTCTGGGAAATAGGTGAGTGTTTTTTTAACGTGTTTAACAACTAAAAATAATACACATGAGAATTTTATAGTATTAAATTAAGGAGAGATGTAAAAAAATAAAAAATTTTCAAGAAAAGATATCTTCGCCCTTCCAAATTTTTCTTAAAAAATGGGCGGCTAATTTAGGCTGCCGTTCTCTCGTGAAGACCCCTTTATAATTGAAACCTCCAACCCTTATAATTCCTTGCGGTGTTTTAAAATCTGTTAAGTTCCATACGTGTTCTCCTTGAATATAGGGCTTTTCTCTTATCAATTTGATATATTTTTTAAGAAATTCTACCTGATATTCTTCAGTAAACATTTCAGGAGGCTGGGAATGATACCCGGGAATGGTATCTGCACCAAATTCAGATAAAATTATAGGTTTTTTATATTTTTCGTAAATTTCATCCAACTCAGAAGAGAGATACTTTATTCCCTCATCAATCTGACCTGGTTGCGTGTACCATCCATTGTATCGATTCACGCACGCAACTTCACAGAATTCAAATGTTTGCTCCCCTTTTCCGATCATGCTCACTAGCGTAACGGGACGAGTAGGATCTAATTGTTTTACTTTATCATGAAGTGTCTTAAAAAATTCTTTAGCTTTCGTGCTCCTATTTGGCTCATTTGCCAAGCTCCACATTATTACACTGGGATGATTCCTGTCTCTTTTAACTAATTCTTCCACGTATTGTAAACATATAGAGAGGTGCTTGTCAATTACATTTTTTTCAAATGTCAATCCCACGGCGGGGGTTTCATCGATCACCAAAAACCCCAATTTGTCTGCTAAATCCATCATTTGTTCTGAATAGGGATAATGAGATGTTCTAAATGAATTGGCACCGATCCATTTCATTAAAGAATAATCTTTGATGATTAAAGGAGCAAGAAAGCTACGTCCCACCACGGGAAAATCTTCGTGCCTTCCAAAGCCTTTCAAGTAAATTGGCTTCCCATTCAGCAATAAATTATCTCCTTTAACCTCAAACGTTCTAATTCCCACGTTTAATGAGTACGAATCCCATATTTTTTCTTGTTTCAGTAGCTCAACACGTAAAAAATAAAGATGGGGTGTTTCGGGAGACCAAAATTTAGCATTAGGAATTTTCAGAATAGCTTTAGTTTGAGTTCCTTCCATGGAGACTTTTTCCGTGATTTCCTTTCCAAAACCGGTTATTATAAACCGAGCTTCATTGAATCCTTCTTCAAGAGTTTCCATCGAAACCGTTGCGACACCCGTGCCATTTTCAATTGAGGGAATGACAAAAATATCTTTAATTCCTCCTTCGGGCATACAATATAATAAAACGGGTCTTTGAATGCCACAGAAGGGAAAAAAATCGTAATTTGTTCCGGGATAGTTTTGCCTCACCCCTCCGGGAGGAACTTGAGTTCGAGAAAGAGTGTTATCTACCCTCAAGACCAGGAGATTTTCTGCTTTCTTTATCTTTGCCGTTATCTCGAATTCAAAGGGTAAATGCCCACCTTCATGTGCCCCTATTTTTTCACCATTCAGCCAAACATCCGCTAGATAATTAACGGATCCAAAACGTAAGAACACGTGATTTCCATTCAACCAGCCCCTTGGCATGTCAAATTTGGTTTGATACCATGCGGGTCCCATGAAGTCTCGGTAATTCGAAAATTGATCATTCCAGCTTCCGGGCACGGCTATGGGTTCAGTATTTTCTATTCCTTTGTTCCAATTCTCATTTAATCCTATATTATTAGGATCTGGTTTAAAATCCCAAAAGCCAGATAAATCTATAAATTGACGATATTGATTTCTTTGCGGATATAACATGGCTTTTTCCATCTTATTGTTTATTCAATAGAGTCAATAATATATTTTTTGAACTAAATTAATTTTTTATTGCTTGAATTGAATAATAACGCTAATTATTAAAAATTTAATTTTTGTAAACCCTTAATCGTAAACTTTAGAAATTGGCATTACGAGAAAATTTCACTCTTGGTTCTTAGACCCTAAAAAGGATGAAAAATTTTCTTTTTGAATTTTATTCCTTCCTTAAAGTACTTATTTTTTAATAACTTGAACAATTATAATTCTAAAGATTAATAGATTAAAATGGAAAAATTCAATGCTATTTCATCAGAAAACGAATGATAATAAAAAGGATCCCTATGAAGAATACCAAGTCCTCTGTGGAATAGAAGAAGAATTTCTCATCATCGATGAAGATGGTATTTTAAAAGAAGCAGCGGATGAGATCATGATGAAGGCAGCGGAACTCTTGGAACAAAATCAAGACCTCTTAAATGCCCTTAGACTCAAAATCAGGAGTTTAGATGCGGAACCGAATCCCTCCCAGATTGAATATGTTACACTTCCGTTGGAACCCCGATTCATTAAAGAGGCGGTACAAGCAGGACGGCAATTATTAATTCGGGCAGCGAAAGAAATTGATGCTAAAATTGTAGCTCAAAGTCTACATCCAATTCAGAGCGATCCCCATCCTATTGTTGGCACGCATGTCAATGTTTCCGTTCAAAAAAAGGGACACATCATGAAAGCAGAAGAATTGGAAGCCGTCCATAATTATTTATGGAATTATTTACCGGAACTTATCGGAATTAGTGCGAATTCTCCCATTTATAAAGGAAACCTCACGAACATAGCAAGTAATAGGTGTGCGAATAGCACCGTTCTAAAAAAAAATGGTTTTGCTACCATACAAGTGCCTAAAAATCGACCTGCCTTAGTTCCCATGAGGTATTATGGACGAATGAGATATCAATTAAAGATTGGTTCGGGAGAAGATGAGTTTTCTAAGAAGGTCATTACGAATAGTAGAGGAGATAGACTGGTAGATATAACTCCACGAGGGCCATTCACGAACATTAGCAACGATAAAGATGAAACACCTTCCAGAAATCGGGTAGAAGTTAGAATCATTGACGTACAACAAGACATTCAAGACCTATTAGATATTGCATATCTTTGCTGCATTTCGGGATTACATGCTATTTATTTAAGTTCCACTGGTATTATCAAGAGAGATCCCTTCCATGACGTGAATCTAAATAATGCGATTGCTCATGGTCATCACTTAAAACTAAAACGCCCCAAAGGAATAGAAGAAACACTAGAAGATAGTTTAATTCGGTGGTTGGAAGATACCTTTAAATACCAATCCTATTTAGGCATTGAAATAAAAAATTTGCCTTCGATTAAACTTCAAAAAGAATATCTACAGAAAGATTTAAGTGTGAAATTCCAAACAAGAAAAATCGAAAAATTTCGACAACAAGGGAGAACTCAGGCTCTTATAGAATTAGTAGAACCCAGAACAGTTCAGGATCAGAGAGGGAATCAATACAGGGTGCAAAGAAATACCCGAATTGAAGGAACTTTAACAGCACGATATCAATTAAAATATCAAGAAAACCAAGAAGGTTTGGTGACTAATTTTACTAACATATCGGTAGTTAATTATTTAAACGTCCAAGGCATTTACATTCCTTTAAAAAAGAATGATCGCGTCATTAAAGTATATACGGAAACAGAATCCCTTTTAGATAGATTATTTGGCAATTTTGGATTCTAACTCCTTCATTCACCATTTAATTTACGGCATAAAACATGGTATGATTTTTTTATAAATAACAGAAAAGAATAGCAGCATGAAAGAAGAGAGAAAAAATAATAATAGAGAGCGAAGATCAAGAGATAATGGAGAAAATGATGCTAACAATCTCATTAATGAGACTGAAAACCATATAAATGAAGACGAGGCGAAAGAGAAAAATAGCAACCAGACCCACCTCACTCAAGAAAAAGAAGCACCAAAAGATGAAACCCAAGAAATAGAGAAAGAAAAAGTAAAAGAATCTCACATTAAAAAATACAAAATCGGTATCATAGACAATTATCCCTTGGGCTTTTCTACCGATAGAATCGCTCGGTTTGAAACAATTCTTCAAAACATGATTGCAGATATTTCCGTGGAAACTATTCATTATAGTCAATTGAATCCGGACCAATTACAAGATTTTACGGGGCTCATTCTTTCAGGCTCTTCGTATAACGTGTCAGAGTTTTATTTTAATCCCAGATTAAAAAAAAGATTTAAGCCGGAAATAGATCTCATTTTAAATCAAGAAGAAATTCCCATACTTGGTGTCTGTTTTGGACATCAACTCATTGCTTATGCCTACGGCATTCAAATCTGCAGGATGGGAAGAGGCAGGGGCGATTGCATTATTTTTATAAGATTAAATCGAGTAGACGAGATCATCAACAAGAAAAATATCGCCGTAAACGTGAATCATCGTGATTTTATTTCACCCAATAATTGCAATCTTTTAAAAAATTTTAAGATACTCGCAACCTCTCGCACTTGGGAATACCATATTGTCCAATACATGAAACACCGAAAAAAGCCTTTGTATTCTGTTCAGTTCCATCCCGAAACTCATCACGCATACTTTTTTCACCCTAATCTCTTTGATGAAAAAATTGTATCAAAAACCAGAATGCAAGGAGAAAATATCATTGAAAATTTTGTATGGAGCTGTATTTATCGCAAAAATTCAAAAATTCAAAATTAACTCCTTTTACTTTCGTTCTTCTTTCATTAAAAGCTATTGGGCCAGTAATCTCTTTTCTTTTAAACCAATTTATTCAGAAAGAAAAAAAAAATTAAATTTAGTTTATAATCCCATCTCTTTTAATTTTTGCTTATTTTCTTTTGTTTTTTCCGCTGTTAAGTCATAATATTTTGCAAATACTATTATACCGATGAATAGAAAAATCGCCGGAATTATTGCTGCTTGCATGCGAATGCCAAAAAGCGCTAAGGGTGTCTGTGATTCTATATTCGGATCAAAACCAGTTAACACGTGAGCAAGGGCAAAAATTATCGCCTGCGTGATGATTGAAAATCGCTGGAAAAACGTATTTGCCCCCATGTAAACAGATTCTTGATGCATACCTGTTTTAATGACCGTCTCATCGAGTGTATCGGAAAGAACAGGAAATCTAGGTGTTTTAAAGGCAGAAACGCCAATACCAAACAAGAACGCACAGATGAGAAACGTGATCGGATCCCAAAAAAATATTAGCGTTAGAAGTGTAAGTAAAAAAATAGTGGAGCCGATGATAGCCACTTTTTTATTATCGTTTATTTTTCGCATCAATTTTAAGAAGAGTGGCACCGAAGCAATTGAACCAATTATAGTGAGAGCAAGTAACGGAGTTGCAAAAGACGCAGGAGCTCTGATCGTGTATTTTACAAAATAATGGATTGACGCAAGCACGCAATTGAATACTACATCACCTAAAAATGTTAGAAATACGAAAAGCATGAAATTCTTTTGTTTCACGGCCTTTTTCATCACGCTAAAAAAGCCTTCCTTCTCCTTGTGCATGTCCACGATTACATACCGATTTATCATGTTTTTCGTTTCTCTGATGCCGGGAATGGCTAACACAAAAAACACTAGTGCTAGCAAGGCGATTATTAATCCCATGAATGAATATGAAGAGATATCACCATATGTTATTAATAACGGAGGAATGATTCCGCCTATTGCCGTTCCACACATCCCTAACGCCCAACCAAGACTTCCCGTCTTTCTTCTCTCATCATCCGAGCGAAATTTGTCCGCAAAAAGAGAAAAATGATTATTTTGAAACATGGAATAAAAAGTATCGAAGCAACACGTCCAAATCACCATCCAAATAAATATTAGAAGCGTGTTTTCCGCAGGATTCGTAAAGGGTGGTGTCAAAATAAAGTACATGGAAAAAACCCAAGGAATAGCGGCAATAACCATCCATGGAAATCTTTTGCCCCAGCGCTTCCAAAGCCGATTAGGTTTATCGAATAAATAGCCAAGCAAGGGATCGTTTATCGAATTCCATAAGGAATAAATTACGTAGGCAATCGTAATGAACCACACGTATAATCCTATTTCTGTCTCATAAAAGAAGAATACGTACGTTCCAAACATGACGTTGTATATTTCTATTAGAGAATTTCCAAAGCAATAAGAGACAACGGTCTTATTCGAGTGTTTCTCAACTGTATGTTCAATTCCCTTGGAATCCGGTTTTAAATTATTAGCATTCATAATTCAAGATTGATACAAGTTATAATTAGAGTTAATAATGAAGAGATTATTAATAATAGATTTATTTTAATGTTATTTAAAGATTGCATGAGACACCATAGTCGACACTAGTTAGCAAAAAAATAGGATAAACGTGGACATTCTAAAAATTATTATCAATTCCACTTGATAAATTTAAAAAATGCATGGTCCCGTGATATTTATTTAGAAAGCGTCCTTTCTCCTCTATTAAAACAAAAAGAGAAAGAGAAAACCATTTCTGATTAGCTCTCGAGGTGAGTATGGGGAAAAAGGCTTTCATTAAGTATTAGAAAAGAAAGGTAAGGGAATGAAAACATGAGGACTTCCCTCAAATGGGGAAAAGGAATCCCAATTCGGGATGAAAATAAACATGGGAACGACCCGGTAAGAAAAAAAAAGATTGATCTTCGGATCAACGCCCGTTTCTCTAACGACGGGATGATGGGACAATTTGTCCAAATTTATAGTTAGAGAACAAGTTCTGTGGTCTTTTTCCTTTATATTTAATAATAATAGAAAAAAAAAAAATGTAGAATTTAATGATTTAATAGAAAAAGAAAATGAAAAAAACGAATTCTTTATTTAACGGGCCTGATTAAATAAGGAGGGTAGTTAATATTCAATTGGAGGGGTAAAAAAAGAAATTAAAAAAAACTTATGATTTATTAAGTTGGCAATTCGATTTTAACACCACAATAATGACAAAAGCGAGCTCCTTTTTTTAACGTGCTACCGCAGTAAATACATGTTTTAGAGCCGGGAGGTGTAATTAAATCGGGCTTGGTTAAACCACGTCCCTCAAACTTCTTTCCACAATTTGTACAGAAATAAGCACTCGCGGGGACTATAGTTCCGCATCGCGGGCATGTTTTTTCTACGGGTGTTTCAGCTAATTCGGGTTTTTCTAGTTTTTCAAGAAGTTCTTTTACTGGTTGAGACCTCTTATAAGGGTTAATTGAGGGTGGCTCAGGAGCGCTTGCTTGCAAAACCTTTTTCTGATTCTTCCGAGCAATTGAAACACCAATGAAAATAATTGCCAAGATTACACCAAAAATGATAATAATCGATAAGAGGGTGGCCCATTGTTCAGCAGGGGATATCGTGGTTTCATAAGTGATATCAAACGTTATTTCTGTTTGTTCATCAAGAGAATTCATGGGATCAAGGTAAATGAAAAAGTACCAATCCCCATCTCTGGGGACTGTAAATGTTTGCTGAGGGATTTCTTGCACCGCTTCTTGATAAAAACTTGTAGCGGAAAAATCTGGAACGTTTTTGGCTTCATATTCAATGATAAAATCGAGAGAAGTAATAGAATACCTTTCATTATACCACACGATATAATAATCTTTTGATTCGGGCGTGAGATACGTGCCCTTGCCACTTCGGACGGTGGTTAAGGAGACATCAAAATCAGGGCTTTCATCTTCATTCCAATCGCTTAATTGTTGGCCATCTGCAATGAAGAAATCAAGCGGATTTGAGGCACTAAATTGATAACGAATAATAGACCCACCTCTCAGAAAAAAGGAATAATACACGTAATGGTTCATCTCTAATTCTAAGGAATATTCTTCTCGTCCGCTTTCTGTAATGCGGGGCAAGTTTTCAAAAGGTTGATCCCATATTGCAAAAGTTATTAAGCTCCCGGATGATTGAACAGAAAAGGTTATTGTATCCCCCGCTTTCAATTTTTCATATTCATACCAATACTCATCGAAATATAATGTTTCGGTGGATCTATAATTTATCGTGGATTTAAAGCCACTTTCTCCCGCAGGAATTAGTGCCACAACGGTGATGATCGGAATGAAAATAAATGCGACTAAGATGATTAAGATCAAAAATCCTAAGAGCAAAGCAGGCGAGTAATACCATGGACGATACCACCAGCCAGTCCACCACGGAGAATGCCACCATCTCCAATACCACGGACGATGGTACCACCAAGAAGGTCTATATCCTCGCCAATAATACCGTCTATGAGGACGGTAATAAACATGCCGATAAGGTCCAAGAGGTCTCCTATCAACTATTCTTTTAGCTCCCGTGCGTCCGAAGGGAGTTCCGCTAGGATGAGGAGTTCCCATTCGAAATCCTGTAGGGCCTCCTCGAATTCCTCCCCCTCGAAATCCTCCAATATTAGTTCCTCTAAACCCTCCTCCTATACTTCTAAAACTACGATCTCCTCCCCCTCGTGGCATGCTTAATCATTCACCTCATGAGTGGTTAAATTTGTTTCTTTTCCCCGGAATATATAATTACGGAAAATGGATACGATAATGAGGACCATGGACGCTATTGAAAAAGTTAATCCAAGAAGGTCAATGGAGATAACCTCACTTAAATTATAGATATTAAAAATCATGCCAAAGAATACCCATTCTAAAACCAAAAACAAGAGAAAAATGAGGGGTATTATGATTCGAATCGTTTGTGCAGCAATGATGTTTCTAGCATCCGAATAACTAGCATATATTATAGTAAATACGTTGAGGATTCCAAATATAATGGCTAAAATGCTTATTAAATCTAAAAATAACCAAGCAATTCCCTTCGAACTAATTAGAGAAGAATATTCGATTAAAAGATCGTTTCCCCTTGCTTCAAAAGGAAAAAATCTTAAAATTCCTCCACGTATGCTTGCACTTCCTAACTTGCTAAGAGTAGATGCTTGATCAGCGTAAAAAAATCCATACATCCCGATCATTGGAAAGATCACGCCAAGGAGGAGAGCGAGCATAGCACAAATGCTTGCGAGCCAAAACTCTGCTAATTTTGGGTTTTCCACGGGGATCATTCCGATATCATCAAACGTCTCATCGGGAATGAATGACCAGCAATCTTGAATCGTGCATACTCCCTTAAGTTCCCCGCTTTCTACCACGGGTACGACGTTTACATGTAATTTTTGCATTCTCATGAAGGCCTCTTCCACGGATGTATCAAGATTAACCGGTTCAATTACATACATCACATTTACCACTTTTTCTGTCTTGCAATCAATTCCTTCCGCAACGACATTTTGTACTATATCAAAATCAGCAATTACCCCTAACACTTTCTTTGATTTAGAATCCAAGACCACGAGATCAGGTACACTAAGTTCCTTCATTTTTTTAGCAGCTTCATGGACGGTCGCTGTTGATTCAATAATGCCATATTCATCCTCAATAACCAGATTTTTTACCAGAAATTTCTTTTTAAGTCCATTCATTATTAAATTTCGCTCTTAATTGTTATTTAATATAGTAGAAATCAAAACATGTTATCATGAAGTTGGAAAATATTTCTAAAGATAATAAGGTATCTTAGGAATAAAATTATTATTGTTGGAAATTAAGAATTGATAAAATAAATCGAAAAAAATGGGGGTTGACTTAAAATTTAACCGGATACTTTCCATGTTTTTCGGTAGCTTCAAGGCGTTATATTGCTCCTCAAATTCATCCATAACATCAAACGACGTGCGAGGCGGAGCTCCTAACACTTCATAACATATTTTTCCATCCATCGTGATGATGTGTGTCAGAACTTGATTGGGCTCTTCTCTATTTAAAGTAATCCTCCTCTTTCCATACTATTTATGAAAATAAATAATCTTCCATTAATCTTAAGCGTTCATTTTTAAATTTACGTTTATTACCAAAAAGAAGAAAGAAATTTTAGAGTGAAATTACGTGCTATATTTAAGATTTAAAATAAATCCCTTGAAAACGTTAAATTTTAAATTAGCTTGAAAAATGCTAACCGTTAATATCAGTTAAAAAAATATAAATGATATATCGTTCTTTACTATTAGTGATACCGAGAGGATCGATTTGAAACGCTCAGATGATTGGTTAAAACAAGCTAAAAAAGATATCTTGCATTCCAAAGAAAGTCTCAAAATTCAGCACCATGAATGGGCTGTCTTTGCGGCTCAACAAGGAGCAGAAAAAGCCATCAAGGCTTTATTTCATGAAATTGGAGCAGATGCCAGAGGACACTCGTTATTTTTCCTTTTAAAAAAATTACCGCAAAATTTTCATGTTTCGGATAAAATAATGAATAGCGCTAAAAGTTTAGATAAACATTATATTACTTCTCGATATCCAAATAGTTTTGCTTCAGGAGCTCCTGAAGATTATTATACTAAAGAAGAGGCTGAAGAGGCAATTAAAAATGGAGAAGAAATATTCAAATTCTGTGAGCGTCAAATATCCTCCCTCCGGGAAGGAACTTCTTAAATTACTTAAAAATAATGCCGAAAACTTAGGAAAAATTATTCCTAATATAAAGAAAATAATTCTTTTTGGTTCCTTTGCGAGATTAAAACCTCATGCTAATAGTGATGTCGATTTACTTTTCATTATCGATAAAAGATTCCCTAATGATTTTGAAATAATTTATGAATTCTTATACGATTTATCTCTAAATTATGAATGGGCACCCCTAATTCTTGATGTAAATCATTTTAAAAAATTACAAGAAGAAAAAGGATTTTTTATAAGAGAGATACTTGAAGAGGGAATTATCATTTATTCTGAATTATGAATTTAACTCTTTCTAATAAAAATTTGTAAAGAAAATAAAAAAAATTCTTGGAATTTTTACTTTTCTAATAACTCTCTAATTTTTTTGACGATTTCTTTGAATGCCTTTGCGGACGCACTATCAGGATTCTTGATTACAAACGGTAGACCCTGGTCTCCTTGTTCACTCACTTCCACTTCGAACGGAATCTTTCCCAATAACCTCACGTTAAAATCCCTTGAGGCCTTTTCAGCTCCTCCCGGCGGATATAAATCAATATATTTACCACAATGCGGACAATTAAAACCTGACATGTTCTCTATTATGCCTAGAATATTTCTCTCCATGATTTGCGCCATCCTGATCGTTTTGCGAGCATCCATTAGCGAAACTTCTTGAGGAGTAGTAACTACAATGACATTTTCATCGGGAATTAATTGGAGGATGTCTAAGGTCTCATCCGAAGTTCCCGGAGGCAGATCAAAGACTATATAATCCAATTCGCCCCAAACGGCATCTCCTAAAAACTGTCGCACGGCACCCATTTTCATGGGCCCTCTCCAAATAACAGGTTCATCGGTACTCATTGTTAAAAAAGCCATGCTTAAAACTTTCAAATTGAGCGGCCCTAATACGGGATAAAATTTCTTGGCGTCGGGGTCCACTCGTGGTTTCAATTCCGTGCTCACGCCTAACATTTTTGTCACGTTAGGCCCCGTAATATCCACATCAAGAATACCAACTCTCAATCCAACACTGGCCAAGCTCATGGCTAAATTTACAGCCACGGTTGTTTTTCCTACTCCGCCTTTTCCGCTAATTACAACGAGTTTGTGCTTAATCTTAGCCATGTTTTCTTGAATGCTTTTCATTCTTTCATCAATTTGTTCTTTTTTTCCTTCCTCGACCGTTTTCTTTAGATCAATGTCAGGAATTTCATCATTTGTCATTATTCATCAGCCTTTTATTTTTTATTTTTAGTTCATATTTTATTTTTTTTTCCTTTCTCAAGTAAAATTTAAATAAATAAAGTTCTAAAACTAATGGATTATAAATTATTCAAATAAAAAGAATTCCCGTTATAACTATTAAATGTTTGTAGGTTTTTGATTTTAAAAATCAATTACTCTAAAATTGAATAATCATTCAAATTATAAAAAGTTTAGAAAAATAGAATCGGAAATAATTACATTGAAATGCATTTACTTAATAAAAAGATGATATAAAAAATAAGATTTAACGAGAAATATAGTAGCGTTCTAAAAGAGTTAAGTCAAAGCACTTTATAAGTCCAATTTAATTTTTAAAATTTTAAGGGAGTTAAAAGCGGGAAAATATCAAATACAAGAAATTGAAATTGCAGAAAAAATTAGTATTAAAATATTAAATCTGAAGAAATTTAAAAAAGATTTCAATAGTTTGAAAAATGTTGAGCATGTAGGAAATATTTATAGATTAAATGAAATAGGAGATATCAATATAATAGAATTGAAAATGAGTGAATCTAAAAAAGGAAGAGGAAAATTAGCGAATTTTAGTCAAAAACTCTTAATAATTATAAATTGTTTACTCAAATAATATAATATCTTGGTGAAGTGAATTTAGGACAATAAATAATTTCCAAGACCAAATTTAGAGAGAATTTAAATAGGTATAAAAATTATCCAGATGGAATTGAATAAAGGACCAAAAAATCAAAAAATAAGCAATAAAGGGGGTTATTAAAAAAAATAAATCAATTTTGAATTATTAAATTTTCAACCTATTGAGTTCAGCTTTATTTTTTAATACCACATCCTGAGTTAAAGGAAAAAACTTCCAAAAAATCAAGGTAGCCACGAGTAAAATTGTTCCAGGAATAACTCCTTCAAGTAAACGAATACCTAAAAGAACTAAATCCATGTTAGGAACCACGGCAGCCATTTTTTCATAGGTATCATAGCCTGCAACGAACCCTGTAAGATTATGGACGATAGCGAAAATTAATTCATCAATATTGCCGGTAAGACGATTAAGCATTGCTGTAATTCCAATGAGAATGGCCTTTTGATTGGTTTTCAGCTTTGCGGCGAAATCATCCACTACTGATGGGAATAATATGGTAAACAAGAAAGTATTTACACCTCCAGAGGCAATTCCGAGTATGAATGCCATGATCATGAGATCAAATAGTCCTTGAAAAAAAGTCAATGGAAACAACGCAATACTATATGTTAAACCTCCAACTACAAATGCTTTTTTGTTGTCGTTTACTTTCCTAATGAATTTAAGCCAAAAAGGAACCGATATTAAAGTTCCTAAGAGATTTAAACCTAAAATAAGAATATATGCATCCGAACTCTCTTGTAGAACAAAAGTTATTACATACACCAAATTTGGTACGATCAAGGCTAATGTAACCCCATAGGCTACACCATATATGAAATATACTATGAAACTTCTCAATGTTATAATTCCTTTTAATGCCTCAAAAAAACTAATGTCTTTTTTTTCAATTTCAGGAGAAAAATATCTTTCAATCATTATTTCATCTTCACGATTGCCGGGAAGGCTTAAAATAGCAAATATCAGACAAAATATTGCAACAACTGTACCCATGATTTGATAGCTAGCTTTCTTATCTCCGGGAATTATATCAATAAAAAGAGCGGGTAATACAATGCCAAATATTACTGAAGAAATATCGAGCGGAACATAATATTTTGTGAAAATACGACGTTCTTCTTCCGTTCGAAATTTATCCGGTCGAATTGTATTTATATTAATACCCACGAGCGTGCCAAAGGTGTCATAAACAAATAATGACATTAATAACCACCAAAAAGCGGGCCAAGGATTTGAAGAAACATCGAGATCAGGGATAGAAAAGAGCAAATAAATAGAAAAGCACCAAGGGACGATACCTACAACAATCCATGGAAATCGTCTCCCCCATTTTCTCGTGAATCGCATGTTTCTGTCAATCAGAAAACCAAAGAGCGGGTCGTTTACTGCGTTGTATACCATGAATATACTCGATGCGAGAAAAATAAACAAAATATTTAAACCGACAATAACTTCGTAATAAAAAAGGTAAAATCCCGACATGACAGCGCCTAATGTTGAAGAGGAAACTTGAGAAAGAGCATTTGAAAGAAAGGTCCATCTTGAATGTCTTGTTTCAGAAGATTCTTCAAAAGTAATATTTTCATTCATTTTTGATTTACATGTTTGTTTTAAAAAAATTAGTTGTAATAATATTTAAATCTTAGTAACCATTGATTTTTCTAACATCAAATTTTATCATTTGCATTAGTTTTTAAAACCAAGAAATTAATTAAAAAAAAATCTTTAAAACCAAATAATAACTAAAAAAAAAAAGAAAAATAATGAAAGCGGATAAGGCTGAAATCGAATTTTTATTCAAACAAATGCTTAAAGAGCAAGAGGAAAAAGCTCCTACAGATAAAATTTATCAGAAAGACATGGAGGATGTTGGAATATTTAAAGTTCAGTGGAAGATATGCGGAATTTTAGGATATCAAATATATGAAAAGGATAAAATAAGCTACAAATTCGGAGAAACTTTAGAAGAACCTGATGTTACTCTTGTTATTAGAGATAAAGAGTTAGCAGCTCGATTTCTAAAGGGAGAAGTTTTTGATTTTGATATTCTTCCGGGGTACAAAAAGGAGTATAAAATAAATTATACGGAAGGTAAGAAAATAGTCGAAACGAAAGAAGGAAGGAGAAGAGTTCCCGCCATTTCAAAACCTTTTGTAGTAGCTCGATTTAATAGAGATAAAAACTATCATCCTTATATCTTATCAAAATTACCCGTTTTTCGAAAACTTGTTGTTGAAACCCGTGTGAATCCTGATGACATTGGCTATTACATTCCAATCAATCAATCTCTTGGAACTTATGAAAATCAAACTTTACCCATGAAAATTATTAGGAATTTTATTGAAAAAGCGAGTAATATATTAATACTAAACCAGTGTGGGTGCAGAAAATACAATGGGTGTAAAGATTACGATATAAAAATAGGATGCATTTACATGGGAGATGATATTAAAAATATCGAACTTATTGAAGGTAAACATCATTTAGCAACAAAAGAAGAAGCTTTAGAACATGTACAACGAGCCGTTGATAATGGTCTAATTCCACTAATAGGAAGGGCAATGGATGAAGCTGTGGGATTTGGTGTGGAAGATACGGGACATTTTATGGGAATGTGTTTCTGTTGTCCTTGTTGTTGTACTAATGTAAGAAATACGAAATATGGAACAAAGTATATTAATTTTTTCCGTAAAATAGAAGGTCTTGAGATTTCGGTGGATCCAGACCTTTGCACGGCATGTGAAACGTGTTTGGAATCATGTGTTTTTGATGCATTGAAAATAGATGATATAGCTATAATTGATGAGGAAAAATGCATGGGATGTGGTCGCTGTGAAACGGCATGTCCTAATGGTGCTATTTCACTAAAGATTACTGATCCACGGGATATTGATGAATTAATTGAAAAAATCGAATCTCATGTTGATGTGACTCCATCTAGTTAAAATTTATATTAAATTTCAAAAAAATCTTTAAAGAATCGTCATCAAATAGAAAGGACTTCAATTTGGGCTCTATATAGAGCCAAAAATAAGAAAATTACATTATTTTGAAAATCTCGGGAAGTAGCTCGGAAATAATTATATTGAAATGGATTTATTTAATAATGAGATGAAATAAAAAATAAGATTTGACACGAAATGTAGTAGCGTTCTAAAAGGGTTAAGTCAAAGCACTTTACAAGTCAAATTTATTAATTTTTAAAATCTTGAGGAGGTTAAAACCGAGAAAACATGAAAGACAAGAAATTGAAAATGCTCTTACTGACACTATAAATTGTTTAACTCAAATAATATATAATATCTTGATGAAGTGAATTTAGGAGGGGGAGGGCAAAAAATAATTCCCAAGACCAAATTTTGAGAGAATTTAAATAGGTATAAAAATTATCCAGACGAATTGAATAAAAATTCAAAAAATCAAAAAATAAGCAATAAAAAGGGTTATTAAAAAAAAAAGAAAAATCAATTTTGAATTATTATATTTTCAACCTATTGAGTTCAGCTTTATTTTTTAATATCACATCCTGAGTTAACGGAAAAAACTTCCAAAAAATCAAGGTAGCCGCGAGTAAAATGGTTCCGGGAATGACTCCTTCAAGTAAGCGAATGCCCAAAAGAACTAAATTCATATCAGGAACCACGGCAGCCAATTTATCATAAGTATCATAGCCCTCAACGAATCCTGTAAGATTATGGACGATAGCGAAAATTAATTCATCAATATTGCCGGTAAGACGATTAAGCATTGTCGTAATTCCGATGAGAATGGCCTTTTGGTTGGTCTTCAGCTTTACGGCGAAATCATCCACTACGGATGGGAACAATATGGTAAACAAGAAAGTATTTGTACCTCCACTGGCAATTCCGAGTATGAATGCCATGATCATGAGATCAAATAGTCCTTGAAAAAAAGTTAATGGAAATAACGCAAAACTATACGTAAGACCAGCAATTACAAATGCCTTTTTGTTGTCGTTTACTTTCTTAATAAATTTAAGCCAAAAAGGAACCGATATTAAAGTCCCTAAGAGATTTAAGCCTAAAATAAGAATATATGCATCCGAACTCTCTTGTAGAACAAAAGTTATTACATACATCAAATTTGGTATGATCAAGGCCAATGAAACCCCATAGGCTACACCGTATATGAAATATACTATGAAACTTCTCAATGTTATAATTCTTTTTAATGTCTCAAAAAAACTAATGCCTTTTTTTTCAATTTCAGGAGAAAAATATCTTTCAATCATTACTTCATCTTCACGATTGCCGGGAAGGCTTAAAATAGCAAATATCAGACAGAATATCGCAACAACTGTACCCATGATTTGATAGCTAGCTTTCTTATCTCCGGGAATCACGTTAATAAAAAGTGCGGGTAATACAATGCCAAATATTATTGAAGAAATATCGAGCGGAACATAATATTTTGTGAAAATACGGCGTTCTTCTTCCGTTCGAAATTTATCCGGTCGAATTGTGTTTACATTAATACCCACGAGCGTGCCAAAGGTGTCATAAACAAATAATGACATTAATAACCACAAAAAAGCAGGCCAAGGATTTGAAGAAACATCGAAATCAGGGACAGAAAAGAGCAAATAAATAGAAAAGCACCATGGGACAATACCGATAACAATCCAAGGGAAACGTCTCCCGTATTTTCTCGTGAATCGCATGTTTCTGTCAATCAGAAAACCAAAAAGCGGGTCGTTTACTGCGTTATATACGACGAAGATCGTCGAAGCAAGAAAAATCAACAAAATATTTAAACCTACAATAACTTGGTAATAAAAAAGGTAAAATCCCGACATGACAGCGCTTAATGTTGAAGAAGAAACCTGAGAAAGAGCGTTTGAAAGGAAGATCCATCTTGAATGTCTTGTTTCAGAAGATTCTTCAAAAGTACTATTTTCATTCATTTTTGATTTGATTTACAAGTTTGTTTTTAAAAAAATTAGTTGTAATAATATTTAAATCTTATTAAAGATTGATTTTTCTAATATATAACATTTATTTGCATTAGTTTTTAAACCTAAGCAATAACTGAAAAAAAAAATGAGAAATAATGAAGGAAAATAAAGCTGAAATCGAAATTTTATTTAAACAAATGCTTAAAGAGCAAGAGGAAAAAGCTCCGAACGATAAAATTTATCAGAAAGACATGGAGGATGTTGGAATATTTAAAGTTCAGTGGAAGATATGCGGAATTTTAGGATATCAAATATATGAAAAGGATAAAATAAGCTACAAGTTCGGAGAAACTTTAGAAGAGCCTGATGTTACTCTTGTTATTAGAGATAAAGAGTTAGCGGCTCGATTTCTAAAGGGAGACGTTTTTGATTTTGATATTCTTCCGGGGTATAAAAAGGAGTATAAAATACATTACACGGAAGGTAAGAAAGTAGTCGAAACGAAAGAAGGAAAGAAAAGAGTTCCCGCCATTTCAAAACCTTTTGTAGTAGCTCGATTTAATAGAGATAAAAATTATCATCCTTATATCTTATCAAAATTACCCGTTTTTCGAAAACTTGTTGTTGAAACCCGTGTTAGTGAACATGATGTTGGCTATTACATTCCAATCAATCAATCTCTTGGAACTTATGAAAATCAAACTTTACCCGTGAAAATCATTAAGAATTTTATTGAAAAAGCGAGTAATATAATAATATTAGATTACTGTCCATGCAGAAAATATTATGGGTGTAAAGATTACGATATAAATATCGGATGCGTTTATATGGGAGATGATACCAAAAAAATCGAACTTATTGAAGGTAAACATCATTTAGCAACAAAAGAAGAAGCTTTAGAACATGTACAACGAGCCGTTGATAATGGTTTAATTCCACTAATAGGAAGGGCAATGGATGAAGCTGTGGGATTTGGTGTGGAAGATACGGGACATTTCATGTCCATGTGTTTCTGTTGCCCTTGTTGTTGCACGAACGTGAGGAATACGCAATATGGAACAAAGTATATTAATTTTTTCCGTAAAATGGAAGGTCTTGAGATTTCGGTGGATCCAGACCTTTGCACGGCATGCGAAACGTGTTTAGACTCATGTGTTTTTGGTGCATTGAGCGTAGACGATATAGCCATGATTAACGAGGAAAAATGCATTGGATGTGGTCGCTGTGAGAAGGCATGTCCAAATGATGCCATTTCATTAAAGATTACTGATCCACATGAAATTGATGAATTAATTAAAATAATCGAATCTCATGTTGATGTGACACCATCTAGTTAAAATTTATATTAAATTTCAAAAAAATCTTTGAAGAATCCTCATCAAATAGAAAAGACTTCAATTTGGGCTCTATATAGTGCCAAAAATAAGAAAATTACCTTATTTTGAAGATCTCGGGAAATAGTTAATGAAAATTTTTTCTTTTTCCTTTTTTTCATTTTAAAATAGCTTTTTATTTTCCCTTGTTTTTAAAATTGATTTATATCGTATTTCTAAGCAGTAATGAGATTTATACGGCATTAAACTCGGAAAAAACTATATTGAGATGCGTTTTTTGCTCAATTTTGGCTTGCTGATGAGGAATCCGCATTTAGGACAAATCAGATACATGCGAAATTCTTTCATACTGGTAAAAAAACTTGCGCCAAGGATGCCAGCGGGAAGAGTAAAAAGAGATACGCCCAAGAAAGCAAAACTAATGGTCGCTAACCGACCTGCTGTAGTTATGGGATATACATCTCCAAATCCCGTGGTGGTGAACGTGGTAACTCCAAACCAAATCGTGGAAGGAATGCTTCGAAATTTTTCGGGTTGAGCGTCCTTTTCCAAGTGGTAAATTATGGTAGAGGCGCAGATGAGAAATATCACGCATAACAGAATTGTAGTAAAAAATTCTTTTTTTGAATATTTGATGATAACTCCGATTATATCAAAAACAGCAAGAAAATGGCCAATTTGAAATATCACGAACATTCTCAATGCTAATAAGACCGGAATTCCTGAGGGAAATGCATTGAACAAGAATATCGTAAGATAGAGAGAGATGAGGAAAATAAGGTCCGTGATTCCCATGAAGCTTTTAATGTAATTTAATCTCCCCTGAATCTTATCGTGAAATTTCTCTTCTTCAGCTGCAACGATACTCCAAACTCTCAGAAGGAATTCAACGGTAAAAACGATTGCTGAAAGCATTAGAACCGTAAAAATTACGGTGCGATTTTCTTGGTAAAGAATGGGATTTGTTTCTGCCATTATGATGAGGATATTAAACGTGATGAAAGTTGCGAAAAATACGAAGATTACTACTTGTAAAATAGTATGAGGATATCTAAATTCAAGATTTTCATAAATAAACCGTTGGCGGGAGAATTGAGCGTCATGAGTGTAGTATACATCTTGTTTTTTTACTTCTTCAAGTACTTTTTTTAAGTATTTTGGTTTTCTACCCCTAGATCGTGCAAAAACTTCTCTTAATAATTCGCTTCTTTCGATGACATGTTGACAATTTGGGCATTTTTCTAATAAGGGATTTCTCGCTTGAATTTCATCCACGAATCCCGAGCCTATAACGCTAGCAGGCAATAAGAACACTGTAATGCCAATAACGGAAATGACTGATGAAACAATCTTGCCCATCGTAGTAATAGGTGTAATTTCACCGTACCCTATAGTAAATAGATTTATAGCAGTAAACCACATGGAACTAAATAGATTCGTAAAGACTTCCGGTTGAGCATCGTGTTCTGTAAGAAACATTAAAATCGACCCCAGGAACATTAATAATAAAGAGAGAATGAAGGTAATCAAGAGTTCTTCCTTTTTCTCTTTAATAACCGTCCATATTATATCGAATGATTGGGAATATCGCACGAGCTTGAAGAATACGATTAAGTGAAAGATTCTAACGAATCCTCGGTATTCACTGGTCAAGGGTATGATTAAACCAAGAATGATGGCGATAATACTTGAGAGATCTACTAGAGGAAGAAAGTTACTCATGTAGCGCAAGCGCTTATAAGGCATTCCATCATATTTAGGATTAAGATCGCACGTCCATAACCTTAACAAAAATTCCACGCTAAGGATGATTGCGGCAATTATTTCAATAATAATCAAGACGTCGCGATAATCTTTTTGGATATAATCAACGGTTTCAAATATGATGGTCATGCCGCTTGCGATGGAAATTATAATGATTAAAAGAGAGAGTGCGGTTGAATATATATTAGCAAACTTTTGCGTGGTTAAAGCTGAATGTGTTTTTACTTTAATTTTCTTTGAAAATTTAAGAAAATCCTTAGTTCGCTTTTCATGAGCTCTTTTTCGAATTGAGATTGATGCAGTAATCTTATTCACGTATTTTTGTTTTTTATCGGGTAAAGTCAACTCGGTCAAGTTTGTTTTTTCTGTGTCTATATTTATTTCTTCTTTTTTCCCTTTTACAAGAATTCCTTGCTCCTCTTTTAGCTTATTCAAGGCATCTTGATGGAATTTACTATTGATATGACGGGCAGAAGTAGGATCTTTCAGTTCCTTTCCACAAATCTCACATTTAGGCAAAATATATCCTCATGAAGCTTTAAACTTAACATTTTAATGATATAAATTTTATTTAAATTTTTCAAATCCGTGAAATTTAGAACGGAGAAATAAAAATTTAACATTAGATATCTTGAAATTTGAAAAAAAGTATTGTTAAAATGAATATTTTTCAACTTAACAAGGAATGTAATCGTCTCTTTTTTTGATTGAATGGGTCTTTTATACCATTAAAATGCTTATTATCTTTAAAATGAAAAAAGATTAATTTAAATTGAGAAAAATATGATAGGCTTAGTGAAATTGGTTTTCTCATAAAAAGCTCTATTTAAGATAAATTATTATAGATAACAAGGTTACTTTATCCTTTAGAAATAAAATGAATATGTCAATTAAAGCAAGTAATATTTTTACCGTTATGCTAAGAGCCCAAAAAAAAAAAATTTGAGGAGGTATCTTATCAAATGAAAAAAGATAATAGAAAATATCAGTCGAATCTTGATTTTAAACTAATGACATTTTTTTTCAAGATTCGGGATTTATTTAGAGATCCCATGGAAAAAGTTAAAAATGCAGAAATAAAACCAGGCAATGTTGTAGTGGATTATGGATGTGGCCCTGGGAGTCATGCTGTTGCAGCGGCACAAATTGTTGGCTCCTCGGGAAAAGTCCATGCTATTGATATTCATCCATTAGCGCTTCAAAAAGTGAAAAAAAAAGCAGAAAAAAAAGGATTGGACAATATTGAGACAATTAAAACTGATTGCAAAATTCAATTAGAAGATAATTCAATTGATATCATCACGTGTTTTGATGTCATTCATGAGCTAGACGATTTAACGGAGCATTTAAAAGAATTTCATAGAATCTTAAAATTAAATGCATTATTAGCTGTAGATGACCATCATCTTAGTGAGTCGGATATCGTTTCACTAATCACTCAAAATAACTGGTTTGAATTCATTAAATCTAACCAAAATGTCTATATTTTTAAAAAAATCTAAACCTTTTATGAGCGACAAAAAAGCAATAGGTTAAAATCAGTTTCTTTTTATCTTTAATACGAGCACATGCGAAAATTGTATTAGTAAAACATGGGATGCATGAACTTAGTGATATTTTCATAATAAAAATGAAACACGGTTAGTTTGGACTTTCTATCGAAAAATTTTTTCAAGATCAAGGGAATTTAGGTTTATCTATATCAACTATAACCGGATCTTTTTAAATATAATTAATCGAAAAGATTTACCCGGAATTTTTTCTATTTTTGCCTTTTTTAAGGAATAAGAGAATTATCCCTAATAAATTTGACAATAAAAATTGGTCCCTTTAAATTTCATATAAAATGATATACAAGGTAAAAATAAGTAGTCCGCAAGAAAAAATAAAAATAAGTGGTTAAAAAAAGCATGTTATCAGAAGAAATAAAAGAAAACGAGAAGATCAAAATTCAAGAACGCTTTATTAATCCTTTAGGAACGATAATTGGGGGGACAGTTATCATAATGCTTGGATTATTTTTGATGTACACCAATTTATCCCCTTATATATTGACGCATGATCAGGTATTTTTAACGGTCTTGAAATATTTTGGGTTAATAATTGCTTTACAAGGAGGAATTGATGTAATTCGAGGGATTATAGGAAATAATTTGGTTAGCTTTCATCAATTCTTGAAAGTTATAAAAGGAATAATATCGTTAAGTTCTATTGGATTACTGGTTATACTCTATAACAATCCAAGCTCGATTCCATTTTACAACCATGATGAGCTTTCTAATACATTGATTCTTATTCAATCTCCCTTCGAAATGAAATGGATTCAATTAGCCCTCGTGATATTAATTGCGTTGGTAATTCTCGGTGCCCTTTCAGATATTTATAAAGCGGGAAAGTTGGAAAAATACAAATAAGATTTCTTTTTCTTTTTTTATCAAATTTGTTTTTTTCTTTCTCTTTTTTGAATTATAAGATTACTTTCTCTCGGTCTAAATAATTTCAATCAATTTTTTAAATATCTTTAGAGTTGATTCTTTTAGGCAAATTCACGAATTAAATTACTTGTTGAATTCAAATTTGAAATTCTATCGCATTTTCCTTCAGTTACCATCATGAAACTTAAAATTTGAGGTTCTACACGTGATATTTTACTTCTAATTCATCAAAAAAACTCATTAATCTTTCGAAATTTCTGCATTCAAGTTGTTCCACTGCATTAATTCCTTTCATTCCATCATGGGTCATCTAATTTTTAATCAAGAGTTCTTTCAACTCTTCTTTTTCTAATATTGTGACTTGTCCACCTTCCATTAATTTCTAATTTACTTTTATCAAACCTTGTTAATTGATCCTTTATCAGAAATAAAATCATGTAATAACGCAAATTACTATTTTTTAATGTTTAAAACTTGGAGAAAATTTAAAAGTGTTGTTTATTCATTTTTTAGTAAATATCGCTCATTTACAATTTATTACCCCCTTAATTTATATCAAGAATTAAATTCTTTGGTGTTTGACTTTTAATGGTGTTTAATCATGAATCTCTAAAAATAATTCCCATAACTGAAAAATATTATGAAGAAAATCTTAATTTATTAAACTCTGTTATCATAGAATCGGATTTCTTGGCCCGCAACACCCTTCTTACTTTTCAAGATACCATGAATTTTTTCAAAACCATTCTACCTCTTCCAGGAATGCTATATTTAATTGCCCTTTATCACGATACTCTTATAGGACACGTTTCTTGCATCCCTCGAAGTGAAGAAAAATTGAGTCATGTTGCAAATATTGGATATATCGTCCATGCAAATTATCGTAAAAAAGGGGTTGGCTCATGTCTGATGGAAGAATTAATAAAAAGGGTAAAAGAAAAGAATGTCATTAAGATTCTTATGGCGGAAGTAGCAATTGAAAACGTCGCCAGCATTAAATTATTAGAAAAATTTCAGTTCAAAAAATCAGGACAAATCGTAAAGGGCATGTTAAAAAAACCAGGAGCTTTTTTGGATATTCTCTTGTATGCAAAATACTTATTTTAATTCAATTAAATAATTTTGTTTTAAATCCGTATTTATCTTTTTTTTTTATCATCACGGGCAAGAGAAGAAAATCCAAAATCGTTTAACGGAGTATTTTTTTCCAACACGAAATATCTGAGAAATAAACATTAAATTTTTAAATTAGAAATATTTCTATTTATTTAAAACATTAATGAATAATTATTCAAAACAAGAAAGGTAGATTAAAAATGGTTATTGTAGCAGTGCCTTCTTTTGGACAAGGAGGTTTAAATGAATTTTTACATCCCCGATTTGGACGATGTGATAGTTTTACATTTGTAACAATAGAAAATAATGATATTACATCTGTTAAATCAGTTCCGAATCATGCTGCTGATGCCATGGGTGGTGCTGGAATTCAAGCTGCCCAAATTATTGGAAATCATGGTGCTACTGATGTTATTGTTGGATTTTTAGGACCTAATGCTTCCCAAGCATTAGCTTCTTTAAATCTAAACTTGTATCAAGCTCCTCAACAACAAATCACCGTTAAAGATGCAATAGATCTATTCATTCAAGGAAAATTATCCAGAATGGAGGGTTCTAATGTAGGCGCTCATTATGGCATGGGTGGCGGCGGTGGTGGACGAGGCTATGGTGGAGGAGGTATGGGAAGTGGTCGTGGGCGTAGACAACAATTTTAACTCAGAATTTTTAATAAAAAATTTCTAAGTTGGTTATTCATGGCCAAACCTAAAATAATCTGCGTAACTGGGGGCAAAGGTGGTACTGGAAAAACTCTTTGTGCTGTAAATCTTGCGGTCATGTTTAAAAAAAAAGGATACAATGTACTTTTAATCGATGGAGATTCGGAGAATCCTAACACGTATTTATTATTAGGTGGGAAGCTTGAGAATAAAAAGGAAGTGCTTTTTTTTACTCCAAAGATTATTGAAGAGAAATGTTCAAAATGTGGCCTTTGCGCGGAAAACTGTGTTCCCCATGCTTTATTACATATTAAAGATAGTATACCCATTCTCATGAATGTTTTGTGTTCTGGATGTAAACTATGTTATAAAATTTGTCCCACTAAGGCCATTGAACCGGATTACAAGGTACTTGGATGGACTTATTCTACGATGGTTAAGGGATTATCATTAATTGTAGGAGAATTAAAACCGGGAGAAGCTCGATCCGCATCAATTGTAGAAACAATGATAGAACTTTTGGATACTATTATAGAGATGGAGCCGGACAAACATGATATAATTATTTTAGATACAGCTCCGGGTGCTCATTGTGATGTAGAAGCATTAATTAAGAGAGCAGATTACGTGATTCCCGTTACAGAGCCAACTCCTTTTGGTAAAACAGATCTAATCAGAATTATAGAATTAATAGATTTATTAGGGAAAGAATATCGCGTAATTGTTAATAGGTCATCATTGTTAGGATTTAAAGATAAATTTTTGAGTGATTTGAGGGAAAATAATATTCCAATATTGGGAGACATACCTTTAGACGATGAAATAGTGGAATCATATTGTCAAGGTATACCTTTAATGGACAATTCAAATCATTGGCAAGGTGCGGGGTATCGAGCCTTTCAAACTATTTACAAAAATTTAATAGAATGGATAAGAAATTGAGAAATACGTTAGTGAGCGAAAAACATGAAAAATGCAAAAAATTCTAAAAAATGGGTTGGCGTGCTTTCTGGAAAAGGCGGAGTTGGGAAAACGTCGCTTGCAGCATCATTGGCGAGCCTTGCTAATGAAGATCATTCACTAAACGTGGCGGTATTAGACTGCGATGTGGACGCTCCAAATCTTGCAATCATCATGCCCCCTCGCACGGAAAATGAAGTAAAAACTAAAGAAGTATTTGCAACAATGAAAGCAGAATTCTTAGAAATGAAATGTACCCATTGCAAGCAATGTATTGAAGCACATTTTTGCGAATTCAATGCTTTAACTTGGAACGAAGAAAAGGAGATTCCTGAAATCGATTATTTAGCGTGTGAGGGATGTTCTGCTTGCAAGGTGTTATGTCCGGAACATGCTTTTGAATTACATGTTGTTAAAAGTGGGGAAATAATATCGTATATATCAAAGGCAAAAGGGATTCCTTTAGTTTATGGAAAAACTAAATTGGGGAGTACTACTTCAGGGAAGTTGGTATCTGATTTAAAAAATTTTGTAAAGGAAATGGAAAGTATTAAAAATTGCGATTTACTTCTCGTAGATGGTCCACCGGGTATTGGATGTCCTGTAATTGCAACGGTTTCAGGTTTAGATTATGTAATAACGATTACAGAGCCTACTCCATCAGGGCTTCATGATCTCTTACGAGCCATAGAAGTCGTGCAACAGTTTAACATCCCTTTTGGGATCGTGATAAACAAACATGATATTCAGAGTTCATTTCAACAAAGATTTCAAGATTTCATTAAAGAAACGGGGCACGTGGTTATTGGAGGGATTCCTTTTGATTTATCCGTGCCCGAAGCAATGTCTTTTTCCATACCGGTTGTTGATTATGCTCCAAATTCTCCTGCTAGTAGAGCTATTCGGGAAATTTACACCAAATTAAAAGTAATATTGTGGAATAGCTCTTAGAAAACACTTCCTTTATTTTCTTTTTCTAATTTATTCTACTTTACGTGATTTGTACTTTCCTTCCTTGCTTTGGTTATCACGTGCTCCAAATCTTTTTTAATATCGGGATCTAAATAAGGTTGTTCATATTGCTCTAAAAAGAGGGATTTCATTTCTGCGCATTCTTTTTCCACATCGAATCCACCTTTTTCTTTCCACGCGGGATAATCTTCTCTATTTAAGAGGTGTGGACTCCACAATTCTTTCCGATAATTTTTAAGTGTATGCATGGTTTCCAGGAAAGACCCTCTTGGACCTACTTTTTTAATCACATCGAGAGCAAGGGAATTTTCATTAATTATCAAATCGCGGTCAAGGTTTTTCACGTAGGAAATTATTTCAGATTGTAAAAGGAGTATATCGAGGGAGGCTGCTTGATCCATGCCGCAGATTCCAAGATGGCCAAAAATATCCGCTTTGGCTAATAGACCCATGGAGAGAGTGATTCCAATTTCCAATCCAGCTTGGGCATCTACTCTTTTAGAATCCGTTAGTCCCGCATTGATATAAACGGGAAATCCGTAGAATTTTCCCATTTCTGTCATTGCTACACTAAAAAGAGCTTGTTCGGGCCCTCCAAATATGATTTGAACGGAACGCATGTCAAATGCATGGCAAATTCCCCCATAACAAATGGGCAAACCCGGTTTGATGAGTTGAGTGATGCAAATTCCCGATAAGATCTCAGCATTCTCTTGAGCTAAAGTTCCTGCAATTGTGCACGGAGCGGACATGCCCATTTGAGCCATGGGGCCTACTTGTACAGGCATGTTTAATTTAGCAGTTTCAAATAACAAGTCAATCCCATTAAAAGGAAAGCTAAGCGGGCTCACGGGTTCGAATAATGGCTGAAATAATGGATATTTTCTTGCTTTTTCCTCATCACCTCGAAGCGTGATTAAAAAGTCCATTAAAAATTTGGTGGAAAGACGGTCAAAAAACCAAAAAGTAATGGGTTTTTCTGTATATTGAATCATTTCATTCGCAACCTCTATAGCTCTCCATTGAATGGGAATTTCTTGAGGATCAGCCATGGCACCCGGAATCGTGATTTGGTCCAAGATTTCTCCAAATTTAGCTGCTATGATGACATCGTTGAGAGTAGCATATCTTCTATCCTCGCCTATATTATCAAGCCAAAATGCTTGTCCGCTAGAAGTATTAAAATTTCTCCTTCCCGTTCCAAATTCGGCTTTTTTAGATAGATTTCGCCCATGCAGAAAAAATTTTTTTCCCGCTTTTGAAATTAACTCTTTGACAATTGCGGGTGGAATTTTCACTAAGCGTTCCTTATTATCAACGATCGCACCAATATCAGCAAATCGAGATAACACTTTTTCATGTGGAACGTGAATGCCTATTCTTTCCAAAATCAATAAAGATGCTTCATGAATTTTTTCAATGTCATTTTTGGACAATAGAGAAATGTTCATTCAAATCCCTCAAACTAACGGTTTTATTCCATAATTTAATCACAAATTTAATTTTTTTAATGAAAAGAATTTCAAAAAATAGAATAATTAATAGATTATTTTAGTAAAGAATAAATTTTTCTTCTTTTCTATCATGATTTATAATCTTATCATTTTAAAAGTATCTATCAATACCATTCATGGGAAAGTGAAGAAAATAATTGCAATGTGATATTTTATCTCGTATAGAATGAATAATGAAAATTATGGTAGTAAAATAGAGGTGAATCATCATTCCCGTTACGAATTTCATGGATCTCTACAAATATTTACCTAAAACGAATTGTAAAAAGTGCGGACAACCCACGTGCATGGCCTTCGCTTTAGCCCTGCTTCAGGGGAAGGTAAAAGTAGATGATTGTACACCTTTAGTTGAAGAGGCAAAATATAAAAAGCAATATGATATTTTAAAAGAGTTAATCGGTAAAGAAGAAGGACAAGAAAAGCAGTTACATATAGAAATCGATGAAGACAAGTGTGACGGCTGTGGAATTTGCGTAACGGCTTGTCCCGTGAACGCTCGTTATTGTCCACCCACTTTAAGCGGAAAGGCTCCTGATTATCCTCCGGATAAACATCAATTGTTCGAAGTAAAAAATGGTAAATGTCAATTGTTAAATTTGGAACATTGTAGGCGTTTAGAGGCGGAAGGACGTGAAAGGGAATGTCACGTGTGCGAAATTTATTGTCCACGAGAAGCCATAAAAATTCTTTATATTTGAATTTTTTTTTAATTAGAATGAATGGATTAATTTAAGGTATAAAAATGAAGTATGTAGTTTGTTCTGGTTGTTCTTTACTCTGTTCTGATATTATAGTTAGAACCGGTGGTTTATTCATTGATGAGGTTTATGGGGCATGTGAACGAGGAAAAGAACGATTTGATTCAGTAACAGCAAAAAATCGAATTACACATCCTCAGATTAGAAAGAATGGAAAATTAGAAAAGGCAACTTGGGAAGAGGCTTTAAATAAAACGATTGAAATGATTCGCACTTCAAAAAAACCCCTTCTTTATGGATTTTCCACGGTTACATGTGAGGCACAGCTAAAAGGAATGGAATTAGCTCAAAAAATAAACGGGTTTATTGATTCTAATTCAAGTATTTGTCTAGGGAAGACTCTTAAAATTGCTCGTGATACAGGACTAACTTTTACGACTTTATCCGAGGCAATTAATAAAGCGGATTTATTGGTTTTTTGGGGATTTAATCCGGCAGAATCCATCCCTCGTCTTTTGAATAAAGTAGTTTTTTCACGAGGTAGATTTAGAATGACGGGGAGAGAAATTAAAACGGTTGTCATCATTGACCCCATAAAGATAGCTTCATTTGGAATTTTCCAAATAAGGGATATTAGCTTGCAAATCAAGCCCAACGCAGATGCAGAATTAATTAATACCATTAAAGCAGCTTTAGAAACCGGAGGTGAATTGCCACTTGAGGGTGCTGCGGGAATAGATAACGCCGAGCTCAAAAGGTTTTATCTCAATTTGACGGAAGCAGAAAATGGTATTATATTTATCGGGCAAGGCCTCTTAAATCCATTGGCAAAAATCAATTTGATTGAGGAATTGTTGAAACTAGTTAACATGTTAAATAAGAACCAAAAAAGGGGAAGAATTTCTATAATTCCTGTAGGAGGGCATTATAACATGTTAGGATTTAACCATGTAGCATTGTCGTTTTCGGGCAAATCTCATTCGATTAAATTTCAAGATAATAAAGCAACCGATGAGGAACCCACCCTTATTTCCACGATTCAAAAAGGAGATTTTGATTTCTCCTTGATTGTTGGAACAGACCCTATCTCTCATCTCCCTCATTCTCTTAGCTCTAAAATGGCAGCAAAACCTTTAGTAGTAATTGACAATAAATTTTCAGCAACGACTCATCTTGCCGATATTGTTCTTCCAAGTGCCATATCCGGCGTCGAGTCTGCCGGACTCGCATTCCGATTAGATAATGTTCCTATTGAATTAAAAAAAATAGTAAATCCTCCTTCTAATGTAAGAAGTGATGTGGAAATATTGACAGATATTTTAACTAGATTAACTACTCCAGGAGGAAGGTGAATCTTTCATGGAAATGCTCGTAAATACAGCAAGATTAATCAGGCATGATCAAGCAACGGAGCATGCTTTTGGAGATTACGAAACATTAAAAAAAAAAGTAGCTATTGCATTCATGAATCCAAATACCATAAAGCAATTAAACGTGAAAAACCATTCTAACGTAAAAATTATTAGTGAACATGGCTCCGTCGTGCTAACAGCGAAAGAAGAGGATTCCATTCCTGAAGGAATCGTTACTATTCCCGTTTCCCTATGGGCTAATCAAATAACAGGAATTATTGAAGACGAGTTAATATATAAAAATCTTAAAGCTAAAATTGAGCCTACCACGGAACCCGTACCATCATTTGAAGATTTAATAAGTAAATTAAAAGGAGCGAAAGAAGAGGTGTAAATAACTTGATACGACTGGAAATCAAGAATGGTCTCGTGTTTGATCCCATGAATAACATCGAAGGAGAAATAAAAGATATTCTCATCGAGAATGGAAAAATCGTAGAAAAATTTTCTGCTGAAACTGATGTGAAAATTCTAAATGCTAAGGGAAAAACGATCATTCCTTCTGCCGTTGAAATCCATTGTCATGTAGCATCGCAGCAAACAAATTGGACCCGGTTATTAGGCTCCAACAACCCGAGTTTCATGAAGTATTGGCAAGGATTAACTCTCAAAAAAATTGCTCGTGATTACTTAAAACATGGCTACACTTTTATCACGGAAGCAAATGTTTTTCCTTCTTTAGCCAAGCAAACGTTATTTAATTTCCAACATATACCCGTTTTGGATAAAGCTTTTCTGTTAAATGTGAGCAATTTATGGCCCTTAGAGCTGGAATTTCAAAAAGGAAAAATTGAAGAGATGATTATTTTCCTCTCAGATCTTTTAGAAAAAACACGTGGATTTGGATTTAAGGCGTATAATCCGTTCGAAAATGAAAATTGGAATTTTAATTTTCTACGAGAAGATTTATTGAAACAAGGACGATTATATAATTTCCGCCCAATAGAGGTTTATCTGAATCTTTTACAAGCAAATGAAAGACTGAACTTGCCTCATTCTCTTCACGTGCACGTGGAAGGATATGAAACTCTAACGGGCAAAAAAAATCTTAATGTACTGCTTGATCATGTTAAATCCTTAGCATTAGAGCGGAAAAATAATGAAAGTAATGAGCTTGCACGAGATCACCTTTTACATATTGCTCATGGCGCTCTTTACAATGTAGACGGCGATAACTCTAATTTAATAAATGCCGTAAATCAATCTCAGGATTTAGATTTAGATTTGGGAATGATAGGTTTTAATGAAATTAATCCGGTAATGACTTCGGATAGGCGATTAATAAACCTACTTGAAAAAGAAAACCAGATGCCCGTGATTAAATCTGCGGTTGAAGAAGAGGGAGATCAATTTTGTACTTTAAGAACTTTTTCAAAAACAACTGAACTTCACTCGATCTTCTTCGTGAATGCCATTGATTTAGCTCTCAACATTCAAAACAAATGGCAAGTTCAATTTTCTGTTAATTATCCTAATCACGGGGATGTTAATGATATTCCTACTTTAATAGGTATTCTCATGAGTGCGGATGTAAGAAAAAAATTCTTAGAAAAACTTCATCCAATTCTTAGCGAGGAAAAATTTAGCAATATACATGATAAAGAATTTAATTTCAATGAAATCGTTATCCTTACCCGCGCAAGCCCTGCAAAATCTCTTGGAATTGGAAAGATAAAAGGAAATCTTGGTGTTGGAGCGGATGGAGATGTAAACATCTTAGATATTGATGTAAATGAACTCAATCTTCCAAAAGAGATTAATATTTTACAAAAAGCACTTTCAAGCGTGCATCAAGTAATCAAAGCAGGCATGATTGTTAAAGAGCAAGATAATTTTAATTTAACTCCCCAAGGACACATTTTTCACGCTCATGGCGATCGCATAGAACTCAAGGATACGGAATTATTAATGAAGGCAAAAAAAGATTATTATAAGAAATATTCTTCCATTTTTTATGAATCTTTAACTTGTACTTTAAATCCAAAGATACTAAGAAAAATCGGTTAGTCATGTTTCCTTCTTTTTTTTTAAATTTTTCTCTTAATTCAAGAGCTTTTTTTAAAAAACACTCAATTCCGTGAATAATTTCATTAATCATGGACTTTATTAGTTTAATAATTTTTTATTCTAATAAAATTGAAAAATGCTTCGAAGATTTACCTTGAGAAAAAAATTTTCGAAACTATAAAATATGCCATGTCAAATTCAAATCCTTTTTTTCTTAACAAGGTTGAAATTGCCGTTACCTGGGAATGATCTCTTCCCGTGATTAGCACTAAAGGAACATTAGTGGTAAAAGAAACGTGATTGATGCTGGAATTAAATGCATTGAAAAAATTAGAGAGCGAAACAACATTATCCTCATCGAATTCGATAGAAAAATCATTTAAAGGATTATAATAAAGGGTGTTATCAATATCCAAAATAATTAATTTTTCTTTCATGGCAATATCCTCGAAATTTTATTGAAATATATGATTTAAATGAAAAAGTTCCCTCTTATAAATAATTTGGGAGAGGTAAATTAATAATTTCATCCATGGTACTAAAATTACAATATCTATAGCTTGATTCTTCCACCTGAAGAAACTATACATAATCTCTTATTATTCCGGAGAAGTAGTTATCCTTGAAAATGGAGAATTCTGCGCTAAATTACCTACCTTGAAATTTTTAAAGAATGATAAAAATGCAAAAACACGCATGTTTTACTCCTTGATGATGGGAAAAATAGCATTACCCGGACAATTTTTAAAACACTTCAAACACTTGAAGCATTTCGACAAGGATTTAGCTCTAAACTTCACGTATTCTTGCCCCTTTTCATCTCTTTCAAGAAAAAATAATCCCTGGAAGCAAAAATCATCTTTTAAACATTTATAACATTTTAGACATCTCTCCTCATCGATGGTAAATCCTTCTAGCTTGCCTTCTTCAATAGAAATTACCTCAATGGCGCCATGTTCGCAAACATCAACACATTTCAAACATCCTTCACATTTCTCATAATTAACGTATCGCATTGAATTCTTAAAAAAAATTGCTTTAGGAGAACAGCTATACATGCAACGCTGACATCTCACGCATAAATTTGGATTAATGCTTATGGGAAATAGTTTTTCTGCTTTCATGATGAATAATCCCTTGTTTAAAAGATTATACTTCTAATAAAAAGAATTAAGTAAATAAGAAAATTTTCTCTCTCATAAAATGTTATTTTTTATTTTTTTTATATATTTGAAACAAATTTATTATATTTTATTAGTACTTAATAGTTATAAGTATTAAAATTAGAGATAAAAATTAAAAAAAATTTTATTTTTATTGAGTTATTTTTAAGATTTTCAATTAATTCTTTGGATCTTTTTGGGTGTTAAATCATAAAATTGCTGAAAAATTAATAAACCGAGAATCATTACTATCATGGATATTACTGCTAAATGAGCGTGAATGCCCCATTCTATCAGAAGTGTCTTCGCGAGTATATTTTTTGCGAAAATAGCCAAATCCATAAAATCTTTCAAAATTTTTCTTTTTCTAATAATAAAAGGTGTTTATAATTACATTTCCATCATGAAGATATCTAAAACCTCCGGCATTTTAGTTTATCTCGGGATAATAATCATTCAAGAATTTTGGATTTCCCTCGTCTTGCCTAACACGTAAATATCCAAAATTTGATGCCACTCCTACTATTCGATCATTTTCTATTAGGAACATGTGCTCATTAGGTATCGAAATTCATTCATTCACGGGTGAGATGGCTTTAGAATCTTCAAATTGATTGCAAATATATCAATATCCCGGTAATCAAAATTTATCTTTAATCCATCTTCCAAAATAATCTGAACCATAATCATAATCAGGTTTCCTTCTTTTTTTTAAAATTTTCTTCTTAATTCAAGAGCTTTTTTTAAAAAACACTCAATTCCGTGAATAATTTTATTAATCATGGACTTCATTACTTTTTTAATAATACTTTTATTCGAATAAAATTGAAAAATACTTCGAAGATTTACCATGAGAAAAAAATTTTCGGAAATAAGAGAGAATTTCAGCTCCAGAACTAATAAAACCATGAATCGTGTTCTTCTAGGACTATTTTGGTCATTAGGGTGGATGGCAATAACCACATATGGCCTTGGCAAAATTTTAATTGGCTCTTGGCTTCCCGCTTATTCTCCCGTTTTTAAAGATATTTTTATTATTAATTGGTGGATTCCTATTTTGATCTTATTCCCCATCATCCTCGTTCTGGGTTTTGCGTGTCATTTTTCTACTTCTACACATCCCATTGTTCAGATTATCCTACTAACGCTCTACTCCATTTTCAATGGCATGTTCATTAGCCCCATAACCGCCCTTGCCATGACTTTAGGAATAAATATCGCAGTAGCATTAGGATTAACGGCAGGCATCTCTCTGATTGCCGGATTTATTGGATGGATAAAAAAAGACATGTCTTCTTGGAAAAATTGGCTATTGGGCATTTTAATTTGCGGAATTATTGCTTCCTTAATAAATCTTTTCATTCCCACCACCGGCTTTACTCTCCTCGTTTCTATTCTGGTAATTATCATTTTTATTCCTCTAATCATGTATGATATCAATCAGATTAAATATAATTTAGAAGAAGATAAATGGATTCGTGGTGTCATTGAATTATTCCTCGATTTCGTGAATATTTTCATTCGCATTCTTTATATTTTAATATTATTGGCACTCGGGGAAGATTGATAATGCTCGGTGATATGGATTTCTATTAATGAGAGAATTATTTTTACATTTGATTCCTATCTTGATCTTACACCCTCTTTTTTTTTTATAAAGATTTTCTCAATATTCCATGACTGAAAAATTAAAAAGTTTAAATCGTGGAAGATATTCTTAAAATATAAAAAATTAATCGTTATTTCTATTTTTAGTGCAAAAACTAAATTATCCTTCTTTAAATTTAAATAAAAGATTAATAAGTAAACGTGATTAATGTCTCATGGGAAAACAAATCGAAATTACTAAACCAAGCAATCTTTTTAATGAAGATGGCTCCCTCGTCCAAACAGGCTGGGCACGAAAACCCATCTTAAAATATAATAAAGAATGGATCGGTAAATCCTGGTGGCGTATCAAAGAATGGGATCATTATTCTGTATTAAACAAAGAATTTGGTTTTCAACTCACCATCGGTGATATTGGGTATTTGACGCAAATGAGCTATGTTTGGCTTGACTTCAAGAATAAAATGAGAGATGGAAAGGGGATTTTTAAATTCTTTACGAAATCAAAGCTATTACCTCTGAGCTCCCTGGAAGATAGCGTTATCGAGTTTCCTACTAAAAAATTCAAGGCAAAAATTGTCAAGGAAAAAAATAAACGGATTTTATCCATTGAAGATCCTACGTTCATGAAGGGGAAGGGCATCGAAGGTGCAATTACTCTTGAAGATAAACCAGAATGGGATAATACCGTTGTTGTTACGGGATATAATGAAGATCCCCGTTTGTTTTATTACAACCATAAAATCAACATGATGCCCGCGACGGGCACGCTTAAAATTGGTAAAGACATCTATGAATTCACGCCCGATAGATCTTTCGGATTAATGGATTGGGGGCGAGGAATATGGCCATACAGGACGCATTGGCTTTGGGGTTCAGCGTGTGGAATGGTGGAAGGCGTTCCTTTAGCTTTTAACATCGGTTATGGTTTTGGTGCCGTGGGAAGTGAGCCAAATGCAACCCACACGGAAAACATCGTATTTTACAACGGTAAAGCGCATAAATTAGATGAAGTAACGTTTCATCATGAAAATAGGGATCCTACAAAACCTTGGAAATTTACAAGCAATGATAACAGGTTTACCATGACGTTAGAACCTCTCCTTCCTCATCGGGAGAAAATAAATTTTGGAATTATTTATTCGGATTCTTCTTTACTTCATGGGTTGTATTCAGGGGAAATCATTCTAGATGATGGAAAGAAAATAGTAGTGAAAGATTTATTGGGTCATGCGGAAGATATTTACTGGCGATGGTAATCAAATATAATTTTTTTCGTTTTTTTTACTTATCATATCTCATCTCGTTCGCTTACTTTTAATTAGTGTGTATGCCCTGCTCGAGTACCATTTTAATTCATGCTTCAAAATTGATTAAAAAGTACAATTTTTATTAATTTACATCCTTCTCTTTTTCTTTTTTATTGCTCGAATAATACTCCTTTTATAAATAAAAATAAAAATAAAAATAATTTTGATAACTAGTCGGCGATTGATAAATTTATCAAGAACTCCTTGTAATCACTATTTTAAAAAATAAACTAAAACAAGAACTGAAAAAAAAGGAGATTCTTTAATAGTAATCTAATTTTTTTAGCTCATGCTGCTTCTTTAACTATCAACTTAGCTAGTTTTGGAGGCATGGTCCACCCGATATAGAAGATAATCGAGGAGATTAGCAAGATTAACCGCGTGATAAATAAGGTTAAGGCTATTAAAGAAATTACGGAATCTAGAATTGCTCCAATTCCGAAAAATAAGAATGCAAGTAAAATTAATTTTGCCTTCCATTGAATGACTCGATTGGGAGATTGCATGGATTTTCTTATGAAAATAAGGATAGTAAGCAAGTTTATCGCGATGGTAATCAAGACATAAGAAGCAACGATAAGCTTAGTTTCACTATCAAATTTTGATACCCGAATGGCTAATAAAGAAGGATCTGTAACCAGGTAATAGAAAAAAATGATAATATACGCAATATTAAAGGCTAAATAAATTAATAATATTTTCCATTTGGAATACGGGTATACTAAAAGCGCAAATGAATACATCCATAATAAAGAAGCGATTGGAATCAGACCAAAACTAATGAAAATGTAGAATGTATCTGATACGTCCACGTTAAAAACTAAAATGGTAATGAAAGCAATTGCTGAACCCCACCAAGGAGAAAATAGAAAAATTAACATTAGACCTACCGTTACCAGTTCAATTTGCTTATATGAAAAATATTTCGATACAATTCGAAATCCCAACAAGAAATTTACCGTGAGGGTTAATAATTCAAATGTTCCGTAAAATAACTCAAGAGATGTAAAACTTTCAATTCCCATATCCTAACCTCAATTTTATTAAACATGATTTCATGATATTTAAGATGTTTTAATGCAAATTTAAATGTTTCTATCTAAATCGATGATAAAAATTAAAAAATCCTTTCTTTTCATTGGTTATTTTATATAAAAATGGAGTAGTCTTCAATTTATCATGCAAGGCAAAAGAGAACCCCTTATCCATGGCTTCAAGATTTACATGTAAGAGAACTTGGTTTCATGCATCTTACTTTGTAATTATAGGAATAAAAATTAAAAAAAATAAAAAACTGAAAGAAGAATGAATATACAAAAGATATCTATTGGCGATGGTAATATTTTTTTAACCTTTTTTTCCTTTTCTTTTCATTTTTTCGTTCATTTTTCTTTTGTTAATTCTTGCTCATGTTAATCTGAACTTGGGAAATATCTTGAATATCTTAATCCTTTTCTGGTTTTCATTTTTTAATGGTTAAAAAGACTTCCGGTTCAGCTTTATAATAATAATAAAAAACCGTGCTTTCTTAATTTAAGTGCTTTTCCTTTTCTCAAACATTCTTTTAAACCCAATAAAGAAAATAAGTTAAAGAATTATCCAAATTCACGACTTTCAAGCATGCATGGTGCTTATTTGAATGTTAACTGAAATTAATCGGATTTTTCTTCAAGCTTCCTCCTTACTCAACAACTTGGCCACTCTTGGAGGCATGATCCATCCAATATAGGAAATGACGGAAGAAATCATCAAAATTAGTCGCGTGAAAAATAATGTAGGGGGTGTTAAAGAAACGACAGAATCAAGGACCGCTCCGATCACAAAAATGACAAGTGCGAGAAAAATTAATTTCCCTTTCCATTGGATTGTTTTGTCGGGGGAAAGCATGGATTTTCTCATGAAAATAAATGTTGTTATTAGAGAGATTGCTAACGTGATCATGACATACGATGTCACCACGAGTTCGGTTTCACTATCGATTTTCGATACTCGAATGACTAATAGAGAAGAATTCGTTATCAAGTAGTAGAAAAAAATAATGACATATGCGAAATTAAAAACCAAATAAATTAAGAAAAGTTTCCACTTGGAATGGGGGTATACCAAAAGTGCAAACGAGTACATCCATAATAAAGAAGCGATTGGAATTAACCCATAACTTATGATGATGTAAAATGTATCTGATACGTCCACGTTAAAAACTAAAATGGTAATGAATGAAATTGCTGAGCCCCACCATGCAGAATATAAAAAAATTAACATGAGCCCTACAGTTATCAATTCTTTTCTTTTAATGGTACGATATTTCAATATAATTCGAATCCCCAACAAGAAATTCACCGTTAACATTGCCAATCCAAAACCCCCTTGAAACAATTCAAAAGAAGTAAAACTCTCAACTCCCATTTTTTAACCCTTGTTAATTGTATTAGATATAATTTATATAGTAATCATCATGGGGACACGCTAATTTAAATATTACCATCTAAATCCATTTAAAATTTTTAAATTTCTTTTTCTTTCCCCATTGTATTTATCATTAACTTAGAATTTCCAATCCACCATTCAAATCATGAAACAATTATCGATCGATAAAACAAGACGCTTAACTCAAATGAGAGCGCTATTTCAAACTTTTTCCAAGTAATAAAAGAATAAAAGGTAAAAAATTAAGGATTAAAAAAAAATAAAGAAAATCATAAAGTATTATCTAAAGATCTAAGCCCATTTCTTTCAATTTTCGCTTGTTTTCTTGAACTAATTCAGGCGTAATGTCATACCATTTCCAGAAAATAAAAATCGTCACGAGAACAATAAACGCCGGAATGAGAGCAGCATGCATGCGAATTCCAAGAAGTGCCAGCTCTGGAGTGGGACTCACGGCTACTAATTCTGAATAGCTCGATACGCCCTCCACGAACCCCGTTAAATTATGAATGACAGCAAATACAAGTGCCTGTGCAACCGTGCTCAAGCGAATGAAAAATGCATTAATGCCGTAATATATTGCCGGTTGACGCTTGCCCGTGCGAACACTTAGATCATCAATTACATCCGCCATGGCTGGCGGATCCACATACCACTGCCCTCCAAGACCAATGCCGAATAAGAATAACGCAATTATGAAAAATATGAAGCTATTGGCGAAGAAAATGGGCAAAAACGTTATGACCATGGCAAATCCCGCATAGATGGAAATTTTTTTGTTATTATTCATCTTCTGAGCGAAAAAATTCCAGAGTGGAACCGAAACAAAAGCACCAACTAGCATTAATGCCATTAAAATGCTAAGCGCTGAAGCTTGTTCCTGAATAACGAATGTTACCATGTAGGGCGCTGAAGCCGACAAAAAGGCAACAGCACATTGATAACCGAAAAAGAAGATCACTTTCGTCATAAAGCGCCGATCGGTAATGGATTGACGGGCAATACTGAAAAAATTTTCCATTTCACTTTTTTCTGCGAGTTGTTTTTGTTCTTCATATCGTTTTCGCATTACTTTATTTTCCCACGTTCCGGGAATCATTAATACAAACAGGCACATGGCAACGGCAACGGAGAGCCAAGCAGAATACCGGTAAGATTCAGGAACTCCCGTCGTTATGAACAAAGGGGCAAAAATAGAACCCGCAACAATACCTGCCATGCCAATAATCGTTCCAATCCCTGTGCACGTTCTTCTTTCCTCTAAAGTAGTGAATTTATCCGGGTAGATGGCGACAGCATTAATATTCCAGAGCGTGAATAAAGTATCATATAGGCAAATCATGATGAGGAGCCACAAAAAGACAAGCCATTGATCATCGACGGGATCCCATTCAAGAGGGACAAGAAATACAGCCAAATAGGAAAAGAGCCAGGGAATGGCACCAAATAAGATCCAAGGAAATCTTCGCCCTAATTTTCGTTCCCACGGCATGTGAATTCGTTCTAGGATGTATCCAATCAAGGGATCATTAATAGCATTCCATACGGAGAAAATGATAAAGGCCAAGGCAACAAGTCCGACATTTAATCCGATTTCTGCTTCATAAAAGAAAAACGTGAAGAGTCCGAAGGGTCCCGTGATGAATTGGCTAAAGAATTGGAAGGTTTGATAGCTTGCCATGATCCATTTTGAATTTTGAGGCGTTGGTTGAATCGCTTTTTCCGTCATTTTTAATACACTTTTAATTGAGAATAGTTTAATTATTCCTTTAATTTTCAATTTTTATTTCAAAAAAAAAACCATGTTCCAAAAAGATAAATTTTAATATTTCATTTCGTTTGAGAAATTAACCATTATAAAAAAAGGATATAGATTTTTAGAAATCTAAAAGTTACTAACAAAGATGATGAGTAAATAGTAGGGCAACTTTCGAAAATAAAGGAGGTGAATCATGGTAAGGGAAGAAAACACGATTGTAAAAATAAAATTAAAAAATGGCTTCATTTTTTCGAGTGAATTGAATCATGAGCAGGTAAAACAGCTTGTTATTGATGAAACCATTGAAAAGGAAGGCAGAGCGCGAGGCCCGGATGCTGCAGAATTATTGGGGCTCGCTATTTTATCTTGTTTGAGCGCCAGTTTTTTATTTTGTTTACAGAAAAAAAATCTCACCGTGGACGATTTAGAAACAACAGCAGAAATATCGTTTAAGAAAAATGAGAAAGGATATGTAAGAGTAAAGGCAATTGATGTTAAATTAATTCCTAAAAGTACAGATCCGTCCGTATTGCGCAGAATAGAGCAATGCAAGAGAGAAGTGAAAAGTGGACACATGTTTTTTGAAGAAACGTGCATTATCACCTCCTCGGTAAGAGAAGGAATAAAGGTGACCGTGGACATGGGTTCATGAAACCTTACATTTTTAAGAAAAAATTTTCATTAAAATGCATGACTCAAGTCATTTGAGATGGATTCATACTCATATAAGAATAAAATAGATAATATAAAACGGGCCAACGGGTTATATTTTCAAGAATCCGGAATCAAGATATTCAGATTATAAATCCTCTCAAAATCCAAATGATATTAGAGATTATGGTGCCGTTAATGCCTATTATGATAGTGATATACTCACTCAAGAAATTATCGGAGAAAATACTGAAGCTATTAATAAAGCTATACAGCGAGGAAGCTTGTTGGGGAAGGTTGTCTTGATTCCCGAAGGAGATTACGTTTGCGGAACAATTAAGCTTCAGGGCAATCTAATTTTAAAGATTAAAGGAAATCTGATTGGAAGTCGTGATAGGAACGATTATTCTCCGAAGAATTTTCTTATTGGTGAAAATATCAGCAATCTCGTTATTGAAGGAGAAGGAGGTAAGATAATGGGCGAAGGAGAGTATTTCTGGAACAATCCTATACTAAAGCCTCTCGAATCAAATCCAGAAATTTCTGATATTAGAATGCTTCAATTAAACCACTTTCTAGCAAAACGGGAAAAAAAAGATAACAGACCCTCTCCCTTTATTAGAATCACTGGAAGTAAAGACATTTTGATCAGAAATCTAATAATAGAAAACTCCCCTGGCTGGACTTTAAGCTTTGAATTATTTAACAATGGTAAAATAAGAGACCTAATAATTCACAATAACATCCGAGGGGGTAATGTGAATGGCATAGATATCGTCGGAACCAGTAATGTAAATATTAATAATGTATTGGTTTCCACGGCAGATGATGGTATAGTGCTTAAAAATCCCACCTCTGTTCCTATGAGTAACATTAAGATTAGAAATGCCAGGATCTCCACAACAGCTAACGGATTTAAGATAATGACTGAAACGTATTCAGATATTAACGACGTGTCCTTCACGGATAGTGAGATAATTACAACCGAATTTTTCCCCGGGGCGATTTCTGGTGTTGCTATTGAATCGGTTGATGGAAGTCATGTGAGTAATATTAAAGTGGACAATATCATAATGAATGGAGTTCTGGGCCCATTATTCATTCGCTTAGGGAATCGCAATAAATATGATACTAAGGATTTAATGAGTAGAATCGATAATATAAGAATAAGTAATATTTATTGCTATAATTGTCAATTACCAAGTATAATTAGTGGAGTTATGGACAAAGACTCGGAACTCACGATAACCAATGTCCTTATAAACAATTTTGATATGCAATATCTCGATAATAAAGAATTTCTCATACTTCTCCCATCGGTTCCTGAAAATCCAGCGGTTTATCAAAAGGTCAATATTATTCCAAGGGCGGTCAATACCCGTGAAATGATTGTTATAGAAGGATGAATAAATTTCCAAATCTTTCAAATCCTGTGAGGGATATTTCATCAAATAGAACCTTGATGTTCATTGGAACCATAGATTACAATCTCTCCAGATATCATATCTTGTGCATATGAAATTATCTCTTTTATATTCTCTCTGGATATGGTGGAAAGATTTTAAAGAATTTCCTTAAAGTCTTTTCCTTCTTTATCCAATCCAAAATATCCATAACTAGAACCCTAATTCCCTTAATAACTGGAGCTCCACCACATACCTCTGGGTCCCTAATAATACTTACATATTTACCTAATTTAATCACACTGACTTTATATTTTAAAGATTGTTGAATTTTAAATCCACTAATTGCTAGATGTATTATTAATAAAAAAAAGGTATCCAATCAGAGAATTGCCGAAACTGAGAGAAATATCCCGGCACCATTGACTAGAAAATGGCATACAATTCCAGGCCAGATATTTTTCAATTTCTGAGCAACATGGGGTATAATTTGGCATGTAATTAACATGAAGGGAATGGCATACCATTTAAACATGTGAAAGCAAGCCCATAAACAACCATGGAGCAATCAAATAAATCTTCCAAAAGCCACTTCTTGACGTGGTAAGATATATGACCGCCACCATAATTCTTCTCCAAAAATGTTTAAGGATAAAGTTACCAATGTCATCCATAATATAGGTTCCTCATCCGTATACAACTCAGGTAGAGGGAAATTAGTTATCTCATATAACAATCCCGCTATAAAATTAAAAAGTAGAGATAGAATCCCAAAAATTAATGCCGCAATAATAGTTATTATCCAACCTTTAGCAGAAAGGTTCGAGAGGCGCATGCGCTTACAGAAGTTACTCCAAGCCCAAAGATTTCCTTCTCACTTATATCCTACAATAGCAGCAACAAATAAGCCTCCAGTGAGAAGGGATACTGAAAAAGAATATAAACCATAATCCGAAAATCCTGCATTCCGTAATATTGGCCATAACCACCAATTACTCCACATGGCAACTAACATTGGAATTCCAAATAAAAGAAGAGAACTTAATAATCCTATTGGTTTGAGCTCTCTTTATTGATTAATTTGTAATATTTATTGAGTCATATTTTATAGTGGATCTGAAAGATTCTTATATAATTTGGAGACCAATTTTTTAAGCTCATAGATGACTTTCCTTAAGGAACGATATTTAAAGTTAGAAAGATATTTTAAGTTTTTGAATGTCCTTATAGATATCAGGTGTGAGGGCTTCATAATTATCTCTTTCTGGTAAGAGTACAAATAAAGGATCTTCATGAATATATAAATCGAAACTATCTTTTTTAAGAGAAGATTTCTTGAGTTTAAAAGTAGATGTGATTTCCAAATCCTTTCTAAATCTTAAGAATAAGGGAATTGCATAACTTGCGAGGTTTTTATTCAAGTGTTCCTTAAAATGATTAAAATCAAATTCTTCAAGGTCCGTTTTTAAAACTAAAGTTGCCATTCCTGCTCGTCCATCTGTACCTGGAATTTTCACTCCATATACGCATGAAAATAATACCTCATCACATGCATTAAGAATCCCCTCTACTTCAGTAGTAGAAATATTGTGTCCCTTCCAGCGAAAGGTATCTCCTATACGATCCACGAATAAGACGTGATTACATCCTTGATCAAGAACAATATCTCCCGTATTTACATACGCATCTCCTTTCTTAAAAGCATTGCGTATGAGTTTACTTTCAGTGTCTTTTTTATTTAGATAACCTAAAAATGCAAGCTTATCTGCTTTTGCATTGAATAACAATAGACCCGGTTCATCTTTATCGACCTTTACCAAGAATCCTTCTTCGTCCCTGATAAGCTCATCATTTTCTGTATCATATTTAACCAATACATAAGGTTTATTACAATATCCAGAGGTTTTATCAAAATTAAAAAAATTGAAGAATCCTCCTCCCAATTCGGTGGCAGCATAGTACTCTCCTATAGTTTCAATGGCAAATCTGTCCTTGAATTCATTCCAGATCTCGGGACGTAATCCATTTCCTAAGACAACTCGCACTTGATTATCCTTATCCTCTGGGGTTTGCGGAGCATTTACTAAATAACGACATACCTCTCCCACGTAGTTGAAACAAGTAGCCTCATACTTGCGGATATCATTCCAAAAATTAATAATGCTAAATCGCCTAGCAAGGGCAAAAGTACAACCTATATTAAGAGGAGGAGCCCAACCACTTATAAGAGGATTAGAATGAAACAATGGAAGGGGACAATATAATGTATCTTCTGGTTCTAAATTTGCTATTAACTTTCCAAACAATAGTCCTCCACAGACTATTCTCTGATGAGGGATGGGGACTGCTTTTGGTAAACCCGTGGTGCCCGAGGTAAACACATAAGCAAACGTATCAAAAGTCTTGATATTTGCTGTCGTTGGTGGATTTTCCGCTGGGAATGGCTCCACTTTTTTCATAAGATCTATAAATCCTTCTGGTAATGGAACTTTTCCCTGATCTCTTACAAACAATAAAATTTGTTCCTTGGTCAATCCCATGCTTGGTTTAACCGCTTCGAATGCTTCATAACAGGTTTCGTCAATTATTATAATTTTTGAAGGAGAAATCGTAAGAGAGTGTATTAGCGCTTCTCCCTGAAAATCAGAATTGATAAGGGAAGAAATGACACCGATTTTCGCAAGAGCACTCAAAATAAATAGCAGTTCAAGACGATTTTTCATTAATACCACAGCAACATCCTTCTTTTTAAGCCCGATGGAGATAAAATAATGAGCATAACGATTAACGCATTCATTGAATTCCTTATAGGTTAATTTTTCATCCTCAAACTTCACTGCAATTATGTCTGAAAATTCTCTAGCATTTCTTTCTATTAACGTTCCAATGGACATCTTATTTTCCTTCATTCTAGTCATTATTTCTCGAAGGATGTAGTCATTTTCAGCATAAAAGTTCCTTAATTTTCTTCGAAATGTTTTCCTGTCAATCTTTAGTTTTATCGATTCTGACATAATTTAGTAATTTAAGACATTCTTAAAAAATCTTGCTCAGTGGTTATCACTGGTGACAATAACTTTAAATGATGTGGCAGATAATAATTAAGTATTGATTCTTATAAGAATTATTAACAATTAGAGAAGATGGCTAGTAAAAAATCTTATAAGAAACTTAAACCCGAGGAATGGAAAAATGAAATCCTTGAATTTTTAGAGAATAATCCATCGGGATTTACTATCACCGACATTGCTGAAGAGATAAATTCTACACGTACTACTGTTTCAAAATATCTTTCCTTACTGGAGCAAGAGAAAAAAGTATTATCCAAGGAAATTGGCGTTTATAAACTCTATTTCAGTGCGGAACGGAGATTTATGGCATTAAATCTTTTTCAAGCTTACTATAAATCACTATTAATGGGCATAAAGGATAAGTTTTCAGATAAACAAGATTTTAAAGAAATCGGGTATCAAATTTGCGACAACCTTTTTGATTTCTTCTATAACCAATTTCCAAAGAGTATAAGAGATCAAATAAAGAGCTTTAAAGATTTCTTAAAATTCTTTGGAAAAGTCTATCCCGAATTGGACTTCATTTATTCGGATAATTTGACCATACAAGAAAATGTTAATCTTGAAAATGAAGAGGCCATTTACCAGTTTAAGAACATTGGAATTTTAGACTTTCCACTTGATTTGGAATACCATTTTTATATCATTTCGGGAATGATTGAGAGAAGTCTAACAAAAATCTTTAAAAAAGGGGGAAAAAGAATATATTCTGACATTCAATCCATCGACAAAAAGAATAAAATAGTCACTCTTACAATACAACGTAAGTAGGTTATATAATTTTATTTAATTTTAAAGAACCTATCAAGTGTATTTCATAAATACATCTTTATATATCTTCTTTTATTCTACCAAATATAGGATTAGGTAAAAACATTAAAATATACTTTTTTGCTTCAATCATCAAACCAAGATACTAAAAGATTGTAGATTCTGAAAATAAAATCAATTCTAGGCTTGATGTAATTAAATCTACGGAATCATCCCCTAAACGCTTTGATATTCCGCTAGAAGCCCTTTCTTATTTCGAACGAGGTTTTAAGCCATCCTTTTTTAATAAAAAAGTACTGCCTTATACAATGCGTAGCATGAGAGAGATTAGAAAATCCTTTAAATCAATTAAAAAAACCCTTTAAATCCAAAAACTTCCGTTAATCCAGAATTTATTAGATCATTTGAAGAATTTTGTTATAGAATTGGAGCTAGTGCAATCGGATATACCAAAATTCCTCCTGAATTTTTGTTTAAAGACAAGGGAGTAATCTTTGATAATGCTATTGTATTTGCTATGGAAATGGATAAAGATAAAATCGCAAAGGCATCCGGTTTAGATGCATTAATCGAAGTTCAAAAAACATATCGAGATTTAGGGAGGATTGTAAATTCTGCAGCAGAATTTTTACGTAATTGCGGTTATGCCGCTCAAGCCAGTCGTCCTTTGGGAGGAGTTATATTGTATCCCCGATTGGCAAGATTGGCAAATCTAGGCTGGCAAGGAAGCCATGGCATGTTGATTACACCTCAATATGGTCCTAGAGTTCGTTTAGCAGCGGTTTTCACGAGCATCTCAAATATACATCTCTCTAGAAACAATACACATGCCTGGATCGAGTCGTATTGTAAAATATGTGGCATTTATATAAAAAAATGTCCTGTAAATGCCATATATTCAGAACCAATTAAAAAAGATAACGGAGTTATTACACATATAGATGTAAATAAGTGCTTTCCCTATTTCCTGAAAATTATGGATGTTCTGTTTGCATGGATCGTTGTCAATTCAACCGAATTGGTTATAACAAATTAAAGGCACGCATGATGGAAATAAATAAAAAAAATTAAATTTTTTTTTATTATGATCATTAAGATCAGTTTAAATCTTCTTCTTTTAATAAAGATTATAAGTAAAAATTCAAATTACAATTATTCAAAAAAATGAAATTTTAACAAATAAAAAACTTTATTCTGATTTGAAATAATACCAATTTTATTCTATTAGATAAAAAAATAAGGGAAAGTAACGATATATTTAGGTCAAGGCTATTCTTTTCGGATATATGCTCTGGGCTTGAAGATTCTCGTGGAGTAGACGTTCAATCATTTGATTACGTAATTTCGGTTTAGATTCCCATAAATTCTGTAATTCATTAGGATCATCTTTTCTATCAAACAAATCTCCATAACCATTTAATCCCGCATAGACAGTTAATTTATGTTTTTCAGTGATTAAATGCCTTAAACGCACATTTATACCAAAATTAAACAATTCTTCATCATGTTCAACCAAACATGCTTCCCTAATAGTTTCTTGTGAATCTTGTAAAATCGGTGTCATATCACGCCCTTGCATTCCATAAGGCTGTTCTTTTCGCTTAATTCCCACCAGCTCCAAAATAGTTTTTGGAATGTCGATTGAGCTAACTAAAGAATCCGTGTGAGTTCCCTTAGTCATTCCGGGCACTTTCCATATTAAAGGAACTCTTAAAATTCCATCAAAAGGACAAGGTCCTTTTAAAATTAATCCATGGTCACCCATCATGTCCCCATGATCACTGGTATAAATTACCATAGTGTTTTTATCCAATCCAAATTTTTCCAATGCCGCTAAGATCTGACCCACTCCATAATCCACCATTGCAACTGATCCATAAGTTCTAGCTATGAATTCCTTAACCACCTTCTCCGGCTCAGTCCGTAATACCATTCCCCGAAAAAAGGCATTGTCCAAAAGATCTCCCAAAAAAGGATGATTTTTTAAATTTTCTTGATCCTTATAACTTTCGGGAAGTTCAATCTTATTTGGGTCATACATATCCCAGTACTTGCCAGGCGGACTGACAGGGTGATGCGGATCTGGAAAAGAACAATGGAGATAAAATGGTTTGTCTCCATGCTCACCGTTGACGTGATCTTTCAGATAGGATATAGTTCGTTCGGTTATATAGGTTGTAGGATATAGTTCCTCCGGTATGGGTGATTCACAATGCGTTTTGTTAAAAAATGCTTTTGCTCTTTTCCTAATAATGGGTAAATATTGTGGTGCCCTTTCTTCTAGCCAATCAAGATAATGCCCACAACAAACATCTCCATGGCCCAAAACCATCTCAACATCTTCAAACCCATAATAAGGACGGGGAAGATTCTTGTCCATTTTATATCGCCATTTTTCGGAGAACCAATGATTAACGCTCTCGTAAGAATAGGCGGATTTTTCAAATTTTTGAGCCCAAAATTGTAAGTGCATCTTTCCAATAGCATGAGTATGATATCCATTATTATATAAAATTTGTGAAATAGTAGGCACGTTCTCCGGCAAGTTAATGCCATTACTCCTTACGCCGTGCATGTTTGGATATAATCCTGTTAGCAAGCTTGCTCTGTTTGGAGAGCATATAGGATTAGCACAATAAGCTGAAGTAAAATGCACTCCTTGATCTGCTAATTTGTCCAGATTGGGAGTCTTCAAGACAGAATTTCCCGCACAACTCATGTGGTCAGCTCGATGCTGATCCGTCATGATAAATAACACGTTCATTTTCTCGCTCATTTTTAGTTAAGCACCTTTTTTCAATTCCGCTTTCTTTTTTTTAAACCACGTTTATAGTTATAATCATACAATCGCATGTGTTTCGGATCCATAGATTGAAACACTTTTTCTGCTTCCTCAGGAGGTAAAATTAATATTTCTCCATTTTCTTTTTGAATTACGCAGCCAGAGTTCGTTAGGATTTTATAATTTTTAGCCGTTTCTTTGGGATCTCCAAAGCAAATATTACTGCAGTTTCCACATGAGATTTGAATATCATAACCAAGATCAACTGATACGTTAAATCCTTTGGAGCCATCGGGAATCTGTGGCCATTTTCCTTTTGTCATAGAAGAATGTACTAACAATCGAGTTACCTCATCCTCATCTTCGGGATATTCAAATCTGCCGGGACTCCACGTAGAAAACTTTCCGCTGTGATGCAAGCCAGTTAATCCCATACATCCAATGATACACCTTCTAATATCAATGCGTTTCGCATAAGAATATTCACGTCCTCCCATCTTAAAGGTAAAAGCCTCTTTATCAGAAAACATTTTCAGAGGACAGACCCGTGCGCATAATTTGCAATCATTACAAAATGATTCTTCTTCGGGGATGGGGTCCGACGGTTCCAGTACCGCATCTGTCACCACTGCTCCTAATAGAATAGTAGTACCATAGTCTTTAATTCCGACATTGCCACTCCATCCAAATGAGCCGACACCAGATGCCACGGCCACATAACGGAGGCATAATTCTGGTACAACTTTTAATCTCCAACCCGGAATATCTTCCCTAAATTTATTATTCGGGAAGAATGCCGCCCCTTTAAACCCCTTTTTTTGTAGCAATACAACCAATTCTTTTTCTATTCTCCAAATCCGTATATATAGGTCAAACATATGTTTTTCAAAATTAGACCTACCATTCGGTAATTTCTTAGCTAAATAAGCTCTAATGAGTTTTTTGTCTAAAGGCATGGCGAAGCTAATAGCTGATTTAGCTTCGGGCAGCTTATAGGTTATATCCGTGATATCCGGAACTCCCGCAAGAGTTTGCTGATTAGCAAAACCAACTCTAATTGCACCTCTTTCACGTAAAAATTGTTCTATTTCCTTGTTTAAACTAATGGTTCTCACCAATTCTATAATTTTACCTTGAAGTTTAAATTAAAGATTATTATTATAGAGATTAAATATATATAGGAATCGAATCTATTTATAAATTAATGTTTGGAGATTATCACCAGTGAATAAGGAAATATAGAATTTAAAATGACTGAAAATAACTCTATTTCATTAGAAGATCAAATCAAGAGTTTAGCACTAAAAGAAGGAGCAGATTTAGTTGGAATTTGTGAAGCTGCTCCGCTAAGCAATAAGATTTTTTCAGATGCGAGTTTTTTACTAAAAGATGCTCAATCTATTATAAGCATCGCGATATCTCAAGACCAAAAAAGCATTGAAAAATATCTTTCAAAGCAAGATCGAGCAGATTTTTGCATTAAGGCTGATGAGATTACACAAAAATTACGAGCGATTGGTGAGAAAATTAAGATCTTATTAGAACAAGAAGGATTTAATGCTTTTAACTGCAATATTAACTTCGATTATAGAAATGCCAATCGCAATCCGACAACCTATAAAGCATTGGATACCCTTGTTTCCCTCATAGACAAGGAAAAATCGGGTGCGGAATTATCTCATAGTGAGAAGAAAACCTTGAGTGCATTAAAGAAGATGCTTAAAATCGGGATAAGAAAAAATCCCATTGATTTTGTTCCTGAATTCTCTCACCGTTGTGCTGCTGAAGCTGCAGGATTAGGAAGAATAGGGTGGAGCGGAAATTTGATAACGGAAAAATATGGGGCACGAGTCATGCTGACTTCCGTGATAACGAATGCCACACTCATGCCGGATAAACCCTTAGAAAAAAATCCTTGTCTAATGTGCAAATTATGCGAAAAAGCATGTCAAGGAGGTTTTTTTGATAAAAAGGAAGAAGAGTGCATTCAAATTGCTAATATGGAAGAGAAAATTGGTAAAAGAAAATCTTATTCATATTGTGCGGTGATTTGTGGGGGATTTATTGGTCAAAATCGATTTAAAGAGTGGAGCACCTGGAGCCCTTATCGATTTAAAAGTTATGGTCTTGAAACCATCGATCAATTACCCAATGATGATTCTGTCGATGATATTTACTTGGATATTATGGAAAGGGCGATTCTAGAAGGTGGTAGGAAAGCTCAAAATGTCTTGAAATTAAATAGAACAATTCTGGTAGGATTACATAACAAGCCAAAAGAAGATTGGATCCCTACGTGTGCCAATTGCCAAATCATCTGCGGTCCCACCATGCAAGAAAAGAAGAAAAGCCTTAATTTACTCATAAATGGGGGCAATATTGAAGATGGAGATATATGATTTAATTTATAGCGTAATCTTGAAGTTAATCATAAAATCACATGTCGCTATTCCCTGGTTGGTATCTATTCGAAAAATTTAAAAATTATTTATTAGTAATAATCTTTAAAAATTAAAAAGTGATCAAATGTCAGGGCGAGAAGGCAGTTCAAAAAAATTGACAAGGTCTTATTTTCTTTATATGGTATTTATTCTAATTCTGGTCCAGGTTTTAGATTCCTATACTACTTCCTTTCCTACACTCATTCCCTCTCGTATCATAGAAGAATTTTTATCCGGATATCCTGAAAACATTGCTTTATCCTTATTTACACTCAGTACGGGGATAGGTACTATGGGCATGTACATTTGTGCATTGAACACGTATTTTTCTGATAAATTTGGAAGGAAAGTGATGCTAGTTGTAACGATTTTCGGAATGGCTGGAATCCTTTTTTTAATGAATTTCAGTACCAGCATTATAGATTTCACGATATATTTATTTTTTCTATGGTTCTTCACACGGTCGGATATATGGATGATTTTTATCAGTGAAGAGGCCCCGAAAGAGAAGCGAGCTTTCTGGATGCAAGTTATTTTAATTGGAGGAACCGTGGGTGCTATCCTTGGTCCTATATTGCGTTCTGTATACATAACTGAGACGTCCTCAAATTGGAGAGGTCTTACCTATTTTCCGATTGTCTTTGGAGTCATTTTAGGAGTAATCGCTTTACTGACGCTAAAAGAACCGAAAATCTTTCAAGAAGATGTGGGAAACAAGTTATCCGGCGGAACTTCAATTTCTTTAAGAAAAAATGTGAAATCCTTGCTAAAAGCCCCGAATAAAAAAGAATTAATTGCCCTCTTAATAATGAGTTTTGTTTTAGGAACTAATTCCATCTTTAGAAATTTAATGGAGCCTTATATCTTTGGGGAAGGAATTTTAAATGAAGTACAAATTAGTTTAGTAATTCTCGGAGCCACTCTTGCTGTTTATATAGCATTTCTCTTGATTGGTGTCCTTGCAGACAGAATTGGCAGGATTCCGCTTCTATATCTTGGTTCAGTTTTAGTACCCATTTCACAAGTTTTATTTGTTATCGGGAGCACGATCCCTGAAATTGCTTTATTTAGCGGATTATTGTTCGGAGGACTTTCAGCCTTAGGGTATTGGTTGTCATGGATTGTAGTTTCCATGGTGATTCTGGAAGTCGTCCCCACGGACTCCAGAGGGACAGGAGCGGGCCTAAAATCTCTTTTCGGGGCAGCAGGAATAACTTTAGGTTTCTTTTTTACGAGCTTGTTTACCTATTTATTTGGACTAGGTTTGGCCGTTATCATCATTAGCTTATCTGTTGGTTTAAACATTCCGTTAATTTATTTCTACGTAAAAGAAACTAAAGGAACGGATCTAAGAGATGTTTATGGACTAAAATTTTAATTATAAAAATTTTTTTTTTAATTGAGAAATGGGAGTCTATTTTTAATTGACGGATAAATTACATTTTTAAAAATATTGATACAATATCACCGTCCGTTAAAGGCTGGTCCCCATCTCTAAATTTCTGACCAGGATGTTTTGCCGTATCTCCCCATATCATTGCGAAACGGAATTGATTTATAAAATCCTTGTGCAAGCGCTTGCAAAGCGATTTGAGAGTGTCTCCCTCACGCATTATAATTGGCTCTTTCATATCAGCTTCCTCTTTGGGTGGTTTTAAATACATTTTTATTAAGTTCAGTTTAGGTCCAAATCAACAACCCATCCCCGCAACTGTTAAAGAAGTTAAAGAAGTTGTAGTATTAGATTTTTCAAAAGGGATATTCTTATTAGTTTTATAAAGTAAGAATAAATGTTAATTAATCGCATTTTCAGTGAATCTTAAATTAGTTATAAGCACAGCGTTCTGGGTATTTAGGTTGAAGTTTAATGATTTCTCTAAGAAGTTGGTTGGTTAATTGGTTTTTTAATTCTTTATTCTCCCCCCATAAATTATTAACTTCTTGGGGTTCATTTTCATAGTCATAGATATCTCCAAAAGTATCCAAACCATCATATATGGACAAACGATGTTGTTCGGTTATCAAGGTTCGAACCCGGAATCTTTTGTCCTTCCAAATCTCTTCATCGTGTTCTATTAATACCTTGTCCCGCACCTTTTTATTCGGATTTTTTAAGATTGATGAAACATCCTCTCCTTGCATTCGTTTGAGGTATTTTTTCTTACCTAATCCTAATAGGTTCAAGATGGTAACTGGTAAGTCCACGGTACTTATTAGGGAATTAGAAATTCCCGTGTGGGTTAACCCGGGTATTTTCCATAATAAAGGCATATTAATCACGCTCCGATAATGAGCAGGACCCTTTAAAACTAAACCATGATCGCCACAATAATCTCCATGATCGCTTGTATAAATTACCATCGTGTTTTTTGAAAGCCCTGTTTTTTCCAAGGCGTTTAAAATTTTTCCTACCGCATCATCAATCATGGCAATGGAACCATAAGTATAGGCCGTAAATTTTTTTGCTGTTTGCTCATCCACTTTCTGAGGAAGAAGATGGACAAACCGAGAATCTTTTAAATGTTCTCCTAAAAAGGGATGATTTAACAAGTTCTCAGCATCTTCAAAATTATCTGGAAGCTTAATATCTTCGGGATTGTACAAGATCCTATACTTGCCGGGAGGACAAACGGGATGATGTGGGTCATTAAAAGAGCAATGCAAAAAGAAAGGTTTATCCCCATTATTGCCCTCAGCATATCCTTCGAGGTATTCAACCGTCCGATCGGCAATATAAGAAGTCGGATATAATTCTTCTGATAGGTCTGTATCATATGTCAAATCATTTATTACTCGTATATTTTTTTTCAACCATTCGACAAATTGAGGATCTCTCTCTTTTATCCATTCAATATAATGACCAGTACAAACCACTCCATGCCCCGTGGTAAGCGCAGAACACTCTTCAAATCCATAATATGGATTCGGAAAATTTTTAGAATTTAATGTACCGTACAACCATTCAAAAAGATTTTCATATGATATAACCCCTTTCTTTTGAGGATTTGCATAAAAATTAAAATGCATTTTCCCCACACTACAAGTGTGATATCCGTTTTCTCTTAAGATTTCCGAGAGAGTTGGAATGGTTGGATCCAAATTAATTCCATTTGAGCGTGTTTTGTGAACACTTGGATACATCCCGGTAAAGAAACTCGCTCTATTAGGCATGCAAATAGGAGTGGCACTAAAATATTTAGTAAAAATCATACCATCCTTGGCAATACTGTCAATATTTGGCGTCTTTAAAAAAGAGTGCCCTCTGCAACTTAAATGATCAGCACGCTGCTGGTCTGTTATTATGAATAACACGTTCATTTTCTCGCTCATTTTTATTAGGAAAATTGTTTTCTATTCTTTTTACATTTAAAGGAGAATATGAAATTCTTGTCAATTAGAAAACTTCATAATTAATAAGTTTTTATACGGTAGTGATAATCATCATTAGCATAACACGAAAAATATGATGGTTAAGACTCTATTATATGTGATAATCACCATTATTTTTTAGAAATAGAAGATCTCCATATAAATGGAATTGTACTAAATAGGTATTATCTTGACTAGTTCAACAGAAAAAAAAGGGAAAGGAACCAATTGGAAAAAAGAAATCCTTGAATTTCTTAACAAGAATCCTTCAGGATATACCATCACAGATATTGCAAAAGGAATTAAATCCACCCGGATTACTGTCTCGAAGTATCTTTCCTTGCTGAAGAATGAGAAAAAGGTGATCTCCAAAGATATTGGCGTATACAAACTTTATTTTAGCAAAGATAGAAAGTTTATCGACTTGGGATTGGTTCGGTCTTTCTACAAAGCTTTTTTAAGCGGAATAAAATCTAAAATAACTCGTGTACAAGAATATAAGGAGTTAGGCCATTTTATTTCTGATTCCATGTTTAAATACATCATTGAAGTGTATCCCGAAAGTTTGAGAAAACAAATCACATCGTTCAAGGATTTCTTGCAATTCTTTAGCAAAATGTATCCATATCATGACTTTCTTTATACTAATGACCTGATTATAGAGGAGAATTTGGACCTTGCGAATGAAAAGGGTGTTTACAAGTTAAGTAATGTTGAAATTCTCGATATATCGGACAATTTCAAACTTCATTTTTACATATTATCAGGAATTTTTGAACACACGCTTTCCAAGATTTTTAGACGGAAACCAATTGTCTGTAATATTGAAAAGATTGATAAAAAAAAGAAAGAAGTCGTGATCTCGCTACAACGAAAGTAATTAATTTCTAATTAAATCAAAAAGAATCTTAATGGTAAGTTTTAGCCCTAAATTTATTATATTATAAAAAAAGATTCCACATCCTTTTTATAATGAAGGCTGGAACTCTGTCCTATAATATCTGATATTTGGACATTATCTCCTTCTAAAAGGCTAAGGAGCAATAAGAATTATAATGTTTGGAATCCAATATATTTTCTTTTTAAAAAATCTTTTTTTAGTCTATTTCAATTTTGAATATGGAAAAATCATAGTTTTTCTAAAATTCCCATTATGAACATCACTACTTCTTTTGTCTGTCAATAAAATTTCGGTTTTTAATCTTTTACATAATGATTACAGAGAAAAAAACTTAAATAAAATTTTCTTACAAGAAGCGAAATGCTTATCAGAATTCCCATAATACTGGAAATGAAAAAAGGAATTAAAGAAAAAATTCCTTGCGAACTAAAGTTCGCTTCTAATCACTAAAATTTTTTCCTTTAATTATAAGATGGATTATATCAAGGGAAAAAAAAAATAAAAAATAAAATTTATTTGGTGATTGAAGCTTAAATTAGATTATAAAATTATATTCACTCTAGATCTTCTAACTCCTCTTGCATGAGTCCAAGAACTTCTCCAAAGGCAATTAATTCCTAAAAGTACAGATCCGTCCGTATTGCGAAGAATAGAGCAATGAAAAAGAGAAATGAAAAAGAGACACATGTTTTTTGAAGAAACGTGCATTATTACCTCTTCGGTAAGAGAAGGAATAAAGTTGAACGTGGACATGGGTTCATGAAACCTTACATTTTTAAGAAAAAATTTTCATTAAAATACATGACTCATGTCATTTGAGATAAGTTCATGCTCATATAAGAATTAAATAGATAATATAAAAACATGCCGAAGAGGATTCATGTCGGAATATAACGGAGAAAATACTTTTATTGAATGCCTCTGGATATTAGATAGCCGTTCGGGAATCTGTATCTTTGAGCAAAATTATGTTGATATCACGAAAGATAACGTGTCGGTCGATATCATTTCAAGTTTTTTTTCTGCCATCTTAAGCATAGCAAGAGAATCGTTTGTCGACCAGATTCAATATATCAAGTTTTCAAAACGAAAAATTTTCTTCAAATTTCATGAAGATCTTTTATTCATTATTTCGGTAAAAGATACACCACGAGGTAATGACTTTTGGGTTCAAAAAACCATTCAACAGATAGCTGAACAATTTATCGCAAAATACAAACCTCAATTAATGAATTTTGATGGAAATATCTCCCAATTTAATGGGTTTTCAGACGATTTGGAAAAAATCGTGAGAGAAAAACCCTTACCCTTGAGAATCCTGCAAGTAGAGCAACTAAAAGAAGGTTTCAAGAAGTTCATTTCCTTTCAAATTAAATTATATAAAAAACGAAAAAAGGCTTTCGAGAAAATCATCGAGCAAATTAAAAAGGATTTCATGGATAATTATCGGTATTTAAATAAACTATAAATTATGCCTTAATTTCGCTTTTTTCCTTTTTTTTCTTTGAATGAGCCCAACCTTCTTTATTTATTAATACATGGTAATGAGTTAACTATATTAAGAATCACATCACGTTTAATAATTATATGTGCTTTTTGTATCTAATACAATTATAAAAATAAATGAAAAAATCATGGCAGAAGATAAAGAATTAAAACGTGGGCTGAACTTGCCCATGGCTATTTTCATAATCATTGGAATGGTGATAGGTTCAAGCATCTGGATTTCTCCTGCAGCATGGCTGTCGAGAACCGGACCTGCTATTTTTATCTCTTATCTTATCGCCGTCATTCCTGCAATATTCGTGGCATACATCGCTGCATATATTGGGGCGGCGCTACCGGTTGCGGGGGGTACCTACATGATTAACTCACGCTTATTCAAGAGTAGTTTCCTGGGATTTTTAAGCGTTTGGTTAGTTATTTTAGCAGTAAGTGCTGCTTTAGCCTTTTTATCCGCGACTTTCGCTGTATTTCTCTCAGAAATCCTTCTAATTGCCGAGGAATCTAAAATGGCATTCGTGATTGGAGTAGGAGTTATTGTGTTGGTTGCTTTTTACATTCTGAACTTTTTTAAAGTGGAAATCACCGGGCTCGTGGAAATGATCATCACGATTTTTGGAGATATCTTGGTAATGTTGATTTTTATTTTTGCTGCCATCCCTGCGTTTAAAGTCAAGAATTTTCAACCGCTCATGCCCTTAGGATTTAGTCCTGTATTGTTTGCCGCTTTAACTTTTTATTTTTCGTACACTGGTTTCACTCTTATCATCGACGTAGCCGGGGAGGTAAAAAAACCTCAGAGAAACATTCCTTTAGCTCTTTTAATAAGCATACCTCTCTTGACTATTCTTTATACCTTGCAAGCCCTGATGGTAGCGGGACTGCAGCCTTATGATCAACCGGTAGGAACGGTGACGGAAATCATCTTAACGGGAGGATTACTTCCTCAAGGCACCATTATTTTCATTACGATTCTTATTGCCATTGCAATCGCCTCGACCTTGCATCCCTTATATTTGGCATTCTCCCGTGATCTCTTAATGGCAGGAAGAGATCAGTTATTTCCGGCTAAATTAGCTAAAGTACATGAAAGATTCAAAACACCCATACCAGCGCTTACCGTTCTTTTCATTTTTGGACTTGCTTTTCTCCTTACGTTCATTCCAATATTCGGTCCTATTTATGGAATTGAAACAGCCGCCGTTCTCCTCAGCGCAATCACAGGAGTCACAGTTTTAATATTACAAATTCCTATTTGCTTCGGAGCAGTTAAATTCAAGCAGAATTATCCTGAATTGCATGAAAAATCAAGATTTAAACCCAGTGAGAAAAAAATAAAAATCATGGGCTGGGCAGGAGGGATATCTTCCTTGGTTTTTGTATTATTGTTATTCACGGACCCTGATGCAGGCACCATCGTATCATTAATTCTGTTTCCTTTTGCTGGGGTAGGTGTAATTTTATACTTTATTAGGAAACTCATGCTGAAAAAACGGGGAATAGAAATCGCCACTATTGTAAAGACTTTTCCGGAGCAAGTTTCATTCGAAGAAGAAATTCCTCCTAAAAGTAAAATTGAGCGCTTAGCGGATGAGAAAGAACAATAAGAAAACACTTGAAACATGAACATGCCTTCAATACGTTTTTAATAATTTTTTTATTTTATTTGCATTTTTCTTTTAAAAGTTTTACTTTTGCTGAAGTATAGATGATTCATTTCATTTTGTTTTATCTTCACTCGTCATTTATTTACTCATTCACCTCATTCTCGTGTTTTACTATTATCATTCCTCTTTTGAAACTTTCCATCTCATTTTCCTTTTTGCTTTTTTCAATTTAGAAGGATTATATAGCATTAATTCTTTCATTAGGCCGAAATTGAGAGAAGCCACGCTATTATCATGCGGGAAATGTCAAGTATTCTTATTATTAAGTATCAATAAACTATTTTTTTCTAATACAATTTTCTCACTTAATTTCATGGGTATTCTAAATTAAAATCAAGAATTTAAAATGAGGAAAAAGAAAGCATGGAAAAAAAAAAGCTTTCCATGTTTCATTCATGAAATATATCAAGGTGCATAAAATGGAATATGATATAATCATAAAAAATGGGAAGATAATAGATGGCGCAGGCAATCCATGGTATCGAGGGGAAATCGGAATCAAAAATGGAAAAATCATGAAAATAAGGACTAAAATCAATGAGCCTGCTGCGAAGATAGTTGATGCGAGGGGATTGATAGTATCTCCCGGCTTCATTGATATTCATTCTCATTCTGATCTCGTTTTGCCGATTTCAAGGACGTTGGAATCCACGCTCCATCAAGGCATTACAACGAGCGTGGTTGGAATGTGCGGGGACGGCATGGCGCCAATTCCCCCCGGGAAAGAAGAGGAATTCAAAAAAATAGTAGCAACCATGGATCCTGCGCTTGCTGAAATGGAGTATCCTTATCACACTTTTGCGGAATATCTGGATTTTTTACAGAGAAAAAAAATTTCGGCAAATCTGGCATTTTTAGTTGGATATGGGAATATTCGCTTTGCTGGGGGTCAAGGGGGTGAAAATAGGGATGCAACCCCGGAAGAGATGGAAGCCATGAAGGGGTACTTGCGAGAGGCAATGGAGGCAGGAGCTTTTGGCATGAGCACGGGTTTAATTTATGCTCCTCAAATTTTTGCGAAGACGGAAGAAATCATTGAATTAATGAAAATAGTCGCAGAATATAATGGATATTATTTTTCTCACATTCGCGGGGAGGGAGAAAATGTAATTAATGCCGTTAAGGAAGTCATTGAGATCGTGGAAAAATCGGGCTGCGCTGGGGGGCAGATTGCTCATCATAAGATATCAGGAAAAGCATTTTGGGGGAGGAGTAAGGAAACGCTTCGCTTGATAGAAGAAGCAAATGAAAGAGGAATAAGCGTGACATGTGATCAGTATCCATATAATCGGGGCATGTCCGATTTACCAACAGCCTTGCCGGGTTGGGCACGAGAAGGGACAAAAACGGAGATCTTGGAACGCATAAGGAATCCCGAAATCCAAGCAAGAATTCGAAAAGAAGTGGAAGAGGGTCTTTTGCAAGGGGAAAATTGGATCAAGGATGAAAGATTTGAAAACATTTATATTTCGTCGGTGAGCAAGAAGGAATGGGAGGATGTTATGGGAAAATCCATATCAGAAATAACTAAGATGAAAAATTTTAAAGATGACTGGGAAACATTTTTTAAACTCATCATTGAAAATGAATTGGCGGTAATGGTCACGATTGAGTCCATGGGAGAGGAAGACATTCGAAGAATCATGACCAGTCGGTATCAGATGGTTGGAACGGATGGATTTGGCATTCCAGTAGCTTTTAGCAGGGGGGCATTTCATCCTCGTTGTTTTGGCACGTATCCTCGGGTGTTAGGTAAATATGTCCGGGAAGAAAAGCTTTTAACGTTAGAGCAAGCTATTCGTAAGATGACGTCCTTTCCTGCTCAGAGGATTGGGATACAAGATAGGGGATTATTAATAGAAAATAGTTGGGCAGATATCGTAATTTTTAATCCGGATACAATAAGAGATAGAGCAACCTATGAACGCCCGTATCAAACTCCAGAAGGTATATCGCATGTCCTTGTAAATGGTGTAGTGATGATAAAAGATGGTAAGCAGAGTAAGAAAAAACCCGGCATGATAATAAGAAGGCCTACATGAGCCCTTTCACGCTATCTTAAATGAATGTCGAAGAATCTTTTGGGGGATTATTTTAATTATTTCTTTTTTTTAAATTTTTTTCCCTATTGTGATGGGATACGAAAGACTCTTATTTTCTAATATTTTCTAAAAATTACATTTTATCAGGCCATGAGGCCAGTCCTCCTCCACCATCTTCAAAATTAGAAGGTACCATGAAAGGATATTGTACATTAACCGCCCCCCTAAGAACAATGGGGTCATGTTCATTGTCAGGTGCCATGGATTTACCTGTATCCATTTGAAATCACGTATTTCCCTTCCAATTAGATTTTTATACACGTAATATTAAGTTATAAGTAAGGCTTAATTTTATTGTAATTAAATTGATTGCTGAAAAAATACAAAATAAATAAAATAAATTCTTGTTTAACCTTAAAAACTATCTTGACTAATCATGAAGCAACCAATAGCTATTTTGGGGGGTGGAAATGGAGGTCATCAAATGGCGATTGATTTAGCTTTGCGAGGACAAGATGTTATACTCTGCGAACACCCTCAATTTAAAGATAAGTTTGAAAACACGTTAAAGACAAGGACAATTGAATGCACGGGAATGCTAGAGGCAAAAACGGAGATTTACAAGACCACCATTGATTTTAAAATGGCTTTAAGAGAAGCCGATCTGATATATCTCGTGGTTCCGGCAATTGCTCATGAAACTTTTTTTGATCTCATGATACCACACCTCAAGGATGGGCACATTATCGTGATTTGGGCAGGTGATGCGGGAGCACTTCGATTAGCTAAGCGCTTGAGAGAAGAGGCTCCAAAATTGCGGGTAAAAATTGCAGAAACTAATACACTTCCCTATGGTACGAGACTAATTGGGCCTTCAAAATTGGATCTTTTTGTAACGGCAAAAAAAATATTGTTCTCGGCCTTTCCTGCTTCAGACACCGAGGAAATTTTAGAAAGAGTAAAGGACACGTTTCCTGTGTTAGAACCCATTGATAATGTTCTTTCCGTATCCTTTAGTAATCCCAATCCCACGGTTCATCCAGCTCCAAGCTTGTTGAATACGGGAAGGATTCAATATTCGAAAGGAGAATTTTACCTTTATCGTGAAGGGATTACGGAAGCCACTGGCAGGGTCATTAAAAAAGTATACGATGAAACCTTGGCAATTGCCAGAGCATTTGGGTTTAGAATGCGGGAATTTGAAGATGAAGAGTTTAGAAATCCTTGCAGCATAATGTGCGTGGATTTCTGGGCACCTTTTGATAAAGCGGGGATTGTCTCTAACATGAAAGGGCCCTCCACGATCTATAATCGATATATCATTGAGGATTTACCATATGGATTAGTCCATCGTTCCCAACTGGGAGACGTCGTGAAGATCTCTACTCCCATAATAGATTCGATTGTGAATTTAGGAGAAGCGGTATGTAATATGAAATTCTGGGAGGATAGAACTCTTGCTCACTTAGGATTGGATGGAAAGAACAAGGCAGAAATCATGCAATACGTTCAAGAAGGGCATTAATACATGCTGCCCTTTTTATGGTTAATATCTAACTTTTTTTATTTATTTTCTAACATGTACCGAATTTTTAAACATTCTCATTACATTCATTTATCAATGAAATCGAAAAAATTCAATAAAATTATTCGCTTACATGAATGAATTAGAACAGGATCTTAACACGTGATGAAAACCTAAAATGATAATAAAAAATTAATGACGTTTAAATTCATTATCCGTCTCTTGAAAGATGTAGCTTTGCGGCTTTCGTTGCGACTTTTTTTATCGCTTGAATAAACGAGTTCATGAATTCTATCCCCAAATTCTTTTTTCTTTCCAATCAAGATTTTTAAATTGATCTAATTCGTGTTTCCAATCAATTCTTTTGAAAATTAAATCACTGCGCATTCTTTATTCTCCACTTTTTTGATTTTATCCGTAATCGTGCAGGTACGTTTTTCCTTGAAAAAAACCTTTAAAACTTCAAAAGCGTCATGATAATTCTTTTGTTTTTTAATCTCCTTCTTCATTATTCTTGGTGTTCCCTTTTAATTAAAAGATTTATTATGAGGATAGAATAATTAAAAAAATTTAAACATAAATTCTTAAGGAAAACTTTTACAAATCATCATTTTCTCGTTTTATTTTATATTGCCGTGAGAAGGAAGAATCGGAAAGTGTAATCAATAAATTTAAGTCTTTTCTAATTATTAATGCTCTTTTATGGGCAGATGAAACAACAACAATAAAATTTTTAAACTTAGCAAAGATTTATTTTAGCATTGGGTTTCTACTTGATATTTTTTACTTAAATTAATAAAATAATATAGATTATAATTAAAAGAAAGATTAAAATGTGATTATATGGCCGTTAAAAATAAAGAATCCATAATGGAAGTGGCAAAGATCAATCCGAAATTAGCGGAATTGCTCGAAGAAGATGCGAAGCTAAGTGAAATGGCAGCAGCCCAATTTGCGAAAATGAAAGGAATATCCGTGGAGGATGCGATCAATAGAAGAGGAGATTGGGGCATTATATTAGAGTTAACCCGCTTTATATCCGATTATTTAGCCAAGGAAAATAATAAAAGATTACCAAAGGATATTAAATTTGAACGAGTAGATGCTGGCGGCATTCCGGCAGAATGGATCTTAAATCCAAACGCTACGGATGAGGGAATTCTATTTCATTTATTTGGAGGAGGATACATCATGGGAAGTTTGGAAACGAGAAGAACGAATCCCTCGATGATAGCACGAGCGGCTAATATACGTTGCTTAAACGTTCAGTATCGCCTCGCACCTGAATATCCTTTCCCGGCAGCCGTAGAAGATTCGATTCAAGCATATAGATGGTTATTGTCGACAGGTATAAATTCAAAAAAAATAATTATTGAAGGAGAATCAGCTGGAGGAGGTCTTTCAGTTGCCACCTTGCTTAAAATAAAAGAATTATCTTTACCCATGCCGGCAGGTGCCATTTTATTGTCTCCTTGGGTTGATTTGACTTGTAAAGGAAAATCCATTAAAACAAATGCGAAGTATGAACCTGAACTAGCATCTTCCGTGAGAGCCTTGGCAAGCCTTTATTTAAATGGCGCTAATCGAAAGAATCCGCTTGCTTCTCCACTTCATGGGGATTTGTCGGGATTACCCCCATTATTAATACAAGTTGGAGAAATAGAAGTATTACGTGATGAATGCGTGGCTTTAGCAGAAAAGGCACGAGATGCTGGTGTAGATGTCACGCTTGAAGTATGGAAAGGCATGACTCATGTTTTTCAGAGTTTTGGTGATGCGCTTCCAGAAAGTAAAAAAGCCATTGAAAGCATAAAAGAGTTTATTCATCGAGTCCTCAACATTAAAAAATAGAAATTCAGAATGGTGCCAAGGGGTTATTAATAATGCAGCATGAGCTTTACATGCCCTATTTTCATGTATCTTTTTTATTTGGAAAGAAATCGTGTCCATTTCTCCGAAACACTATCGAAGAAGATAAAATAATGGGGTCCATGATCCAGCAAATCTCTTCCTCTATTCTGCTTATCCAAAAGACGACATACTCCTTGATTTTTAGCACTATTAATACCTAATTTCTTGAAGATATTTAAATCTCGTTAAGTCCATTTGGCTTCCAAATCAAGAATAGAATTAGTCATTTCTAATACTCATTTTTTTACATGATTGCGTTAATTCTTTAAAAGCGAGATTAAATAATTAATAGTTTCATAGAGGTTTCAACTTACTGGATGACCTTTTTAAAAATATTATTTGGGACGTGAAAAAAGTACGTGAAACCCTCCTTTCACGATCATTCAAGTTAATTTCAATAAAAATAAAAATTAGAGTTAAAAAAAGAAATGAATTAAGATTTGAGTTTCGAGAGAACTCGGTCTAATTCCTCATTAGTAGCACTCGTTTTAGGGAGGGATAATCTAATTTTCATGTCTCCGAACGTTCTTGGGATGATGTGTACGTGCGAGTGATTTATTTCTTGGCCAGCAGCTTTAAAATTATTTTGAACAACATTATATCCATCGATGTTTAATTTCTCATGAAGCAACATTGCAATTTTTTTGACTACTTGAAATAACTTAGAAAGCTCATCGTCCGGAAGATCTTCTAACGTGTTATAATGCTTTTTTGGAATTACTATAGCATGTCCTTCCGAGATGGGATTGATGTCTAAAAATGCCATGTTATCTTCATTTTCAAAAATAATTTTTGATGGAATTTCTTTTTGCACGATTTTACAAAAAATACACGTTTCATCACTCATTTTGAATGGCCCATTTTCTTTTTCTGGTAGATTAAAATGAATAGAAATCTATTTTGAATAGGTTTTAGTGCTTTAAAAGTTTTAAGCTAAAAGCCTTTCTCTCAATGAAAGATAGCACCGTTCCTAATATTTTTTAAATATAAATACCTTTTAAATTGCATGCCTTTAACAAAACGAAATCGCGTGTTTAAAACTTTAGAGCTCGATGGAGAACCTGACATGGTTCCAATTCATACTTTAGGCTTTGAACAAACGGGCACGGCGTTCCAAGTCTTTTTGAAATCTAAAGAAAGAGAAAAATATCATGGACGGGTACAATCAACTACTTCGAACGTGAAATATTACATTACTGAACAGAGATTCTGGAATGTAGATTTATATGCCATGGACCCTTGGCCCGCAAAACTGAAAGAACGATCAAAAAAAGCCCCGCCGAAATATCCCGATTGTAGGATAAATCTAATTAATGGCAAGCTTTATAAAATCGTCAAACAAATAGAAACGGGTATAGATTATTCGTGGTATATGGGAGGTTTTTATACCGATCCTGAAATAGTTCATTCTTATTGGGAACAATACGGCCGTCCTACAGAATTAATTAATGATAGGGTGAATTACTCCCCTAAAGTTTGGGAAGGATTTGTTGAAGCCTTAGCCCCTTATTTTTATCCCGCGGCAATGCTACCGTTAGCCCCCAATGAATCTTTATTTGAAGGCATGACAATAGCAAAAGTGGCTTATTACATGAGAAAAAATCCTCAATTCATTCATGAAGTCATGAGTGAATATACTAATGTAAATTTAGAAATCATCAAGCGTTTTTCTGAAGCAGGAGTGGATTTAGCTTGGTTGTTTGATGATTTAGGCTATAAGGGTAAATCTATTTTTTCAATAGATGATTTCAAAAAATTCATTCTTCCCTATTATAAAAAAATTTATGATGCTTGTCACAAACACGGCATGCTAATTATTCAGCATTCTTGTGGATACATTGATAAACTCTTGCCTTACATGGCTGATGCCGGACTGGATGCAATTCAGGCACTTGAACCTGCCGCTGGAGTAGATTTAAAAGCATTAAAAGAGAATTTAGGGGATAAAATATGTTTTATCGGAGGAATGGATTCTTCACGGGTTCTAAATTTTGGAACTCCTAAAGAAGTAGAGGAAGACGTAAAAAAATGCATTAAAGCCGCAGCTCCCGGAGGAGGGTATTTTGCCGGGCCCTCCCACAATATCCTAAACGTTCCTTGGGAAAATATATTAGCGTTGAGAGATGCAATAGAGAAATATCGAAAATATCCTTTACGATTTTAATTTTTACTTTCTATATTATTTATGATTGTAGTAGATTTATAGTGGAATTATTATTAATCATCTTTATCGTTCATTTTTTTCAGAAGTAGGCATGTTGTAATGTAATGAATTACCCAAGATAATGATATTTTTTTCCTCTATCATTTAACATGATGATATCATAATCTTTTAATAGAATGATAAAGCACGGTAAATATTGTCCAATAATCATTTTTATACTTGCATTCTAATAAGAGGGCTTAATTGAAAAAAATTAATTTTAATTCTGCTTAATGAGTTTAATTTAAGAAAATGGTTTTTAAAACCCATATATGTTCATGTACTTTTTGTAATATGAAATTCAAATCATCTTTTAGAAATAAAAGGCGCTCTTTTATATTAAATTAAAAATGATTTCATTTTTAAATAAATAAATCTCTTTTTATATGGTAGAATACTTATTTTATTTATTAAAATTAATTTAATACTAAATATAGAAAAAGATTAAAAATGAGTCAATTGAAAAGCCAAAATGAAGCTTCTAATGAGAGTTATACCCTTAAGGATCGAATTTTTTTCGGAATAAGTGCCATTCCTGATCAGTTAACCTATCAATCCTTTACTCTTCTTGTATTCACTTATTATTTTGCTGTTATAGGCTTGGACGTCTTACTCGTAATGACTTGCTATATCATCTGGGGTGTTTGGAATGCGGTAAACGATCCCGTCCTTGGGGCCCTCTCAGATCGGACGAGATTTAAAAAAAGATTCGGGAAGCGCAAGTTTTACTTTATTATCTCAATCATACCTCTAAGTTTGATCATGGTATTGTTATTCTCAGTACCTATTACTAATTCGTTTATTGAATTTATTTATTTTATTATAGTAATTTTAACTTTCGAGCTCGTATATACAATGTATAGTGTCAATGTGAATGCAATTTTTCCGGAAATGTTTCCTACGGAAAATGAAAGAGCAAAAACAAATATATTTATCAAAGGATTTACAGTTATTGCCGTTATTTGTGCCAGTCTTCTTCCAACAATTATCATTTCGCCCATGGTTCCGGTTGAACAAAACCCCTCTGTGGAAACAATTCTACATTTTCGATCAATGTATATCATAGCAGGATTAATTCTTGGTGTTATTATACTTTTAACAGGAATTCTATTCATATCTAAAGGAGTGAGAGAAAAAGAAGAACATTTGGAAGATTTTGAAAATCGTCCGAAATTTTTTGAATCGCTGAAATTCTGTCTAAAAAACAAGACATTTTTAAAATTTACTGTTGCAAACATGTGTATATGGTATTGCTTTACAACTTTATTGACGATATTCCCCTTATATTGTACGTGGGTTCTTGGTTATAAAGAAGAATCAATGCTTATCGGTATTGCTTTGATGCTTGCTTTAATTGTTGCGGCATTAGTCTTACCAATGTATAAAAAAATTGGTCAAAAAATTGGAATGAGGAATGGTTTAATCCTTGCTGAAGTATTATGGATTGGCTTATTATTCCCTTTTATTCTTCTTAATAATGATCCAAATATTAGAATGTTTGGTATTCTTGTTACAGCTTCTCAAGGATTGGCTTTAGGGGGGGCATTGTTTTATGTGGATATTTTAATCGGCGATGTCATAGATGCAGATGAGGTTCAATTTGGAATGAAGAGATCAGCAAGTTATTATGGAGTTAATGCTTTTATTCATAGATTCTCTCAAATTTTTTCAATGATTACAATAGGACTTATTTTTTCAGGAACGGGGTGGTCACAATATCAACCTAATCCAGGTGCTAATATATTATTGGGTTTAAAATCGATAATTTTTCTTTTTCCGGCAATTGCACTGATAATTTCAATATTGTGTTTAAAATCTTTTGAATTACATGGCCAAAAATTGAAAGAAATGAGAGAAAAAAAACAATAAAATAATTTGACATCGATTATTTTTTTTTAACTCATCTTCTTTTTTTTAAATAATTTTTCAATTCAATTCTCAATATCAAACATTATTTAAAATTATATTTAGGGTAAGATATACACTTTTAAAAAGCATGAAGTTCTTTTGTAAAAACCTATAATTACATCATTAAAAACTTTAAAAATGATAATGAACTACCTGATAAACGCTTTTTTAAAGAACTTTTTCTCATTATTCAATGCGTGAAATAATGGAAAAAGGAATTGTCGTTCTTTCTAATAATAAAATAATCGAATTGTTTTAATATTTTTCTCAATATCAAAAAAGATATGAAAATTGGAAATTTAAAATAAAATATTGCATTTGAACTGCTTTTTACTGCTTTTTAAACTCTAACATTTAATTCTCGTAATTTTTCCCTAATATCCGTATCGGGTTTTACCCAAATTACTTTCATTCCCAAATTTTTAGCGGGTGTGAGAAACCCTTTAATATCATCCAAAAAAACCGATTGCCGTGGATTAATATTAAAAGTTTCAATAAGAGCTTTATAAATTCGAATATCCGGCTTGATAACTTTAATTTCCCATGAAAGTATTTTTCCATCAAAAAAAGTAAAAAAATCATAGATGCGTTTTACATGCTCATAAGCTTCTTTAATAAAATTAGATACAATATATAATTTATACCCATTTTGCTTTAAATCTTTTAAAACTTGAATGTTCTTCTCAATTGGTTTTAAAATATCCATCCAATTGGCTAAAAAAGGAATTAATAAATCTGTTTCTTCCGGATACGTGTTAATAAAATAGTTTTCCGCTTCTCTCATGGTAATTAATCCTTGATCTAATTTCCACCATGTTTGACTTCGCGTTATCTTATTTAAAAAGGTATTAATTCGGGCCGTATCTCGTGTATATTGTTTTAAATAATTTTCTGGCTTGAAAGATAATAATACATTTCCTAAATCGAAAATGATGTTTTTTATCATTCATGCTCTCCTGGAATGATTAAATGAAATTATTAACAAGAAAAATGAATGCCCTCAAAAGAATTTTTTATTAATTATCGATATTCTTCTTAAATTTTTATTTATACAATTTTATCACAATAATCAGTAATTATTCGTTTAAAGGATTAGAAATTATCATTTTTCCTCGTCTAAAGAGGTAATAAATTTCTATTCTATTAAAATGAGGATAAATGCTACATTTATTTTTACCTTTAAAAGTCGAAAGAATTTTAAAAAGAAAAATTCATTATTAAATTGTTAATTAATAATAAGGGGTGATTACAATAATAGAATTTACACCATTAGAACTCTTACAAGGGAGTTTAACTCTTGGTTTTGTAGTGATTTCCACATTTTTGGGGTTATTAATAATGATAAAATATCGTAAAATTAAATTAAAAGTGCTTTTATTTGTCGGGATTTCATGGATTTTGCTCATGAGTCCTTATTGGCCTGATGCGATTAATTTTATCATGGGATTATCGATTGGAGAATTATTAAATCATCAAACTTACTTCTTCTTAGCAAATGGATTAATCCCAATTGTACACGTGACATGGCTTTTTGCCTTTACTGAGTTATTATATAAAAACAAGCAGCGATTAATCGTGCTAATTTTTACTATTGAAGCCATCATGTTCGAAATTTTCTTTTTGTATTTTCTATTTACGATTCCTGAACAAATTGGAACTCAAATGGCTCCATTTTACGTGGAATGGACGGATTTTATCGTATTTTACTTGCTCTTCTCTATTATCGTATTTTTAGCCACCGGATTATTATTTGCCGGAAAAAGTATTAGGTCAGAGAACGAGGAAGTACGATTGAAAGGGAAATTCCTTTTGATAGCTTTCGTTTCTTTTGCCATTGGAACATTTATAGACGCCATTGGAGGCTTAACTGAAATCACATTAGTTCTTGCAAGAACTTTCGTTACAATCGGAGCCATCATGTTTTATATTGGTTTTATACTGCCACGATTTGTTAAAAACGTATTCATACGAGAAGAATAAAGGGAATAAACTATAGCAATAATAAAAATATTTTCTCTTTTTCCTAAAAAAATATTTTTTGAGGATTTTTAAAGTGCTGTATAAATTAGAATATTTATTTTTTTTATTATATCTTCTTCATTTTCACCTTATTCGTTTATTTAACATTTAAATTCTGCTAATTCGGAGAAAAAAATAATTTTCTATGCAAGAATCTTCTTTGTGATGTTTACCACAAAAATTTAAGTAGCTTTTAAGTCCACTATTTATTAACATGGCAGATAATTTTTGCGTTTTGGTTCGGATTGATAAGAAAATTCGCAAATCATTTTCTAGTTGATGATAAAACCGTTTCGCATGCTTTTAGCATTTGCACAAATGTTAACCCTCCAGAATTGAATGAAGTAGAATGGACTCCTGAAAACGTGAAAAAATATAAACGGGAGATAGGGGATTGATGTGTATTATATTCGGGTCAATTTCCCGATTATCATGAATTGTTGTATGATAGAAGAATCAATGAAAATCTATCTAACAGAACCTCTGAAGTGCATTTTATACATCGAATTTCCGCCTTTATTTACATAAAACCCAATAATTATACAAAGTATTTCATTAAGGATGAGCAAGCTCCTAATTCCACGGGATATATGTTCAATACTCTAATTATAAATTTAAACAAACAGTCCTATCATCCCGTCGTTAGAGGAAACGGGAAAGATCGATGATGCATCACGGCGGCGAGAGGCCACCGCATGCGAGATGATCTTGAAGTAATAACGCCGAGAGGCGGGCGGAATTCGAGTTTATCCAAAAAGCTGAAAAGAAATAAGAAAAATAAAAAAAAGTCCGAATTAAAGGGAAATTAGCATGATTATTTTTTTTCTAACCAATTTTTTCATTCGAGTTCTTTGATCAATTTGAAATAGATAAACATCATCCATCCAATCAAGCCAACGTGCAAAATATCATTAGCATTGAACCATATCCCATGTGACCACAAAATAGAGGCCACACCGGAGAAGTAATAAGCGAAATACACTGACATCACGATTGCCAGAAAAATCCATATCCTTATTAAAGATAATTCTACCTTAGCTTTTGTTTTCCGGTATTCTACAATATTTTGAATGAATAATAAAATAAAACTACTTAATTGAAACACCACCATCATTTCGAAGGAAATTAAAAACCGATTCACTAAAACCATACCGAAAGATAAGATTAGAAAATATGAGCAAAGATTGACGCCGGCATAAACTTTCATGGTTTTTTGAACCTTTTCGGATTGACGCAAAAATGATTGAGCCAATACCATCCCGTTTATGCTGATTACGGTTAAAGCTAAGTATCCGATCTCCCACCAAGTGGTCCACAAGCAGTATTCTTGTCCACGACATTTTAATTCATAAAAAAATGCTTGATAACTGGTTCCCGCAAATAATGTGCCGATACCCCATATAATCAGAGAAATTCCCCACATTTCAACAAATTTTATTTTATCTTTACCATTTGTACGCAATTTTCGAGTTTTTGAAGATTTCGATAAGAGAACGACGCCAATTATAATAGTGATTAGCCCTAATCCGTAAACGAAGATGGTGGAACTGGGTTCCGACCAAATAAAGGATAAGGTTCCCCAGTTCACTTCAATATATGGGTGAGTTGCTAAATACTCCACCGGTTTCATGTTAGGTTCTTGTAATAAGAGGGCTAGGTTGTTAAAGGTGATCAATACCACCAGAAAGATGAAAAAAGCTAGTAAATTAAAGATAATTAAAATTATATCCCATCTAGATTTTTTTCCTTGCATACTAATATGCAAGTAATTCCTTTTTTAAAAATAATACCGTCAATACTTATTTAAAAACATTAAAGCTCTGCGTTTAACAAACTAAGAAATTTTTAAAGAAAAAAGCAAAAAACAAGGCTATTTAAAGGAATTTCGTTTCTTAAAATTTTTCATTAATAATATCGAGGAGCGTATCTTGACCAAAAATCCTAATAGTTAAAACCCTTTAACTGCTGTACCGTGGTGTACATGTCTTTACCACCTTTTCTTAAATAGTCCATGGCTTCCTCAATTCCTTCAATAGTTAAATTAAACATTGGAATTATTGAAGATATAACTTTTCTCGTCCAAGGCATCCACTCAAACCGAATGATCTCAGGATTTAACCATACCACGTTGTTTTTAAAATGATTCGCAATTTCTTTTAGATAATAAATACCGGGTAGTTCATTACGGTGATAATAATAAATTGAGCCGTACTTTTCAGTCAACTCATAAGAAGCCATTGCGGCATCCCCAACAATGCAAACTTTATAGGAGCTGTTATATTTTTTGAGAAAATCCTCGAATGAAATGGACTCATCGGGATTTCTCTGAGCGTTAAAATACAACGATTCATAAATGCAGTTGTGAAAATAATAGTATTTAAAATCTTTCCAATGGGACATGTTATGGGCAGCTGAGAATAAGAGATTTACCAAATGAGCGTATGGTGTCATGGATCCCCCGACATCCATCAATAATATGAGTTTCACCTCATTCTTGCGTCGTTTGTCAAATACAATTTCAATATCTCCGCCATTTTTGGCCGTTTTGTCTATCGTTTTATCAATGTTTAATTCATTTCTTTTTCCAATTTCCTCCAATTTTCTAAGCCGTTTAAGAGCAACTTTTATTTGTCGGGTATCTAAAACAATATCTTTTCGGTAATCTTGAAAAATGCGTTTTTGAGCTATTTGAATCGCCATGCGCATGCCCGAATTACCCCCTACTCGCATTCCCATGGGGTTTTGTCCCATGTTTCCAAATTGAGAATCTCCTTGCGTTCCAATCCAATGATGACCAAAATTATGTTCTTCATCTTGTTTCTTCATTAATTCTTCAAAATGCTTCTGTAATTCTTCAATATTAAAGTCGTACATCATGTCCTTAAACATTTGAGACATTTCTTCTAATTCGGCAGAATCGAACTTCTTCTCCAGCCAATCCCAAATTTGCTTTTTTATATCTTCGGGAAAAGAAAGGCGTGCATCACGAAAATAGTTCGCAAAAGCGATATCATACACGTCATATTGGTGCTCATTTTTACAGAGAATCGAACGAGAAGTATAATAAAATTCTACCATGTTATGAACAAGACCTTTATCCAAAGCTTCCATGAGAGTCATGTACTCATGGATGGAAACGGGCAATCTCTCCTTCAAGTAATAAAAAAAATCAATGAACATAATAATACATGAATCATTATTTTTTATTCGTTTTTACATGTTATAAAAATGATAATCTTACAAAATAACAATGGCATTTTTTGCCTAAAATTTTTATTATTTTCACAAATTCATACCTCGTGAAAAAATAAACATAAATCAAAAAAAGTCTTTTTGTCAACTATTTTTATTTATTTTGTCTTGCATGCACAAATTTAAGTTATCATTTTTCAATAGATTCGATTTTTTTTTTTAATTTTTTCTTTATATTCTTGAATGTTAAATTTTTTAACACGATTAATTCCGATGTCCGCATCTTCTTCTGTTAGATCCAATTGAATATTATTTTTTCTACAATATTCGATGAATTCCCATAGAGTTATTCCGGCTAATTCTGCTGCTTTTCCTAAAGATAATTTTCTTTTTCTATATTCATTTAGCATTGTTTCAATTTTTACTTCTCGAATTGATTTATTTAGTAAATACCTTATGAGATTACTTCTATCCATATTGAGCAAGTTTTGTAAATTGTTAATTTCTTCATTCATTTTTTTTGGTATGATAATAGTTATTCTTTTACTCATAATTTTTCCCCTCATTTTAATATTTTTGATAAACCAATGCTCCTAACCAACCATCTGAAGAATATCTTGCAAGATTTATAACATATTCCTCCGTATTTATAATATCATTTTTTAATAAAAGTAATAAAGTATCGGTTGTTGTTAAAAACTTAATTTTGTGTTATTCTGCTAAAATCCTTGCTTTTTTTTCATCTATTATGAGAATACAATCAAAATATTTTGCTAATTGAATAGATTCTGATTCTCCGGGATGTAAATAATTCGTTAATAATGAATCAGGATTTTATACATGAATTATTTTTATTTTATTATCAAATTATAATTCGTTAAAAATTATAAAAACTTAAATTGGAAATCTTACCTTATCCAAAACAAAAAAAATCAATGAAAATGATATTTTTGCTGCATTATTTTTATTCGTTTGAACTATAATTTAAAAAGAATTTAATTTAACAAGAAAATATTAATTCTTTTAGATGGGAAATTTAACTTTATCCAAAACGATCTCAAGATCTTTTTCCTTTTTAATTAAAACGCCGAGGAAAGGAATGTGATGCTTCATTTCATCCACTGTTATTCCACTTTTCAAGAGAACACCAATCCAATCAAGAAGTTCTGAAGTAGAAGGCATTTTTCTAAGTTGAGTAATGGTTCTTAACATGTAGAAATGCTTCAAACATTGATTTAATAAATTTTCTTTTAAGTTTGGATAATGTAGCTTACAAATTTCTGCCATGAATTCCTTAGAGGGAAATTCAATATAATGAAATACACAGCGACGCAAAAAGGCATCAGGAAGCTCTTTTTCATTATTTGATGTGATGATGACGATGGGCCTGGTTTTTGCTTTTATGAATTCCCGAGTTTCTTTTATATAAAATTCCATGACATCTAATTCTTGAAGTAAATCATTTGGAAATTCTATATCTGCTTTATCAATCTCATCTATTAGTAATACACATTGCTCTTCAGATACAAAAGCCTCCCCAAGGGGGCCAAGCGTGATGTAATCATGTATGTTATTCACATCCCTTTCATCGCTTCCAAATCTGCTGTCATTTAACCTCTGAACGGTATCGTACATGTAACAACCGTCAATAGCCTCAGTGGTGCTTTTAATGTTCCAAATGATTAATCGCTTTCCTAGGGCTTCTGCTATGGCGTGAGCCAAGAGAGTTTTTCCCGTACCAGGCTCTCCTTTTACGAGAAGCGGACGGCCCAGCGCAATAGATACATTTACTATATTTCTGAGTTGGGGATCTGCGATGTATTTAATCCTGTCAGTATTGACGTCTCCCTTAAATTGATTAAAGGATTGACTCATGCTTGAGTAAATTTTCTGAAAGATAAAAGTTTTTTGTTTAAATTAGAGAAGATAAAAAAATTAAAGGAATGAGAATATATAGAAAATAATTGAAATTCATGATGTTCTTTATTGAATACATGAATTTTTATTAAATCGTAATAAAGCACCAAGTGATTCATGATGGAAATAATACGCACGCCCGATGAGAGATTTGAAAATCTCGCGGGATATGATTTTAGACCTAATTATCTTCACGTTAATGGGCTTAGGCTTCATTACGTCGATGAAGGAACAGTAGCAAGCGAAACCATTCTATTAATGCATGGAGAACCGTCTTGGGCATTTTTATATCGGCACATGATACCTCCTTTGGTAGAATCCGGATTCAGAGTAATCGCGCCCGATTTAATCGGATTTGGCCGTTCGGATAAACCCATGAAACAAGCGGATCATTCTTATCAAAAACACGTGGAATGGATTGCAAGTTGGATGAAAACCATTAATCTTAAGAACATCACGATGTTCTGCCAAGATTGGGGTTCACTTATTGGGTTAAGGGTTGCTATAGAAAATAAAGAAAGATTTAAACGGATCATTCTTGCAAATGGCGGGCTACCGACCGGCGAGCAACGCATGAATGAAGCTTTTTTAAGATGGAGAGAATTTTCCCGAAATTCTCGGCAATTTAAAATTGAAAGAATAATTCAAGGAGGAACCGTTACAAAATTAACTAAAAAGGTTTTACAAGGCTATGCAGCCCCCTTTCCAGACGATTCTTACATGGCAGGGGCTCGCATCATGCCTTCTTTAGTTCCAATTAGCACGGATGACCCCGAGCATGAGGCTAACAAGAGAGCGATTGAAGAATATAAAAAATGGGATATTCCTTTCTTGACGGCATTTTCCGATAAGGACCCTATTACTCGAGGTGGAGAAAAATTTTGGCAAGAAAATGTTCCGGGAGCAAGAAATCAAGATCATATTATCATTAAAAATGCGGGACATTTTTTACAAGAAGATAAAGGGTCCGAAATAGCGGAAGTTATCATTAAATTTATTGAAAAAAATCCTTGATGAATTGTTTTTTCTTTCCTATTAAACAAACTACATGCGATTTTCCGATATCCAACCTTATATTTTTATTATTTATTAATTTTTTAATTTGTTTAAAATATTACATGTTTTTAGTGGTTGATCCGATATACCATTTTTATATAAAATTTACTTTTTTCATGGAAAAAATTCAATATTCTTGGGCGTTCATGTCCTTAGCTCCAATAAATTATTTAGCTTTTTACTATCCATTTATTAGGGTCATTGTTTTAATTTCCATGAAAAGTTCTCATGTTTTTACTTTTTAAAAGATTAAAAATTTTTTTAATGCATTTATTTATTCTCTATTTTATTTTTGTAGCTACATGTTCTCATGAACTTAAATTAAAATTATTTAATTAATCGTAATAGATTTCGGAACTATTATAAACAATTTATTGACTTTCAATTTAACATATTACATTAAAGAGTATTCTCTTAATTATTTTTATTAAAGAGAATCTCTTCCATAAAATATAGCGCAATGTTTTTTTACCTTTATTTATCCTAAAATAGGATATAATTCCGTGAATAGATATGAAAAAATTTCTAACTGTTTTTGGAATCGTGCATTGGGGGCTTATTGGGTTTTTGATTTATTATTCCATTTTCGTTTTAAAAATAAATTGGAGCTGGATTTTATTTGGCTTTCTCGTTTACTTGGTATTTTTTTTCTTAGTAATTGTTCGAATTATTCGCCATTACTATCATTTCCCCATTCCTTCTATCATGACTCAAGTTATTGATAATCCCTTGCGGAGGAAATTCATTCAAAATCCTGAAATTATTGCGGATAGAATGCAACTTGAACCCGGAATGAACATTGTAGAGATCGGCCCAGGTAAAGGACATTATACAATTGCCGTGGCAAAACGTATTTTACCCGATGGAAAAGTATACGCAGTAGATATTTCAGAAAAAGTTATTAACCTTTTGAAAAGAAAGATAGAAAAAGAAAGAATTACTAACATCATTCCTCAAATAGAAAATGCACATGCTTTTTCTTTTTCTAATGAAAGCATAGACCGAGTATTTGCAATTGCTTGCTTACCAGAAATTCCTGAACCGGTAAAAGTATTGAAAGAATGTTATAGAATCTTAAAGCCAATGGGATTAGTAAGCCTTTGCGAATTATTTATCGATCCAGATTATCCTCGCAGAAAAACAGAAATGAAATGGGCAAGAAAAGCGGGATTCGAATTGGAGCAAGGATTCGGAAATTGGTTTGCCTATCAATTAAATTTTCGTAAAAAGTTCAATAAATTTTGAGTTAGACACGAATCAAATAAAAGATTTTAAAGCATGCTCTCCCTCTTTGAGTGCTAAATCAAGTATAGCTTCTACCTGAATTTCTACCGTATTAAGTAAAGGAATGGTCGTCATGTATTGAGTTATAATTAAATGAAGTTCCGTGCACCCTAAAATCACGCCATCAATATCTTTTACTTTTATAAGCGAGAGCATGTTATTACAGCTTTGTTCCTAAGTGACACCTATAACTAAATCGTTAAATTTTATTTTATCAATAATGTTTTGATTCTCCAAACTCGGAGTAATCACTGCGATTCCATATTGTTTAAACCCATCCTGATAAAATGAAAACTGCATGGTTATTTATTCCTAATATTAATACTTTTTTCATCTCTTTTTCTCTTACTTTTCAAGTTCATGAAAAACTAATAGAGGAGAATTAGCAACCACAAGGATTAATTCCGCTCCAGCAGCTTGTAATGAGGAAATTCCTTTTAAAAGACATGCTAAAGGATTTGATTTATCAATCGCATTTTTAAAATCGGTAAATTTCTGAAAATTCACACTGAAAATGATGATTCTTGAGTAATAATAATCATGAAAACGCTTGAAATAATTGTAGTGTATCAAATCGTAATACATTAGAGTTGATTTATAACTCATTCCTCCTAATATTCCAATCCTTTTTTTCCTTTTTCCAGAAATCCTTCAATTTCCAACATGAAAATGAATTAATTGACCGAAGGACTCTATTGTTTAAAAAATATTATTTAATCGATTCATAAAAAAATTAAAAAAAAATGAGAGGTATTTTTCCTTCTTTATCTCCTATAATTTATTATCCTCGTATTAATCCAAAATAAAAAAGCCAAAAGCTACTTAAATATCCAATCCGAATAAAAACAATAGCAATTCCGGGCACCGTTACCCCTTCGAACAATCCAAAAATACAAAATGAAAACGACCCCAAGGATAATAATAGGAATTTTTTCCTCATGGTTCCCGAGGACTGCCATGCTTTCCTCAAGAAACCAATTCCTAGAAAAAACACGAGAGAGAAGAGTAAAATAGCCATCAAGATTCCCGCTACTGAGTATAAATTAATGTTATAATCAATTAAAACTTCTGGCGATTCCATGTTAACAGGGTATACAAAATTAAAAGAATCTAAAGGATTAAGGAATATTATAACTTCGAAAAGAATGCTTAAAATGATAAAAATGGAAAGAATGAGCCAATTATTTTTCTCTAATAATAACTCCACGCCAATATAAATCGATACGATTATTACCGGCGCATACCAAACATAACTTAAAAGCCCCACCAAGCCATGATCATTGGGAAGATTCTGTCCCACCAAAAGAACGGAAAGAAAATCTAAAAACACTCCCAAAAACATGAGTCCGGCAAACATTGAAGCAGCTCCTAAATAAATCAACAGTTTCGCATTAAGTTTTTTCGCTCTATAAATGAAAAAACTCCCAAATATTATCCCAAAAATCACCACGAAAGAAGAAGTTATCCCATCTATCCATCCAAAGGTATTTAACACGATTTTAACCTCCATGAGTTTAATTTAAAATAATACCATTTGATCATAAATAGAATGCATATTTATTCTTTTGGTAATTTTTTCTATAAACGTGATCATGGTTTAAAAATTAAAGACAATGCTTATGCCAGTAAGAACCAAAATAACAAGAAATTCAAAATTATAAGGGTTTAAAATAAAAAAATATTTTTTTTAATTATTTATTTTGAATATGCCATTATCTTGTTTAAGAAGCGCGGCAACATCATGATTGCTAATCGGATGCTTCAGATCTCATTTATCATTTATTTTGGGCAAGAATTGTAACTGAAGCTACTGAGAATGCACCCCCTAAGTTATGACAGAGCCCTATTCTTGCGTCAGGAACTTGCCTGCCTTCTGCTCTTCCTTGCAATTGCTTGGTGATTTCCTGAAGCATTCGACAGCCTGTAGAACCAATGGGGTGGCCAAAAGATTTTAGTCCACCTGAAGGGTTTACTGCTGTTTCTCCATCCCAATTGAAGGTACCATTTTTTAACTCCTCTGCCGCTTTTCCTCGATCGCAGAATTGTAAATCCTGGCAGTTGATTAATTCGGTAATTGTAAAACAATCGTGAACTTCAGCACAATTAATTTCTTTTCGTGGATTAGTTATGCCGGCTTCCTTATAGGCCATTTCAGCAGCTTTTACTGTTGACGGAAATGAAGTAAAATCCCAACCGGGACCTGGTGGCGGAATGTACCATGGAAAATTTGTTCTGCATGATATTGCGTTTGCTTTTATTACCACGAAATCATCGCCATGAGCATAGCTTGGCGCCAGTTCCGGACGTGTTAATATTAACGCAGCTGCACCATCCGACATGGCACAACAATCAAATCTCCCTAAGGGATCCGCAATCATGGGGGCGCGCATGGCAGTTTCAATCGTAATTTTCGACCGAAAATGAGCTTTTGGATGATAACTACCATTATCATGATTTTTAACGGCCACACGTGCTAAATCTTCTTTTGTCCAACCAAATTCGTGGAAACAGCGAGTAGCTGCCATGGAAAACATTGCAGGTGCAGAGGGTAAAGGTAATACAGGGTGGCCAAAAATTTTGAAGCCCGGAAGGCCGCTAGAACCTTCATCCATTAATTTTTCTACGCCACATGCCATGACCACGTCATAGGTACCTGAAGCCACGCCAAAACATGCGTTTCTAAAAGCGTCCATTCCGCTCGCACAATAATTCTCTATACGCGTGATGGGAATGCCATCGAGTCTCAAGATATCCTCTACCGTTGCTCCGGACATTCCCGTAAAGTAATAATAGATTCCCACCCATACGGCTTCCACTTCTTCTTTTTTCATGCCCGCATCTTTGAACGCCCCTTGAGCCGCATCAAATAAGAGATCGTACTGATTCTTATCCCATCTTTCGCCATATTTTGTTGCATCAGCTCCAATAATAGCTACTTTATCTCGAATTCCTTTTATACCCATTTTTCACTTACCTCCTTTAATTTTTTATAATTAATTAAGGTCGACCTCTTACGGGACGACACTTCCAATAATAATTTTTAAATTCTGCTCCTTCATGGACTTTTCTGAAGGTCATTTCTACTTCCATGCCGATTTTCACGTTTTCTTCGGGTTTCTCGATTTCTGTCATGTCCAAGAGCACTCTGCCTCCATTCTCTAAATCAATAACGCATCGTGGAACGGGCGTGTCATAATAATTTCCTCCAACGAGGTGATCGAGTGTGAACGTGAAGATCTTGCCTTTATAAGCTAATTGAACTTCTTCAAATTGTTGATCCGCTCGACATACGGAACATGCTTGTCCCATTATAGGATATTGTACAGCACCACACTTCAAGCATTTTCGTCCATGCCATTTATATACGGAGGAAGTATCTCGCCAGAGGGTAACGGCAGAACTTTTTCGAGTATACCTATCTTTCAGTAAGAGCTCCTTGTTTTCAATGTAAACATTATAGTTTTTCAAAACGATCATTGATTTTTGATGCCCCGTAACACCCATACGGGTTTTGGAAAGTCCTCGCAAAGCTTTCTTATCACTTACTTGCATTAAAATTGCATCAGCACCATCGCCATATCCTGCCATGATTATTTTTGCATCTTCTTTTGGCCTGCGCAAGGCAGAAATCAATAACATGAAAGGCATGGGGGTTCCCGTATCGCCTACTTGAAAGAATAAGCCATTTTGAGCCACTCCTTGAGGAAATTTCATCATTTTAGCAATTCTCCCTTGAAGGCGTGGATTATTATAATAGTAAGCTGCGACTCCGATATCTTCAGGATTCAAATTATTTCTTTTCATTATCCCTGCCATAGCTTTCGTAACACTGTTAATGTAAAACTGCGTGTCCATTTTCACTTCAAAGGTTCGAATGAACGAGTCTTTTTCTGCTCTTTTCCAAGGACCTGTAACGTTGGCCGCTACGGAATAATGATCTAAAATGGCTAATGGAATCGGATCTTCATCTGCGACTAATAGTGCTGCTGCTCCATCACCAAATCCATACTCCCACATGGTTGAAGGTTCGGGTTTTCTCATATCTGCAGCCACAATTAAAATACTATGAATGTCATCATTAGCCTTAATGGTATCTACGGCACGGGCTAAGGCCGTCGTTCCGGCTTTTGTTGAATCCGTAAAATCGGCAGTTATAATATCCTCTCGAAAATCTAAAACGGTGGCTATTAAGGAGGCAGAATCTTTTTCCGTATATACTTGCGAAGTCGAGGCAAAAAATAATCCATCTACTTTTTTTGGATCCAATCCCATCATGCAATCTAAAGATGCCTCCACCGCCATTGTAAGACTATCCTCATCGGCGTTAGCCACTGCTTTCGTGCCCGGCACTGCGGGAAAATCCCAAGCTTTAGCAATCAATTCACGAGGAAGGAGATATCGGGGTAAGTACGCCCCATAGCTTTTAATTCCAATCATTTTTTTTTTCTCTTAGTATAACTTTTTATAATATATTAAAAATGAATCTTATTTTGAATTTAACACTTATTAATTTTTCTTTTCTTGAAAATAAAGTCAACAAATCCTTGACAATTGAACCCTTCAGAATTGAGGGGCTTCCTTCTGCTCAGAAAGCTCGTGAACATGTCCTCTGAAGGAATAAATGGAAAAAATTGACGCAAATTTCTTGACTCTTACTACTTTCTCCCACTACTTGAACTAGGTAAATTTTTATACGTGAGAAAGTTTAAAAAAATATTATTTAACAATTTTAATAGCAGGGATTTAATTAAAGAAGTGTTTGATAAATGAAAAAAGACCATGCCATAATATATAATCCAAAGGCCGGGAAAAAAAAGAAAACTCAGCGTGATATAGAATATATGATAAAATGCTTGAATGATATAGGTATTTCTTATAAATTATTTGAAACACGATACCCGGGACATGCCATCGAGCTTGCAGAACAATGTGCAAAGGATGGATATCGAGTGATCGGGGCAGGTGGGGATGGAACGTGCAATGAAGTCATGAATGGCGTAATTAATTCCGGAACAGGCGAGCTCGTGGGATTTATCCCTATGGGTACAGGCAATGATATTCCCGGCGCAATCGGAATCTTACCGGACATAAAACGGGCGTGCGAGATTATACATGAAGGCCATAGTTCCAAGTCGGATATAGGCTTAGCAATAACGGATGCTGGTGTGAAACGTTATTTTTTGGGAATCGGTTCGCAAGGCTTTGATGCAGAAGTAACTAAACGAACTAATGAGATGCGAAAGATCTTCAAGGGAACCAAAAACTATATCGTGCAAGTATTAAAGACAATAATTATATGGAAAAATAAGGAGATAAGAGTCATGATGGATGGAGATATTCATGAAGGTCCGGCTAACTTGATAGCGGTTGCAAATGGCCCGAGCTATGGCGGGTGGATGTATATTTGCCAAAAAGCCCGGGTCAATGACGGAATTTTCCACGTGAACGTTGTCAACATGAAAAAAATACGCTTATTAAAAGATTTCAACAAGATGTACAAAGCAAAAGTCCTTCCTCATCCTGATATATACGAGTACACGAGTGAAAAAGTAAGAATTGAGATGTTAAATGCCGAAGCGGATGAGCATTATTTCTGCCAAGTAGACGGAGAAGTATTGGGACACGTGCCGGTTAATTACGAATGCATTCCCGATGGATATGAATTTCTTAGACCAGAAATTGATGAAGTAGCCGAAGCATTCAAGCAAAAGCATGGACGATATTTTTGGGAATGTGATTATGAATGAGGAATGAAAAGTAATAAATAATTCTTATTTGAAGTTATGTTCATTTTTCTTAATAATAAATTAAGTGAAATTATTCTTAAAATTAGAAAACGAATTCACCTTATCATCCTATAATTTATAGCATATTATTATTCAATAAGATAAAAAAATACTTCAAAAAATTTGGAATGAATTGGGGCCCCAATGTAAGGAGATTTCCATTTTAAAATGAAATAATACGATGATTTATCATTATTAATAACTTGTTATTAAAAGTGCTCATCTAACCTCAAAAATAATAATTTCATTCTTGAAAGCTTGCTCAAAACCTAATCAAATATCGTCACCGCCGATTCAGCAAAATAAATCTATGGCCCTACATGTTCTTTTTTTTTCTCGATTTTGAAACGTTTATTACTTATCATCATCATCATCGGATACTAATATTCTAGCATTTTTCCTTGAAACATGAAAGTGAATTATTCGAAAATATTAATATTCTATTCATTAGAAAATATTAATATTCTATTCATTAATATTATAAATTGGAAACACGAATTTAAAATTCAAGTGATATCCATGCAAGTAGAAAATGAAGATGAAGTAAAGCGTTATTGGGATAAGAATTGGCCTGAAGAAGTACCCAAGTCTATTGATTATGAAGAAATTTCTTTGGGACAAATGCTTCGGAACGCTGCCACCCAATATCCTGATTCGCAAGCCATTTATTTTGAAGGATGGCGCTGCACGTATCAAGAATTAGATGCGTTGGTAGATCAATTTGCCACGGCTTTAACACGCATGGGAATAAAAAAGGGCGATGTCGTACTCATCGATCTTCCTAACGTGCCTCAATTCATCATTAGTTATTATGGTATTGTAAGAATAGGGGCCGTTGCGAATCCCATTATTCCCCTAAACCGATACACGGAAATCATCCATCAAGTTAATGATTCTAAGGGAAAAATGCTCATCAGCCTCGACGTGCTTTTCGAAGAACACCTCTATGGTAAGGACTTGAGCAAAATGCCTACTTTAAAGGATATCATCCTCACGGGTATATCAGAATACTTGCCTCCTATTAAGGCTAAATTAGGAAAACTCCTTGGAAAAGTTCCGATGATGAAAAAATGGCCATCAGGAAAAGTTAACGGTGTTACTTACCATGCTTTTCAAGATATTCTCCAAAAAGGTCTTCCCGTTGAAGTTCCGGCTGTCAAAATAGATCCTAAAAAAGATGTTTCTACTTTAATTTATACCGGTGGTACAACGGGATTACCTAAAGGCTGTCAAATATCTCATTATAATCTAGTGGTTAACGCTCAACAAGGAAACGTGTGGGCTCAATCTCAATTACCTCAACTGAAAGAAACCATGGGAAAAGGAGGCATGTTTATTGTTCTGCCACTCGCTCATGAATTTGCTCTTTCAGTCGGCATGAACATCGCCATTAGCAATGGATATAAAATGATCTTATTTCCAAAGCCACCAGAAAAAATTTCCAAAATTTTAGAGATAATTAAAAAAGAGGGGGCAACTTTTGGCCCCGGCGTGCCCACGCTATGGAATGCATTAGCGAATTCTAAAGAAGCGCCAAAATATAAGGGAAAATTAGATTCCTTGGTAGCTTGCTTGAGCGGAGCTTCGGCATTACCCTTAGAAGTGAAGAAAAAATTTGAGGAGATTACAGGAGCTCTCATCGTGGAAGGTTTTGGCATGAGCGAGACCAGCCCCATTCTCACGGTAACACCTTTTCACAAATACAAGGAAAACACCGTAGGATTTCCCGTTTCAGATACACTAATTAAAATTGTTGATATTGAAACGGGAACGAAAATTTTGCCTCAATGTCCTAATGAAAGTTGCGATAACTGTGGAGCTGAAGAGGCAGAAAAGTATATTGGTGAAATTTGTGGGTGCGGCCCCCAAGTATTTCTTGGATACTTAAACCGACCAGAAGCAACGGAATATGCATTAAGAAAGGATTCTAAAGGGCGAACGTGGTATTATACGACCGATATAGGGTGCATCGATAAAGATGGGTATCTTCATATAAAAGATCGCAAGCGAGACATGATAAAATATAAAGGACATAGCGTATTTCCACGAGAAGTAGAGGACCTCATGTATCAACATCCTGCTATTAATGAAGTAGGTGTTGTCGGCGTTCCCGACCCAGAAGTGGGCGAGAATATTAAAGCTTACGTGTCTTTAAAGCCGGAATACGTGGGCAAAGTATCGGAAGAAGATTTAAAGAAATGGTGTATGGAAAATATCAGTGCTTATAAATATCCGCGAATCATCGAAATCATTCCAGAAATGCCAAAATCCGTAGTGGGAAAAATCTTAAGAAGAGAATTGCGAGTTAAAGAATGAATCAATAATACACGTTTTATTTTTTTTCAATTTATTCGTTTTTTTAAATCTAACTCCTGAACTTTTTAAAAATCTTTAAATTATGATCCATTCTTTTGAGTGACTTAACAATACATAACATGATGTAAACGAATAAAATTTAAATGGGTTAAAAAGAGAATGGAACAGCAAGGATTGACCATGAAACAAAAAGTGGGATATGCTTTCGGCGCTATTCCCGCAGCGATACTTCTTTATCTGTTTTACTTGTATTATATCGAATTTTTTTATGATGATTTGAAACTGATGCCCTTTTTATTCATAATTGGTCAAGGAATTTTTGCTACAATCAACGCCGTTAATGATCCGCTTATGGGACAGCTTTCAGACAAGACAAATAGAGAAAAATGGGGTGGTCGTAGAATTCCTTTTATAAAATACGGTGCTCCGATTTGGGCAATTACCTATGCTCTTACATGGTTTCCGTGGAGTTATGACAATCAAATTCTCATATTTCTGCAGTTCGTGACATTTACGTGTGCGTATGATACTATGATGACGTTAGTCATCTTGTGTTGGATGGCCCTTCTTCCTGAAATGACTTCAGATATTCAAGAACGAAATCAAGTGAATTTTATCGTGGGCATACTGGGTCTTGTAGGATTACTTCCTTTTATTATTTTAGCACCTATATATAAGAGTGCGGGGTTGCTTTCTTTTCAGATTTTTAACATCGTGGTGGCGATTATATCCGCAACATGCTTTATAATCGTAGCAAGAGTAAGCAAAGAACGTCCAGAGTTTCAACATGAAGAGGTATTTCCTATTGGAAAATCGCTTAAAGAGACGTTAAAAATGAAGTCCTTCAGGTTTTTTGTACTTTATAATTTCTTTGTAACTCTTAATTCTTCGATTGGCTTATCCTATTTATTTGCATACGTGTTCATTTTAGGAGGCGATTTTGTTTCCGCATTTATTTTATATTTTTTGATATTCATTTTGGTTGGCTATAGTTCTAATTTTTTTTGCATAAAACTAGCTCCAAAATTTGGAATGTGGAACATTACGATACGGTTTGGGCTTATTTTAGTGGCCTTGAGAATTATCTTTTTCTTTATTGTTTTGAATCCCGCCTTAGAAAATCTTATCTGGCTTGGACTTGTACTAATGACTATATTTGGAGGACATGGTGTTTTTAACACTAATTATCTTTATTTATGTATGGACGAGGATGAAATTAATCAAGGAATTCGTCGTGAAGGAATGTTTCTTGGCACGAATGCGTTAATCACCAAACCTGCTCAGAGTTTAGGACCCATCATTGCGACGGTAATTTTCACTTACTTTAGCTTCGTTCAAGATGCCCCCGTACAATCTGCTCAAGCGATTTTAGGGATTAAAATTCTATTCTTTCTCGTTCCAGCATTTTCAAGCTTGATTGGTTTGTTATTTTTCTATTTCTATCCCCTTCATGGAGAAAGATTAGAGGGATTAAAAAAGGAATTAGAAGATCTACATGTTAAAAAACGAATGAAATTAAACACTTTATCAAACGAATAGGAGTAAGAAAAGAAGCTTAGAAGAGATCTCAAGAATAAGTAAAAAGAAAAAGCAAGCAAAGAGGTAAGGATAAAGAAATGATCGTATTAAATACGAAAAAAGGAAAAATAAAAGGAATTCAAGAGGCAAATTATCAAGCATTTTTGGGAATTCCTTATGCTAAAGCACCAACAGGAAAATTAAGGTTTCAAGAGCCTCAGCCCATGGAACCATGGGAGATTATTCGGGATTGCACGAAATTTGGACCAATAGCGCCTCAACATCAAGCTGACATGCCCCCCATCAATCAACCAGAGAGCGAAGATTGTCTTTATTTAAACGTGTGGACGCCTAAAGCTGATGATCAATTAAGGCCTGTAATGGCATGGATTCACGGTGGGGCATTTTTAATTGGAGCGGGTTCTCGACCCCGGTTAAATGGAGCACGATTAGCTTCTTTTGGAGATGTTGTGGTGGTAACTTTTAATTATCGCTTGGGCAGCTTGGGTTTTCTTAATCTTCCTTGGATCCCTCCAAATTTAGGCATTCAAGATCAAATAGCTGCGCTTAAGTGGATTAAAGAAAATATTAAGGTATTTGGTGGAGATCCGAATAACATCACTATTTTTGGAGAGTCGGCGGGAGGAGGATCCGTTTCAATCTTGCTTGCAATACCTCCTGCAAGGGGATTATTTCACCGTGCCATCATGGAAAGTGGTGTTGCCTCTCCATTAGATTATGAACCCGAATCAGCGAAGAAGGGTGCTGAAAAATTCATTTCGAAATTAGGATTTTCGGGAGAAAATATTGAGGAATTGCAAGCTATTCAGCTGAAAAAGATCATTAGAACTCAGAAAAAAATAGCGGGATTAATAGGGCTTTCTTTTAGTAATCCATTCCGACCATGTGTAGATGGTAAAATAATTCCGGAACATCCCTTAGAATTAATTAGAAAAGGAAAAGCAAGTAAAGTTCCGATCATCATTGGAACAAATCTCAACGAAGCCAGCTTTATTAATGCCTTTTTTACCATGGCAACTGATGATAGCAAGACTAAAAATTTAAATGCCACGCTAAAAGATGGAATCAAAGCACTTGGGCTTAAAGAAAAAGCTATAGACAAGCTAATTGCTATTTATGAAAAAACAGCTCGAGAAAAATATCCCTCTAAACCATTCAAGTATTGGGAAATGCTGATCACGGATTTAATGTTTCGTATTCCTTCTATTCGGCAATTAGAAGCATTTATTCAGCACCATCCGGATGCCTATTGTTATTTATTCACGATGGGAGCTTCCAAGGATGGGAATGCTTTTCATACCGTTGAAATTCCTTTTGTTTTTGGAAACCTCGATTCAAAGGATATGAACGAAAATTTCGTGGGTACTGGAGAAAGTGCCAAAAAATTATCTGAAATCATAATGAGAACTTGGACCTCATTTGCACGAAAGGGGAACCCCAATCATGAAGAATTACCTAAATGGCCTTCTTATGACCTTCAAGATCGTGCGACCATGATTTTTGATGCTTCTCCTCGGGTGGAGAATGCTCCCTTGGATGAATTAAGAAAGGTGTGGGATGGGATACTATAGTTTCCTTTTTCCTTCACTTGTTTTTTTATTTTTCATGTTTATTTGCTTGAAATATAGCAAAATGAAATATATTTATTTTTTATCAAATAATTACCACCTAATTTTATAGTTTCTCTTAACTCATATTAAAAGAAAGGAAGGGATTAAAGAATTAAGCAAGTAGCAGATTCCAATCTAATGCCTTGTCAAGAATGTCCAATATCAAGTTTATTTCCTTTTCTTGAATACTGGGTTTTATTCTCATGAGATTTCTCATGGTCGTATACGTATCAGAAGGCGAAAGAATTATGGGAATACCTCGTTCATTAGCCGCAGTTATAACTTTAATGTCTGGCTGGATAAAACCAGTTAAAATTAAACAAGAAATATCTTCATTAATAGCAGCTAAAATAAGATCTGAGCGATCTCCACCAGTTATGAATGCTGCTCGCTTGACTTGTCTTAGATATTTCAAAGCACTTTGAGTATTCATCGCTCCTATTATGTATGTTTCAACTAAATCATCTAAGCTTTCTGAAGTGATTTCATTAATTAATTCTCCTCCGATTGCTTCCATTATTTCTAAAACTCTTGGAGAAAATAACTCTAAGCTTTTTTCTATAATTCCAATAATAGGAATGTTATATTTTTTAATATGGTTAATTTCTAATTCTTTAATGCGAGCAATGTAATCATGGTCAATTTTATTAAAAATAATCCCTTTAATACCAATTTTTCGATAATCAAAATATTTTTTGGTAAAAAACAAGTTGTCTATACATTTGTCGCTTGATTCCGTTTCCACGTATATAACCTCTTGCAAGTCAAGAGATTGAGCTATCGTGATGTCATCTAGGCCTACTCTAATGAATTTTTTAATGGTCGGTGCTCCTTCAATTATAACGTAATCTACATCTTTTGAAATGGTATTATAAGCTTGTTTGATAAGTTCTAAATATTCTATTTTTTTTCTTTGATCTACTAAATCTATATAATAACAATCAGGAATTGAAACGGGAGAATGAAGATCATAAGGAAATCTAGATTGATCTATACATGTTTTTTGGATAAAACCAACATCTCTATCAGCTTTAGCAGAATAGGCGCTTGCGGGAATCCCAATTGGTTTAAAATAAATCGCCTTTTTGTTTTCCATTTTCAATTTTTGTAAAATGCCAATTGACAGAAAACTTTTTCCAACTCTTTCCCTTAAACTGCAAAGATAAATAGTTTTTACCATTCTTTCTCACTTCTTTTTATTACATGTTAAATTAATTAGTTTATTTTATATATTTTTCTAATCACGCGAAATTGTAATTTTAATATCCACAGCTGAATATCCATGAATAAATGATAACAATGGATTAATATCTAACTCCAAAATTTCTGGAAAATCATTAACTAATTGAGTAACTCGCAATAATACATTAATGATGGCATCGATATCGGATGGACTTTCTCCCCTTACCCCTTGTAACAAGCTATATATCCGTGTCTTTTTAAGCATTTCCCTGGCATCTCTTTCTGTAAAGTTGTATGCCAATCCAAAAGATACATCTTTCAAGAAATTTGCATAAATTCCGCCTGCTCCTATCATCAATAATGGTCCAAATTGAGGATCTCTTGACATTCCCATGATTAATTCTATAACTTTCTTTTCTTTCTTAAAATCAATCATTTCTTGAATTTCTACACCATAGATTTTAATATTTGGAGGACCATATTTTTTTACATTATCAATTATTTGAGTAAAAGCATCAAAAGCATCTTGTGGTGTTTCTACGTTTAAAACGATGCCACCTACATCCGTTTTATGAATGATCTGAGGGCTTACTATCTTCATGGCGGATTTTCCTATTTCTCCTTGAATTTCCATGGCCTCTCGCGGTGTTCGTGCTAATCTAGATTTTGGTGAATGAATTCCATAACATTCAAAGATTTCACTTGTTTCATGGCTTAATAGTACGGTCCTATCATCCAATCGAGCATTCTCAATTATTTCTTTAACTTTCTCTTGGTTAGCCTCAAAAATAGGAGTCTCTTTTTCATGAAAAGGTAAAGATTTTAAAATTTCCCCCCTTTTTATGAGTATTTTAATACAATGAGCAGCTCTATCGGGAAATTGAAAACACGGAATACCATTTCGTTTTAAGTAGTTTTTAGCTTCAGAAATCGATTTTTCTCCTATAAATGAACAGATAATGGGTTTATCTTTTAAATGGTTCGATGCAATATGATGGATGATCCGTGCTACTTCAGATGGATTTGTTTGAGCTTGAGGGGTTAAAATTATCAGGCATCCATCAGTGGTTACAACATTCTTTCTACCATGAAACTTTTCATTTAGACCAAAAATTGTTTCTAACGTGAATTTATATCGTCCAGGAGTAGCATCTCCAATAATATCTACGGGATTGAAAATTGCAGCTTCTGGCGGTAAATTCTCTCTTAACTCATGTAAAATGGGTTCTGAAAATTCAGCAAGCTTTATTCCTTCTTGTTCAAAAGCATCCGTTGCGACAATTCCCGGACCGCCTGCATTTGTAATAATTGCAAACGAATTTGTTTTTGGAATGGGTTGATATAGAAAAATTTCTCCATAATCAAACAAATCTTCGATGGACCAAGCTCTAAGTACACCACATTTTTCAAAAGCTAAATCATAGGCGATATCTGAGCCCGCTAAAGCACCTGTATGACTAGAAGCAGCTCGAGCTCCTGCTTCGCTGATTCCCGATTTCAGGATGATAATGGGTTTTTTCCTCGCTGCTTTAGGAACTATTTCTAAAAATCGCTCTCCATCCTTAATGCTTTCTAAATAACACAAAATGACATGCGTGTTATCATCATCAGCCAAGTATTCAATGAAATCTACGGCGCCCAAATCCGCTTTGTTTCCAAGACTAATATTACAAGAAAATCCAAAGGGCTGCATCATGGAATAATCCATCATTCCTGTAAGCATGGCTCCAGATTGAGATATCATGGCAATATTCCCTTTCTTAGGCGTTTCTACTGCAAATGAACCATTATAATCGAGACCAATGAATCCTAAACAATTCGGACCTAAAATGCGCATGCCATGTTTCCTTGCTAATTGTTTTAATTCTTCTTCGCGCTGAACACCCTCTCCTCCAATTTCTTTGAAACCCGCAGAAATTATTATTAGTCCTTTTATCTTTTTCTTTCCGCATTCTTCGACGATAGGATTTACTAATTTAGCAGGTATCACGAAAATAGCCATATCAATCTCTCCGGGCACGTCTAAGACACTTTTATATGCCGGACATCCCAGGATGATTTTTTCAGTTGGGTGAATGGGGTAGATTTTACCTTGATAATTTGAATTAATGATATTTTTCAAAACGATATTTCCTACTTTTCCTTCTTTTGAACTGGCACCTATAACAGCAATGCTTTTCGGATGGAAGAGGAAATCTAAGCTCATGATAGAAAAAAACTTAATTAGTTTGCAAATTGGTAAGGGGCTTTTTAATGTATTGTATAAAGAATTCATGACATTTAAAGATCTTTTCATGAAATATCAGTTCAGATAAATTAGAATTTTTTTTAGATGAGTAAAAAAAGAATTAATAATAGTGTAACTTTACACTCTTCATGACAACTATTATCATGAAAACAAGCAAGGGAGATATCCATCTCGATTTATTCGATAATGAAGCACCAATGACGGTGGCTTCTTTTCTCTTCTTGATTAAGCAAGGATTCTATAATGGTATTAAATTCCACCGAGTTATAAAAGATTTCATGATACAAGGAGGGGATCCTTTAGGAAATGGAAGAGGAGGGCCGAAGGATAAGCAAATTTACTCTTTTTCATTCCAAGAAAAACAAATTAAGTACCCCTTTCCTGATGAATTCCAAAGCGGAAGGACATTTAATAAACCGGGAATATTAGCCATGGCAAATGCCGGACCCAACACCAATGGTTCTCAATTCTTCATCACGCATGTTCCAACTCCTTGGTTAAATAATAAACATACCATTTTTGGAGAAGTCATTAGCAAGCAAGATCAAGAAGTAGTGGATGCAATTGAACAAGGAGATTTAATTCAAGAAATTCAAATACTAGATTAACCATAAGCCATGAATAATTTTTCTGAACAAATATACTTATGGGTCCCTTGAAATGAACTAGCTCATAGAATCTAATTTTATATCTAATGAAAATTTTCGTTATTTTTTAAGGGTTCTCTAAAAAACAAATTAATTCTTTTTTAATTAGAAGCAATAAAATTAAATTATTTACCTCTATTCTATCATAAGATATGTTAATACCTAGCTGAAAAAGATTTAAATATCTTGGAAAGCATGGATGTGAATCACCTTTGAGAAAATACACTCCGAATCGTTGGAACTATTCAGAAAAAGCGGGAAAATGGGTTTACGTGGAAATAGATGATAATGGAAATAGAACTTATACCTATAAATTAGAACCCCCGCCCGAATTTATTGAATTATCGCAACAAATCTCTATAATAAATAAAAAATTATTGCGTACTACCGATATAGAAGAAAACAACCAACTTTTTAAAGAATTAATGAGAATTTCGAAAAAGATGCAAGAGATGGGAAAATGAAAAGAAAACCATCATGCTCTTTCCCTTCTTAACTTTTCTATTTCTTTTCTTGTTTTCTCTCTTGAATCGCCTTATTTATTCTCCTTTTTAGCTCACTAAAAACGGAAAAATCAATAGCCAAGAATACTCGTACAGCACTTACTAAAGAGATATTGTTTCCTACCGAAATATAATAATATTTTTTAGAGTTAGGGCGAGGAACTCCCATGCCAATCGTTTCTCCCTCACATGTAATTTGTAAGAGAGAAGAATTCTTTTCTTTTAAGATAGTGCCAAATAAAAGGGATTCCGTATATCCAATTACAGGAATATTAATTTGCTTTCCTACATCGCAAGCTGCCCCATAAAAAAAAGGGTGAATGCGTCCGCTACTATTTAATAAATAACAATCTGGCTGCTTTTCTAATTCATTAATGATTTTCAAGTATAGATTGGAATGATTTAAAAAAAGAACCGAGGGAAAATATCTCGTGAAAATAGGTTCAAGCGATGTCATCTTGAATGATGAAATTTTTTTTTCTACAAGCGAATATCGTAGATATCCAATATGAGCCAGATTTTCTTGGAATTTAATTTTAATAATCCCTACCACCTCATGGTCCCGTACAATATCATTCTGATTTACTTCTTTAGCCATTTCTCGTTGATAATGACGTATTTCATCCAAGCTTGAAAAAGGTGTAGCTTTTAAATAAGGTTTTAAACAATCCGGACAGGTATAATAATAGCTCGTACCGTGCATTTCGCATGTTCGCATTAAATCATGCCGATTTTTCATTCCACGCCTCATTTTTATATTTTATAAATAATTATCTAGAATACCTATTTGATTTAAAATGTTTAACCATTTGAATTTGTAAATTTAAACTAAAAATTTAATTCCATTCATTAAATTTATACATTAAGGTTTTAAAAGAAAAAAGGTGCTTAAAAGCTGAAAATCGCTGTTAGTGGAAAAGGCGGCGTTGGAAAGACACTTATAGCCGGCACTTTAGCCCGATTATTTGCCAAAGACCATTTTAAGGTATTAGCAATTGATAATGATTCTGCCATGAACTTGAGTTATACTCTCGGAATTGAACAAGATGTTAAGAATACCATTGTACCTATATCTAAAATGAGGGGGCTCGTGGAAGAGAGAGTAATTATAAAAGATGCAGGACCTGGCGTGTATAACATCAACCCTAATGTTTCGGATATTCCCGATAAATATAAAGTCTCTGGTCCCGATGGATTGGAATTGCTAGTATTAGGCTCAATCGAAGAGCCTTCGACAGGATGCCTCTGTCCGGAAAATGCTCTCATTCGCACTCTCCTTTATAATTTATTTGTAAAAAGAAATGAAGTAATAATCGTTGATTTTGAAGCGGGATTAGAGCATTTAGGGAGAGGAACCGCAAAAGGCATTGATGTCATGCTGGTTATCACGGAGCCTTCTCAAAAATCTCTGGATATATCAAATAAAATCCTTGATTTATGTAAAAAATTGGGAATCGTGAATATTTTTTTAATAGTGAATAAAGTAATTGATGATTCTCAAATAGAAGAAATCAATAGTAGAATAGAGTCTTGGAATGTACCACTATATCACGTCATTCCAAGCGACCCGGAAATAGGAAAAGCCGATCTCATGGGAGTTTCTCCAATAGACCATGACCCCGATTCTCCCGCCATGCAATCCATAAAACGATTATATCTTAAATTAAAAGAATTAAAAGAACACGTGTTTGATATTTGAGCCGGGAGGATTGTTGCTTGTTAGATTTTAAATGAGATCGGATAAGTCTAAATCTTGCTCTTTCGCAATTTCTTTCCACTGCTCAATTGCTTCTATGGCTTTTTCTTCATTCATTTGTTCAATAGCATATCCCGCATGTACGACAACATAATTTCCAACCCTCGGTTCTTGAAGCAGAGCAATAATGACTTCTTGCTTCAAGCCATCAAAATCTACTAAGGCCGTCTTCTTTTCGGGATTAATTTCAAGAATTTTTCCGGGAATAGCTAAACACATGAATGTATCCTCTTTATTATTAACGTTATTCTAATAACTTATAAAATACCTGAAAAAAAATAAACATGTCTCTTATGTAATTTAATCTTAAAAAAGTAATTGTTTTGGAAATGAAATCGATTTCAAAAAAAATAATACTAAAAATTAATTCTACTATAACTCATGCTTTCATTTGTCGTAAAGCTCCTAAATTATCCGCAAAATATATTATTTTTACAACTTTTTACTCCTTGATAATCTCATCTTGCAATGATGAGAGTCGGTATTTCCTAGTAGAACATCCTCAATTATTTTCACGAATGAAAAAAAATGCGAAACGAAGGATTGGATAAACGGAAAATACTTCAAATATTAGAAGAAAAACTGGCGTGCGATCATTCATATGATGAAGGATATATCCTTGGATCCATGTGCACGGAAGTTAACGAATTTGGTAAAGAAGTGTATTTGAAATATATTAGTAAAAATCTGGGGGATCCGGGTTTATTTCCTGGCACCGCCAAGTTGGAAGAGGAAGTAGTGGCAGAGATCGGAGAGTTATTTAACGGTTCAAATATCATCGGGTCATTCATGACCGGTGGCTCCGAAGCGAATTTAATTGCCATGCGTATTGCAAAAAAATTACATGAAGATATTAAAGAACCAGAAATCGTCGTTCCTATATCTGCTCATCGCTCCTTCGATAAAGCCGGTGATCTCCTAAATATTAAGATAAAAAAAGCACGTCTCAAAAATAATTTTGAATTAGACTTAGAGCATTTTAATTCCTTGATTTCTGAAAATACGTGTGGCGTCGTGGCAATTGCCGGCACCACCTCTCTTGGTTTAATTGATCCCATTGAAAAAATAGGAGAAATTATCGATGGTAGAGATATATTTTTCCACGTGGATGCTGCTTTCGGCGGGTTTGTCCTTCCTTTTTTGAAACAATTAAGCTACGACATTCCTCCTTGGGATTTCAGCGTAAAGCAAGTTGATTCCATTACTGCGGATCCGCACAAAATGGGCATGGGAGTAATTCCCTCAGGAGGATTGTTCTTGAGAAATAAAGAAATAATCCAAAAGGTAGGGTTTGAAATTCCTTATTTAGCTGGAGGAAATTTTAAGCACCTCCACTTAGTAGGAACACGCCCAGGTGCCACTGTAATAGCTTTTTGGGCTATTATGGAATATCTCGGCATTAAGGGTTTTACTCAAATTGTACAAAAATGCATGGATAACACGCACTATTTAGCTGAACAAATTAAAGAAATAAAGGGTGTTGCCCTAGCAGCAGAACCAGTCATGAACGTCATAGGCATTACGACGGAAAATGGCGAAAGCATCTGCGAATTGGATAAAGAATTGAGAAAAATGCACTGGATGTTAGGAAAATTTGAAGAATTTAATCTTATTCGCGCTGTCATCATGCCGCACGTGACGAGAGAACATCTCGGGCGATTTGTTAATGATTTAAAAATCGCGGTTAAAAAATTAAAATTAAATTGAAATTGAAATCCCATTTACAATTTTTATCTAATTTTTGCTTATTTTTACTCTTAACTAATTGCTCTTACGAAGTTAATAAAGATTTAAATTAGGCCATGAATTTACTTTTCCTAATTCCTAATTAAAAACTTCTAATCATATAAGAATATAAATGATTTAAATTAAGGGCGTATTAATACATGAATATAAATAAATTAAAAGAATGGCCAAATACCAAACTACTATTGGTTTTAACTGTCATTGGTTTCGTTATTTTCATTCTCATAAACCAATTTGTATTCGTTCCGCTAAGTGCCACATACACGTCGTATGGTATCCTTGAATTCGAATTCGCCTGGACACGGGGAAGAGTGATTTCAATTTTTACCATGTGGGGCCAACAAGGCATGCACGACCAAAAATTAGGTATATATTGGGATTTCCTGTATATTATTGGCTATATTTTTTTTATAATGGGCTGTATCATCTTAATTACGAGACAACTTGAAGGTAAAATCGAAAATATTGGCTATAAAATCAGCCTCTTGATAGTCCTCGCCGGTATTTTCGACGTTATCGAAAATATTAATCTTCTCATCATGTTAGAAAATCCAACAACCTTCTCATCCATTGTTCCCACCTTGGCTTCGATTTGTTCGTCTATTAAATTCACCTTATTGATAATCGGAATCGTCTATTTCGTTATTGCACTCCTTATGTTTATTTACACTATTCTTAAGAAAAAGTAATGAAAAGGTGATATGATTCTTTAATACTGACGAAATAATCGATACTTAGAAACAAAAATTAAAACGAAATTTTAAAAAAAAAAGAAAAATTGTTTTTTTGTTTTTCTCAAATTCTTATAATCCAATCTTTTCAAGAGCAGATTTCACGCGAACTCGATGAAATTTCAAACCAATCTCATCCGGATTTATTCCCATTCCTAATGCTAATAATTCCGTGAGATATAACACTGGGATATCATAATTTGCATCAAATTTTTTCGAAAGATCTCTCTGTTTTGTATCAAATTGCTGAAAGCAAGCGGGACAATTCACCACAATAACATCTGCTCCGGCTTTACTAATGCTATCCAGTTTTTTCTTTAAAATTTGATCACCGTACTCTTCATAAGCATTCGAGACAGCAGAACCGCAACAGAGTGCCAATTCATCATAATCGACAACAGTTGCGCCTGTAGCCGCCACAATATTTTTCAGATTTTCGGGTCTTAACGGATCATCTGCTTCCATCCATTCCGCCGGCCGCATGTAATGACAACCCGGATGACACGCCACCTTTAGTCCACTTAATTGTTTGGTCAAGGCACCTTTTACACTGTCCAAGTTCTCTTTGATTACGTCCACGAAATGCTTGACTTCTACTGAACCTTTATATTCCTTGCCAATTTTTTCTAATTGCTTGTTCACCTTCTCTTTCAAGTGAGAATCATGTTTTAATTGATGCTGAACCCCTCTTAACGTGTTGGTACAACCATTACAAAGAGATACAATTGGCTTTCCCTCCGCTTCTGCTAAGCATAAGTTAAACGCACCCATCGCCAACCAGACATCATTATCAAAACTCTTCATCCCCGTTGGATCGGGACAACACGCAAATGGCGCCTCCGAGGTGGTGATTCCAACTTTCTCAAAAACTTTCCTTGATGCGGCTTCAATGAAGGGAATCCTATTCCCTATCGTACAACCCTCAAACATTTTATATTCTGTCATGTTTCTACCCTCCTTATTTGAGTTTCTTATCCGCTCCAATGTTTTTAATTAAAGATTGTACTATATTTACATCAGGAGAAGGAATCTCTGGCAAGCCTAACTGCTGTCTCCTACGTTCTATCGCCGGCTGAGAAGGAATTGCTTTACCATTCTCGAATATCGCTTTTGCTTGACCATAAATAAATTCTGGTGCTTTGCCCATTTCCGTGCTTTTATTTTTTAGAAACGTAAAGATCTCCGTGAGCTCGATGTTCTGCGGGCAAACCTCATCGCATGTGTCGCATACCGTACAGCCCCAGATTGCTAGGGGGTCCGCCGAAAAGATTGCATCTTTATATCCGAGGAGAGCATTCAAAATATTTGCTCTTGGATTATAGCCACTCGTGGTATAAAAATCAATGGAAACTGCCGAGACAGGACAGTTGTCCGTGCATCTACTGCACTGGTAACAATATTTGATTAAATCCGAGCTAATATGGTGGTCCATTACTTGTTTTCTAAATTCAAAATCTAATACCATATTACTTACACTCCTTTTTTTTCTATAAAATTATATTTCATGTTCATGTGGTATTGGCTTTTTACCCTTGCAAGGGCAGTCATATTCAATCTCTTTTTTTTTATTGAATATTCATCCTAAGCCAACATTCAGCTTGCGGGAGTATATTTCATTGCCCTTTTCATCCACGACCGTGATGTGGGCTGCACACGATAGTCAGCAATCAAAGCAGCGGACGACCATCTCCAGAACATTCACTACTCCCTCGGGTACTTCTTCACTCATTTTTTTTTACCTCCTACTCATTCACACATTTATTTTATTTAATCCAAGGGTCAGGTAATTTTAACCCTTCCAAGGCCTTATCTTCAAAGACTTGCTTCGCCACGTGCATGAGAGTCTTCTCGATTCCCGCAATGTTGTGATTCGTTGCCACCAGGAGATTCAACTTCTTGCACATGCCGTCGGCATCGGACCAGATGTTGTAGAGCAAGATACCTCTCGGAGCTTCCACCATGCCCACGCCATTACCTTCCCGCGGCTCCACGTCCAGTGTCTTGCAA
>JALGVJ010000067.1 GCA_029838195.1 Promethearchaeota archaeon
GCTGTAACCCGCCGACATGAACGTGGAATCCCTAGTAATCGTGTGTCATCATCGCACGGTGAATACGTCTCTGCTCCTTGCACACACCGCCCGTCGCTCCATCCGAGTGTGCTAGAAATGAGGTGTGGTCAGTATGGTCATATCGAGTTTCTAGTACGCGAGGAGGGAGAAGTCGTAACAAGGTAGCCGTAGGGGAACCTGCGGCTGGATCACCTCCTATTCTCCTTTTCTTCCCTTTCTGGATTCTGGCAAAGCTCATAAGAGATATGACCCATTCGGGCGCTCTGGAACGAGCGTAAAGGTAATTTAGTGTTTATCTTAAACCCGTTCTGAAGGTTCTAAATAAAACCATTTTTACCAAAAAATCTTAACCTATTTATTTCATTAATGTTTAAAATTGATGAATGATCATATAAGGTGTTTAAAATTTTAGAAGTAAAATTTTTATCGAATTACTAATTTACAATTCTTAAATTATAAAAAAAAAGGGCCTGTAGATCAGAGGAAGATCGCTTGACACTTTCAAGGCGAGGAGCTTGAAGCAAGTCTTGCACTCAAGAGGTCACGGGTTCAATTCCCGTCAGGTCCATTTAATTAATTTACCTTACAAAAATTTACCCATTTATATTTTTTTTCCAAAAAATTGAGTTAAAATTAAAAAAATATTCAATCATTAATTGTGGTAAATCATGATAAGATTCAATTATATTATTTATTATTTTATGGCTTCTCTATTTCTCCTTAATGAGCTAGATTTAGAATTAGATCCCGTTGAGACATATTATTTTTATCTTGTCTTATTAGGGATCATCTTGTTAATCATTATCCTTACTTATATTTTGTTAAGTTCGAAAGAAGATTAATTTATATTGTTCTTACTTTGACGCAATTATTTTTATAATATCATTGTGTTGAAGCTTATAATTTTCACCTAATTTCTTTTTAGTCCTTCCGTCTATCCCAAACATGAAATGTTCTGCCAGATCTGAATGAATGTATTTACCAACAAAATCTCGCAACCTCATGCTTTTTTTTACCAAAAAAACATCGGGTAAAACATTATCATTTTTATCGGTAAAATTATTTATATCATATACGGGATAAACGCATATCAAGTTAGACATTGAAAAAACGGCATGATTTATCGCTTCTTGAACTCCAGTTCCATTAAAGACCTTTAAAATATTTTCTTTAATTTTATTCAAGATCTCTTTTTCATTAGTACTTAAGTCATTAGGTTTTTTAATTATAAAGTCATTAGATCCTGGAATATATTCGATTATCCCTTTTTCATCATATTTTCGTAAATGATATTCTGCTAAGGCACAACAGGGAATGATCGGTTTTTGATATTTTTTTTTTAAAGCGTGAAGGTTTTCCATACTTTGTTTTTTATCAATTTTATTCCCTATAATTAAGATAGGTTTCGAAATTTCCCTTAAATTTTTAGAGAATTCAAAAATATCCTCCTCATTCCATTCTGAGGGATTTTTTTCGTATAAATTCGTTTTTTTTAATGCTGAAACAAGTTCTTCTTTAGACACTTTAATACCTGAAAGGCGTTCCTGGAGTCCCTCAATAAATTTTTTTTTCTCTCGCAAGTATTTTTTTGTAAATTTATTCCAATCTTCCCGTTCGATTATCTCTTTAAACCATAAATTTATCTCCTCCTCAATAAATATGATATCCTCATATGGATCATTATATCCTGTCGAAATTAGATTTCCCGATTTATCTAACATTCCGGATAAATCTACGACATGTAATAACACATCCGCTCTTGCTATATCATTCAAAAATTTATTTCCTAATCCTTTTCCTTTATGGGCATCAGGCACTAAACCTGCTACGTCTAACAAATTAATTGGAATAAAACGATACCCGTTTCTACAGAATGAGTTTTGGGGGTTATCTTTAACATTTAATTCTTGACACACGCATTTAACCTTGGCATATGCCACTCCTTTATTAGGATCTATGGTCGTAAAAGGCAATTCACTTACCTTAGCATCTGTAAGACAAGCGGCATTTAAAAAAGTTGATTTTCCACTACTTGGCTTTCCAATTATTCCGAAAATTTGCATGGATCTCGTCTTGACATCTTAATTATGCATCTATTTAATAGGTTCTTTTTCATTGCTTAATGAAAATTATTGATAACTCATAAATTGTAAAGATAAGATTAAAAATAAAATGTTCTTCAAATAGTGAAAAATTTTTCACCTACTAGTATTATTGATTTATCTTAAATTCTGAATCTCCCATTATTTCTATTTCTCTTTAGTTCATCATTTAAATTAGTTATTAAAAAAATCTGTTGGGTTTAAAAAAGTTAAATAATAATTATTATGAATTAAAATGCTAGATGCCGTCTCTCATTATAAAAATATGGATTTGAAATTTCAAATAAAAGCTTTAGAATTTTTAATGACTATTAGATACCACAAGCAACCCAAATTACAAGAAATAAAAAAAAAATTATTAACTCAGCTATTAAAATATAATTCTTCAGTAGATCAAAAATTAAGATCAAAAATTAATGAGAATTTAGATCAGCAAGAAAGAGAGAGATGGGATCGTCAGTTAAATCATCCTTTAATTAATCAAAAAAAAATAAAAAATGCTCGTATTGTTGTTTTTGGCCTTGGAGGTATCGGGTCAAATGTATTATTAAGTTTATCATATTCATGGATTCATGACTTCAAAATTATTGATTTCGATACTATAGATCTCTCCAATTTAAACAGGCAAACTTTATATTTTGAAGAAGATCTCAGAAAATTAAAATCAGAAAAAGCGGTTGAGAGATTATTAATGATTAACCCAAAAATTAATGTTAAAGCTTATAATTTAAAAATTGATTATCCTGAAGATTTAAATGTATTTGAATTAGAAGAAGAAATTTATTCTAATACCATATCACTAGTAAATGATATTATAAAATGGGGTGATTATATTGTTATCGCCATGGATCTTAATGGAGCCCCCTATTTGATTAATGATCTATGCATTAAAAATCAAAAATCTTTTTATTGGGCAGGTGTAAATCATTCATTTGGAGAAATTTATAGTTATAATCCTAATAAAGTTTCTGCTTGCTTACGTTGCATATTTGGACCATATACTTTCTTAGAAAAAACCCCATTTTTAAGATACAAAAATAAAAAAAATTATCCATTTAACGGCGCAAATATTGGCAGCACGGTCATAATAACTGGCAGTTTAGTATCAGAATTCATACTCCAAGATATATGTGCGTTCCCAACTCATACATATGGTCAATATATTATTTTTAATGCTTTAAACCATGAAATTATAAATATTCCGATTAAAAACCATGATAAATGTTATTGTTCTAAGTTTTAATAATAATTTAAATAGTTCTTTTTAAATTAAAATAAAAGAAATTTATCAATAAATTCATGAAAGATCTTAATATTTTATACATCCAACCTCAAGAAGCTCATGATACTAATGATTTTTTATCATGTCTTCTTAGAATTTCAAATTATTTAAATTCAAAAAAATGCGAATTAAAAGGTAAAATACAAGAGCAATATTTAGATCTCAGATTTGAGCCCCTCCCTAAATTCATACCTAAAAATATAACAGATTATCGTAAAAAATTAGTGAGGCTCTTAGAAGAAATCCAAAATCAATTTGATTTTAACTTGGTTGCCATTTCTTGTTATAGTCAATTTAAATATCTAAATTCTGTTGAAATCGCATGCATTATTAAAAAATATATCAACCCACTTTGTTTCATTGTAGTAGGAGGGCCACATCCCACTATTCTTCCTAAAGATTTTCATTCAAGAAATTTGCCAGCTTATATAAAGAAGGAATATGGAAGGAATTGTTCACCATTTGATTTTCTTATTAAAAACGAGGGAGAAATTCCCTTTTTCAAACTTATAAAAGGAATTTTGAATAATTCAATAGAATATAGAGAAACTATTAAAGATTCTTGTAAGATTCTTAAATCAGAAATAATTGAAAATCTCGATAATACTCCTATAATTGATTATTCTTTATTTCGAAAATATAAAGAGAATCTCAAAGAATTTGGCCAGATAAATATTGATTTTTCACGAGGGTGTCCATTTACGTGTAAAATTTGTACGAATAGTACGGATTTAATGCCTTGTTATAAAAAAGTCAGGTTTAAATCAATAGACAGATGTATTGAAGAATTAAAAGCAATACGAGAAACCGACTGGCTCCAATTTAATATATTATATATTTCAGATATGATTTTTTTACCAAGAAAAAGCTATAGAATGGAATTCTATCGAAAATTTAAAGAATTCAAAAATGATGAGAAAGGATTTCCTTACCAAATCTTGGTAAATGAGAGAATAGAATATTGTTCGGAATTAGATTTAAGAAATTATAAAGAATTAAATATCATCCCACAAATTGGTTTTGAATCGGGTTCAAAAACAATGTTAAAACGAATGGGAAAAATTAAGAGCATAAACGAAACTGATGAATTAAAACAAAATGAAGGTTATTTAAAAAAAGTAGAAAAAATTATCCAAATTGCCAATGATATTAAATTAACCTTCTTGCTTAATTATATTTTATCTCCACCCGGTTCAGATTTTCAAACTTTTAAAGAAAACATGGATTTTTTTCTAGAAAAAAGATTTAATGGATTATCTTTAATAAAAAAATATGATGTTAATTTATATTTTTCAAAATATTCAGGACTTTATGGTTCAAAAATTTATGATGAAATCGAGTCTATTTATGGTGGAAAAATCTATTTTAAAAATTGGTGGAAAATTTTTCATGAGGATCAGAGAGCTCTTAGCGCTTTAATAGAACCTAGTAAAGTTCTCACGCTTATTCAATCTTTAAAATTGGATGAGACATTTTTAAAAGAATTATTTAAAAAACAATTTGCTAGAAAAAATAATTTTTATAATCCAGCAAAATTGTTAAAATTAAATCATGAATATAAAAAAATCATTAAAATTTTAAAAGAAATTAATGAAATAGAAAAATAACTATTTTTAGTTAATTGGTTTTCTAATTTCATATTTAGAATTTGAATTGTTAACGGTTATAACAATATTAAATCACCAATTAAATATTAATTACATTAAATTACTTTTAATAAAATTTTTTATAGGTATTTAAAAACATTTTTTCAAATATAAATACTGCAATTAAATTTTAAAATAATAAGAAACATATTGAAGGTTGAGAATTATGAAATTAAGCAAGAAACTTATGGCAACTCTGTTAGTACTTTTGACTATTTCCTATGGGTTAAGTTTAGCCACTGCTGGGGTTTCCCAACCAGGATGTGCTGAAACAAATCCTTAAAATTCTAAATGTTAAATTGGTTTTATTAAAACCAATTGAAATAATAATTTTCCTATTTTTCTTTTTTTTTTGGAATTATAATTCCTTACAATTAAATATTAAAACAAATTCGCTAAAAAGTATTTTGTCATTAGAAAAAATTTGATATAATTAAAATCTCATTATTAAAAGAGTCATTATAATTATTGGGCAATAGAGATTTTAATTCATGCTATTTTTTTATCTAAAAAATTTATCAAAATCCCTTTATAATAGAAATTAAAATGTTGTAATCATAAACCTAAAAAAATAAAATCGATAAATTTTTCCTCTAAATAATGGTTTTAACACAGCTCAATTTTGAAGATTTTGATAAACTATTTAATCCAAAGCATGTTGCATTTATTGGGGCTTCAGAAAATTCTGCTTTTGGCGCCATGTTGTACTTGCCAGCGTTTCAAAATTCGATTTGGAAAGATTCATTTTATCCAATAAATCCAAAATACGATAAAATATTGAATTGGAAATGTTATCCTTCAATTTTAGAGGTACCTCAACCTGTTGATTTGGCTTATATTTCACTTAAAACTAAATATATTCCCCAAGTCATTCGTGAATGTGTCGAAAAAGGCGTTTCATGGATCGTGATATTTGCCTCAGGATTCTCAGAAACGGGAGAACCAGAAGGTAAAGAATTAGAATCACAAATTAAAAAGATTATTAAAGGTACAAGCACTCGTGTTATTGGTCCCAATTGCTTAGGCCCATTTAATGGTGCTCATGGAATGGCATTTTCATTTTCTAATCCTAAAGGGATTCCTGGTCAAGTGTCATTCATGAGTCAATCGGGTGGACATTTAACGCAATTAATTGATATTGGATTTAAACGCGATATTCGATTTAGATATGGAGTTTCTTTTGGAAATCAAATTGATTTAAATTGTTTAGATTTTCTGAGACATTACTGCAAGGATTTGAAAACCAAGATTATAGCCGCTTATTTAGAATCGTTCGGTTCCACTAAAGGAAAAGATTTTTTAATGGAACTAAAAAAAACCACATTAAAAAAGCCTGTTATAATTTGGAAAGGAGGCTATACAAAGTATGGAGAAGCAGCTGCCTTTTCCCATACAGGTGCTTTAAGTTCTAATTTAAAATTGTGGAAAGCCATGGCTAGACAAGGAGGGGCGATATTGGTATGGGATAATGAAGAATTTTGGAATACTATAAAAACGTTTGAATTACTTTTTCCTAATCAATTTCCAGAAGGTAGAAATATGGGAATTATCACACCTGGAGGAGGTTCTTCAGTAAACATGACGGATCTTTTTGCTTCTCATGATTTAAATATTCCGCCTCTTACACTCGATTCCCAAGAAAAAATTTCATCCATATTACCTAAAGAAAATGTGAATATTAAGAATCCGATAGATTTAGGTGCCTCTGGATTTGTCTTAGAAATTTATTTAAAATGCATTAAAGTGGTGGCAGAAGATCCAAACATTCATTTTATCGTTATACCTCTTTGGTCACATCATATTTATCCCCATGTGTTCAAAAGAATGATAAAACTTTTAAAAAGGTATTCAAAACCTTTTGCATTTTGTTTACCGAGCATTGCTGACGATTTAGAATTATGTAAACGTTTTGATAAGGGAAAGGAAATATTTCATCAGCAGAGAGTATTATATTTTTTATCATTGAGATATGCTGCTAAAAGCATCTCACATCTATGTGACTATAGAGATTATTTATTGAAAATGAACTCTTAAATTTATTAATTTTTTCTTAAAAGGATTAGGAGATAATCTCTCGTTCATAAAAGGTTTAAGAATAATTAAAACGGCTCTTTTTTTGATATCGGATTCCATTGATCAGATAACTCCCCGAGATTTTTTGAATTTTTTAAATTTATGGGGATGAATTTTAATTTATTGTTGTTTAATAGCAATTTCTTTAGATTCTTAATCTCGCTTAAACTTTCAGGTAAAAATTTTATTTGATTTCCATTTAAAATTAATTCTTTTAAATTTTGGAGTTTTCCAATTGATTCGGGGATATTTTTTAATTGATTTCCCCATAAATTAATATACTCAATTGATTCTAAAGAACTGATTGTTTTTGGTAAAATTTTTATTTTATTCCAAAAAAGATCTAACACTTTTAAATTTCTAAGCTTTTGAAATGAGAAGGGAATCTCCTTTAAATCGTTATGACTAAGATATAAAAATTTAAGGGACTTTAAGGATCCTAATTGGTCATAGTTTGTTTTTATTTTATTCCATAATAAATCTAAATATTCTAAGGAATTTAATGAGGAGATTGAGTATGGTAAAGCTTCAATTTTATTCTTTCCTAAATGTAGTTTTTTCAATTTTTTTAGTTTTCCTATAGATTCAGGAATTTTATTTAAAAAATTATTATCAAGATTAAAGTATTCTAGTTGAGTAATGTTACCAATTTCATCTGGTAAAACTTTTAAATTATTTAAATAAAGATTTAAATATTTTATTTGATTTAAATTTGAAAAGGTTTGGGGGAGTTCTTTTAAATTATTATTGCTTAGATTTAATAATTTAAGAGAATTGAGATTTCCTATTTCCCTGGGCAAAAAGGTTAGTTTATTTTTCTCTAAATTTAATATTTCTGAATTATTATAATTAATATAGATAAGATAATAAACCAAAAAAATAGATGATAAGCTAAATTATTTGGTTTAACTTATTGCATTAAATTTTAGAGAAGAAATAATCACGTTCTAATTTCTTGAATGGTATCAAATATGGTATCGATTCTTTCCTTAAATGTGCCGTATAACCCTTCCTCTTCCGAAAAGACAGAATTAATTGCGGTCTTTATTCCATGATGACTTTCGGAAATTAACATCCTAACGGGAAGTGTCAATATTTCACTTATCAGCATGAGAATTTCTTGAATAATTTTTATTATTTTTGGGAACGTTTCTCTAGACTTGTCTATTATGGTTGCTTCTGAATCAATTAATCCCGTCTCACTCTCTTTTTTCAACTCTTCCCATATGTTTTCTTTTAATTCACTAAAATCAATGCCTAAATTTTCAAGAGCAATCTGAGCTCCTTCGAAGAAAAAATAGATATCATCTTTCCCTGAAAATACCCTCAAATTTTCCACCATTTCGGAAGGAGCCAATCCATCTAAAAAGCTTATCAAGAGTTCATGATAATCGTTTATTACATCAAGGGGAATGAATAATAGAATCATTTGCCGTATTTGCTGAAAAATATATCCAAAAATTTTTGCTACAACTTGATTCTGAAGACTTTTTTCTATTACGCCTCCATATTCATTCAAGAGATGTATGAAAAGAAATCCTAGAAGTCTAATCATATCATCCTCATAATTTTGAAAGTACTCGAAGAAATTTTCGGGTTCAAGATTCATTTTTTCTCTTATTAAGGTCGCAACGCGATCTTTTATGTTCTCTAAAGGTTCATCAAAATATTTTTCTAAATTATCAAAGGATAGAAAATTTTGCAATGAATCAATGAGATCCATCTTTGTGTCTTGAACATAATCTTCTTCTAATCCTTCCGTAGCACTCGTCATCTCTTTCCATTCTTGATAATCATATACCTTACAAATTAATTGTAATGCCTCTTCTTTCCGAGCGATACATTTAATTTCTGAGATTCCAATTCGATAATCATTCTTTTTTAATTTTAAGATATAATTAGCAACACCTTCTAGCATTCCACACAATCCGCAAGCCATTCCTTCACAATTCTTTTCCTTTAACTTGGAAAAATTGAATGTATCTTCATCATCAATACCATACCCCGCACAAATTGGACACTTTTTAATTGTGATTAAATAATTGTCATATTTTGAATCGGCTTCCCTTAATGTTTCATATGAAAATTCTCCCAATTCCACACCAAATACGATGCTCCAGAGGATTTCAAAATATTCTATTACTTTCCCGGGGGTCCCTGGCATGAATTTAAATATATTGGAATGCCTTTCACAAGATTCTAATGCGGCTTTCCTTCCAATCTCTTTCAAAATGTTGAGTGTTTGTTCTTCATTTTTCGTTATATTATTGATTTCTTTTATAATTTCTCTATATAATAAGTTATAAAAAAGAGCATTTGTAGTGCGACTAAATACTTTCGTTACTTTTTTTAAAATCCATTGGATTGCACCCATTTTATAATCCTTCACCCCATTGATATTTAAATATTTGAATGCAAGAAGCGTTCCCATAAGCTTGAGATTCCCGAACAGATTCAGGGAATATTTTTAATGATTGATTCTGAATATTTCTCGAATTAATTTGTTCCACTAATTCTGATATAAAACCTAATATGATTTCACATCCTGCCACTTCAATATCTTCATAATGATATTTACATAAGGCGCAATTTTTATCAATGATTTCAATCTCATTTTCAAGATTGATGATATTTATTATAACGGAGCTATTCAAGATTTTTTTATACACGGTGGCAAGAAAATCTTTTAAATTTCTTAAATCTATAGTTGGCACGGGTGACCAGTATTTGCTAAAGGTTTTAGCAATATTCCTTCCCATGTTTCGCAATCTTTTTATAATCTCTGCTTCATTTAGATCATTATCTTTCATGAATCGCATTAAATGATATACCGCATTTCTCATTTGGTTCGATACGGCTTGAATTTCTATTAATTCTTCCCTAGAATAATTCATAACTAGCTTCAAGAATGTTTTATTTATAAAAATTAATTTTTTGAAAAACCCATTAATTAAAAATTTTTTAATTTGAATACGATGATGATCAATATCTAAGGATTCTAAAGATCAATCTCAAATGCTAAAAATTCTTATTCATATTCATTCGTTAAAAAAGAAGGAGGAATAAAATAAAACCGCATTTATTTAGTTATTACATTTTTTCTATAATCTCTCGCAATATATCTTCTCCTACTGCACCCACCATCATTCCTCTCTTGACCAAACTCCGATTTTGGATGATGATTTCATGATCAAGTAACTTTCCGTCTTTAAAAAATAATAATGTGGGAATCGCAGTAATTCCAAAAAGATTTCCAAGTGGTCGATTCTGGTCAAGATCTACTTGGAGTAACCTGATCAGCCCCTCGTCCCTTAGCTTATGTAAAATTGGTGCAATAAATTTACACGGTCCACACCAAGTCGTATATACATCAATGATTACCTTCCCGTCCTTTAAATCATCGGTAATCTCTAACCCTACATCTTTCAATTCTTCAATATCCAATGAAAATCAATCTCACTCTTCTTTTATTAATTTTAAATGAAATTTTGTTTTTTAACGTAGCGGGTAATTAAATGTTCATTTTTAATTTAATGATATAAAGAAAAAATAAAAAATTTTAGTTTTTAAACTATTTATTTGGAATTTTTTAAGGAATATAGGAATTTCCCGCATTAAATCATGTTAAAACTTGATAGTCTTGTTATTATTTATGATGCACTAAATAACTTCGTAAAATTGCACAGCGTTTTAATTTCCGTGGATGCATGTTTATATTTTCTAATAAATTTAAAGATTGCCCGTTGAAATTCCTTAAACGTGCTAAAAAAAGTATCATGGGTGACTTTTTTGCGTAAAAACTTCCAAAACCACTCCATT
>JALGVJ010000033.1 GCA_029838195.1 Promethearchaeota archaeon
AATTTTTAACCCCATTTTTAAATAAGATAAATTAGATAATGAAGGGATATGAAAAAAAAGAAGTTTTTAAAAGCTTGGAGGGATTAATCCTTCTCGTGCTGATCTAGATATCCCAAGTTTTAATATTCAATATTTTTGTTTTTCAAGTATTCAAAAGCAGAATATGCGGCTATAACTCCTTCTGCAACTCCCGTAATGGCTTGTTTATATGGCGAATCTGCCACATCTCCCGCAGCATAAACACCGGAGATGTTAGTCTCTGATTTTCTGTTTATGATTATTTCATCTTTATGATTTACTTTTATACCAAACTCTTTTGCGGATTGCGAATTAGAAATAGTGCCTATTTCAATGAAAACGCCGTCTACTTTAAATTTTTCTCCTGAATTAAAAATAACACCTTTTACATGTTGATCTCCCGTTATTTCTATTATATTCGTTTTATAAATTATCTCAATTCGCTCATTATTGAAAACTCTTTTTTTATTAATTTACTCAGCTCATTTTTTAATAAAGCCTCATTTCTTGAAATTTATTAGAATTATATTAAAACCTTGAAAACATTAAGAATGTATCTAAATTAAATTCTTTCTCAATTTTTAATATTCTTCTTTAATAAAGCATTTTTAACGAAATATGAGTTTTAAATTTTTCATTCAAAATAAAAAATATCATGAATCGCTTCCCATATATTAATAAAATGTTACCTCCTCATGCAAATTAAAAAAATTACTAAATTGCTAACCTCAATAGATTTTTTATACCAAGCGGATTTTATCACCTCAAGAACATCTCCAGGTCTTTTGAAACATGTATCTACTGGAACTCAGTTGGGACGATTCAAGTAATCTGATATTTGAATTTGAAAAAGAAGGAGAAGAAAAAAAAGTAATCCTCCCAGAGACTGTAGATCGAATTAATATTAAATTTGAAATTTCAATGGTGCAACAATATGAATTAGGATCTAAACCCCCTCCCTACCTAGTTTCTGTCAAAGAAGTATTTTTCACGGAAAAAACGATGTGTTTCTTAATTAATTTACGACAATTAAATCGACTTGAAGAACTAAAGATTACAATTTTGAAACTGACCATCTTTTTTGTTAATGGAAATAAAGTTTTTCTTTCTTTCAATGAAAAATATAAATTTTCTGAAATTCAATATAGGGGTACATTTTATAAGGAAGATTACGTCCAAAATTATTCTTCTCGCAATAATATCAAGAAAAGAATCACTCAAGAAAAGGTGTTTAAAGAAGTCCTTCGAGATTTTAATAAAAATACCCAAAAAACGACTTATGTATATCAAAAGAACCAAATTGAAAATACTATAGAAGATTCGCAATATTTTTCTTTAATTAAAGAAAATAATGAAAGATTAAAAAGAGTAGAGGAAGAACTAAAAACTATTTCTGCTCTCTTGAAAAATGCTAGATTTAACGGAAGCATTAATTATTCCAATCTCCCCTCTGTTCCATCAGCCCCTCCATCAATGGGAATAACTCGCATCAAGCGACCTCCTAAGAGATCCACGGGAATTCAGCAAAATCTAGTTTATCTAAGTGAATTAAAAACAGTCCTCAAAAAAGGTAAAAAAGAAAATAATGAATTCAATTTCCGTGAAATATTAAAACCATTAAGCGAAGAAGAGCTTAATAAAATAACATTAAGTGATGAAGAATTGATAAAAAAACAAGAAATAGCCGTTAATAATCAACTCAAGCGACTGAAAAAAGAAGAAGAAAAAGTACTTCGCTTGGAAGATTTAAGAAAGCCAACATGATATTGTTCAAGAAGATTTTTCTATGAGCTATATAAAAAGGCCTTTTAATTTTGGCTTAATCCGTGCTTTTTTTCTAAAAATCTTAATAAATCAAAAACAATCGGGGCAATAACACGTGATATAATCACCTTTGTATTCCAAAACTCTATTACGAGCTATTTTTTCTTCCTCGTCTTTTCCTAACTGATAGCCTGAGCTCCTCCACAACACCAAATGGGAAGATCTAATATCTCATCCCTCAATACCTTTAAAATACATTCAACCTGTATATCCATGCCTATTTTCTGCTCTGTCTAATTCCTTTATCCAAAGGCTTAAGATAATCTATGAAACCGCTAATGGTTAAATTTTTTATGTTCATAATGTTTTTTAAAAGTCATGTAAAATTTGGAAAGATTGTAATTATCTCCCTCAATCTTCTTTCTCGAAATAAAGTCAAATTCTCTCTTTCAAGAGCTTAATAGGTCTCAATCACACCTGCAGCCAAAACGGGATATCCACAATAAATTAATTCATTTAGAATAGTAAAATCTTTCTTTTCATGGAAGATATACCTAATCGCATCTTCTGCATACGATGGAATTTTAGATTTAGTAAAAAAACCTAAATATAATAATATGAAGCTATTTTAGATATCGAATTTTTAATCTTAACACGAGATTTATTATTATGGGGATAGGGTGATTTATAGCGAGTAAAAGTATTAATCATTTCCCCTTAATCCAGAAATGATATAACCTCTTCTAAATATTTATATTTTAGTAAGATCCATTCATCTGAGGTTCCATTTTCCCTGCAATGTATGCATTTATAAAGCGTTTAGTAATCCTTCGATGTAAATTTACATATGTCTTTATTTCTAAACAATTCAGTAATTTCTTCATTTATAAGAAAATGCTCGGAATCTGCTTCTTTTGTAGGATAATTACGTTTTCTTTTTTTCATGAGAAATAGATAATTCTTGTCTTAAATAAAACAATTATCTTCTTTATTTCATAGCATTCTCTTATAATGATCTTTCAACTATTTAAAATTTGGTTTAAAAAAATAAGAAAAAATTATTCTTTTTTTAATTTTACATTTGATCTCTGAATGCCTATTTCTTTACTACTCGGAATTGCGGTTCCACAATGATCTCTTTTTGCTTCTTTCTCTTTAAAGGCTTTATCCAGTTCTTCTTCTAAATTCTCGTCTGTTAAATCCTTCTTTGATATATTATAAATAGGGAAATCGACATATTTAAAATTTATATTTATTAAATATTGGACATTTTTATAAATACAAGTTTCGGAATAAAAAAATGAATCTTAATATAAGAATCTCATAATTTTTCATTCATATATTCTAATGCGGCCTTTTCCTTTTCCAATGGCCTTCTTTCCGGTACTTGCATAAATGTTTTGTTTTCTTGATAAAAATCTTCTCGTAAATAAAGATTACAATAGCAAGCTCCAAATTCTTTAATATCTAAAGGAGCATAATCACAAGGACAGATCAAATCTCTATCTAACTCTCTCTTTCCAGCTGCCAATCGACAAGGGCAAGATTGATATCCAAATCTTTTATAATTATCAACAAGGCCTTCAATTAAATCATTAAATGTTTGCTCATCCTTATTTAAAATCCAATTATTTTTCTTTGCTACTTGATTACAATATTGTTTCATTCCTTCCATAGTCTCCATTTTCATTCATCATCTCCTCCTTTCATTAATTCTTCATATCGGCTAGGATCATATCCCACGACAAGTTCTTTATCATCACAAATCATGAAAGGATATGATATTCGTGATTGAAATTTTTCCCCTAAATAGTTAATGATTTGTCTCTTATCTGAATGGTCGATTTTATCGACATCCACATAACGATACTTAATGTTTCGCTCATTTAACCATCGTTTACATTTTTTACACCACATGCAAGTACTAAGGGTGAAAATAGTAATTTCTCTTTTATCATGTTCACCTTCTACATTAATAGCAAATTTATTGAAGAGTTTCTCTACTGACATGAAACTATCCTTATTTTTAATTAAATTTATTATTAATTCATATTATTCGAATTATTTATTTGTTTTTTCCAGTTTGGATCAATGCAATGGATCGCATCTTCTGTAAATTGTTTTATCTCTGCTTTACAAGATGCTTGGAGAAGGCCTAATTCTATTAATGCTTTTTTATCTCCTATTTTAAAAAGGCTTTCTATTATAATGAATAAACTTGTTTTATTCAACTTATCATTTTTTAATTCTTCTTTTAAAAGTTCTAAAAGTGGGCGGGTGGCCATGGGACTTCTAATCTTTCCTAGGGCCTCTATTATTCTCTGACGAACGCCTGGATCATTTTCAGTTTTAAGTGCGTTAATTAAATGGTTTGCAGTTTTATCATCTTTAAAATTACTCAAATATGTAGCTGCTAAAGCTCTTTGTTCCCACGTTTTTCCCTTTAATAATTGGCCGACAAGAATGTCATACTTTAATTTTTCTTTTTTCATAAATTTGCCTTGATCCATTCTAATTTTTTAATGAACTTTTTAAAATTATAATCTAATGCTTATAAATTATTAAGAATTAATCGGATAGAAATCATTTTTATTTGAATTTCCCCGCCCGTATTTTTTAAATTCACCATACTATAGAATTTACGGCAAATATTAAATTATTTTATAAGAAAAGGTATAAACTTTTTATATTCTAAGATTTTTAGTTAAAAATATGACTGAAATGAATTTACCAATTATCATTACGAAAAAAGATTGCCATCGTTGTAAGGAATTAAAAGAATGGCTAAAGAATAATAATCGTAGATACGTGGAAAAAGATATTGATGATGTAGAATTTGTTCAGCAGCTATTAAACGATAAAAATTTCATTTTAACATTCTGCGATGAAGAAGGTTGTATCGTTAATACTCCTATAGTTATATACAAGGGAAGATATTGGTTTAAGGAGCTATGGGGTGTCTCAGGATTGCGTGAAAAAGAAGCGAAAAAAATATTTGATTTGGAATGAATTCCATCCGTTCTTTCTCATCGATAATTAATTAAATGCACTCAAATCTATTGGAATTCTGCTATTCTTTTTATGACTTTTCTTATTGCTTTTAATCCTTCCGAATCATTCTCAACACCAGTTCTTCCTTGATCATTACTCCATAAACTCGCACCCAAATTTGCTCCAAAAGCGCCACCTGAAACTGTTATTACGTGATTTTGTTGAAAAAAATCTAATATTGTTCTAATTGCAATTTCTTGCCCCCCATTTCTATCTCCTCCTACTGCTAACGCAGCACCAAATTTATTTTTAAAAACATCAGGATCTTGAGCAACTAACGCTCTACAACGATCTAATACGGTTTTTAATTGACCGGACAAGGTTCCTTGAAATACGGGTGTTCCTAAAAGAAGATAACGTGCATTTTTTATTTTTCCAAATAATTCTCCAAGATCATCGTCTTGAATGCATCCTTTCTTTTCTCTAATGCAATAATCACAATGTAAGCAAAATTTGATCTCTTTCTTTCTTACGGTCCAATACTCTGTTTCAAAATTATATTTTTCTTTCGCATGATTTAATGCATATTTTACAGCAAATTCCGTTCCTTGATTTCTTGGGCTTCCGCATATACCTAATAATAATTTATTCATTATGTTCACTTTATTTTATAGAAATCCTTATCACTTTAATGAAATGATTGTTTTAAAATACTCATGTTTAAGATGAATTCATGCTTTTTTATTTTTCAAAATATTAACTTTTAATAAATTTTTAAAAATATTTAAACCATGAAGATCGTAATTATTGGAAATGGCGTAGCCGGTACTTTTTCTGCACAAAATATTCGAAATCTTGATAAGGACGTATCAATACACCTTTACTCAAAAGAGAATTATCCTTATTATACACGAATTAAGCTTCCTCAATTGATTTCTGAACAAGTTACCATATCAGATCTTATCGTTTTCAATAAAAATTGGTATGTTAAAAACAATATTGAACTTAACTTGAATTCAGAAATAAAAAAAATTGACACTCTTCATAAACAAGTGTTTCTAAATAATAATTCCTTACCCATCCATTATGATAAATTAATTCTCGCTACAGGGAGTCTGCCGAATATTCCTCCAATAAAAAATGCCAAAAAGTTTCTAAGAAATGGAGTATTCACATTACGAAGTATTCAAGATGCTTTAGATATTAAAAATTTTATTGTATCTAAAAAAGTTCAACGTGTAATCATTATCGGGGGAGGGCTACTTGGCTTAGAACTTGCTAAACAGATCAAGAATCGTGATTTAGATACGACTATTGTTGAATTTTTTCCTAGATTATTACCAAAACAATTAGATTTTGATTGTGGAACACTTCTGAAAGAAGAAATTGAAAGTATGGGCATAAATGTTATATTAGATGCTGCAACCGAAGAAATCCTCTCTGAACAAGAGGTTATTACGGGGATCCTAATAAAAAATGGGACAAAGATTGACGCAGATTTGGTTCTAATTCAAGCAGGAATTCGTCCCACCATCGATTTAGCAGTGGAAGCGGGAATAAAATGTAATCGTGGAATTATTGTAAACCAATATTTAGAAACTAGCATGAAAAATGTATTTGCTGTTGGCGATTGCATAGAATATAATGAACAAACATGGGGGATTATTCCCGCATGCATGGAACAAGCAAAAATTGTAGCATCGACCGTATTAGGAAAAAGGGATAAAGCTTATAAGGGCACTATTCCAAAAAATACATTAAAAATTATTGGCATTGACCTTACTTCCATTGGACTTTTTGATCCTAGTGATAAAGATTTAGTAGGGGCAGGTTGGGAAATCCTAAAAAATATCGATAAAAAAAGCAAGTGTTATAAGAAAATTGTTCTAAAAAATAAAAAATTAAAAGGCGCAATATTATTTGGAGGAAAAAAGGCTGTACCTTATATAAGTAAAAATATCGAGTCTGAGATAAATGAGGATGAATTGCGAAAAGTCGTTGAACTCTTTAAATGGAGGTGTAAAAATTGCAACTATGTATATGATGATGCTAAGAACGATATTCTGTTTAAAGAATTGCCCGATGACTGGAAATGTAAATGCGACAGTCCAAAAACGATGTTTGAAAGAAATCCGGATAATATTTAACACTTAACTAATGGAAATTTCGTGAAAAGGTGATTACATGAGTTATAGATGTAAGAAGTGCAATTATTTGTACATTAATAAAGTTTATGAAATTCCTTTTGAAAATTTAAATAATGATTTTCGATGTCCACGTTGTCGTTGTTCGAAATCCATGTTTGTAAAGAAAAATCTTTCTACTTAGATTTTCAATCTTTTTCCTCATAATCTCCTCTCGGATACAAACGTTTATAAATTATTAAATCAATGTTTTTAATGAAAAAACAATTACATTTTTCAATCAGAACCCCTACAAAACTAAACGTGAATCACTATGAAGTGGGAATGTACTGCATGTGGATATATTTATGATGAGGATGTAGAAGGAACCAAATTTGAAGATTTGCCTGATGATTGGACGTGTCCTGTGTGCGGTGTTGGAAAAGATATGTTTGAAAAGATAGAAGAATAATTTTCTAAATAAATTTAGAGCTTTTTCTTGATTTTTTTTCTCCCTTTATTTCATTAATTTTTTTCTCTTTCATTAAAACAAACATTTTTATGACTTTCAATATTAAAAGAAATTTTTAAAATCTCTAATTAAGACTATTAAATTTAAATACTTATACGTATTATTAAGCGGTTTAAAATGCTAATGTGTCTTGATTTAAATTTTATATTTAATCTGATTTGGGCTCCTCTTGGGGAGATCATTTTTTTCATTTTTAGGCTTTCAATAATAAGAGAAATAAAATCTTTTCGAGTGCAAAAGTTATTAAAAAATGGATTATCATACAACGTCTAATAATATTCTTCTGGATTCAGTTAATCCTGAATTTTTCGATGGATGGAATGGAGATAAGAAATATTTTCTCCCTTTCAAGAAAAAAGTAGATTTATATTTTAAATTAGGCAATCTTAGATTTCAGTTTCTTATTATCTTGCTTCTTTTTATAAAATAAATCCTTTGCCTTCCTTTCTTTAAATTAACATAGAATCCTTTCGGATTATTAATAATTAATAGAAATTAACTTTATTTTTTGGTCTAAAATATAATATATACTTAACTTATGTAAATAAAAACTTAAATGGTGATAACATATTACTTTTCCAGCAATAATTAAAGATGTTTTTTTTGTAGGATACGTGGATTGGGAAGTTAGATCATTTTAATCCTCTTAAAATGAGGCTAAAAACTTTCACGGCTATTCTACTCATAAAGGCTCCTTTCCAGAAATTATAAAATATTTGCCTAATGCCGAAATCATTGCATCTGAGAAAGGAATTGAAATAAAATTCGTGCCAACTCCCGAACAGCTCAATTTCGATTCTATTATCGAAAAAATTATAAAAAAAATGGAAAAATAATAGCGAGGTATGAACAACAATGGAATTTACTTTAACAAAAGAGCAAAAGGCTCTTAAAGAAAAAGCACGCATCTTTGCAATTAATGAAATATTACCTGTAGCGAGAAAATATGACGAATCAGAAGAATTTCCGTTAGATGTCATTAAAAAAGCTCATGAACTAGGATTATTGAATTTATCCATTCCTAAGAAATATGGTGGCCCAGACTTGGGAATTTTAGATGCTTGTTTGGTGGTGGAGGAAATATCCTCCGCTTGTCCGGGTATTGCAACGTCAATTTTTGATAATAATTTAGGTGCGGAACCCATTATATTAGGAGGGAATGAAGAACAAAAGCAAAGGATATTGTCTCAACTAATAAAGGATTATAAGCTCATTGCTTTTGCTACTTCTGAACCAACCATGGGGTCAGATGTTGCCGGAATGAAATGTAGGGCAGAAAAAGATGGAGAGGATTATCTCTTAAATGGAACTAAATTTTGGGTTACCAATGGTGGTTTTGCTGATTATATCATCATTTTTGCTACTATCGATCCTCAATTAAAACATAAAGGTATTTGTGCTTTTATCGTTCCTACCGATTCTGAAGGCGTGAAATTAGGGAAACAAATTCCAAAACTCGGTCAAAGGGCATCCAATACGGTAGCCGTGGTATTAAAAAACGTTCGCGTGAAAAAAGAAAATGTATTGGCGAAGCCAGGAAGGGGTTTTGTTTTAGCAATGCAAACATTTGCTCACACGCGTCCGGCAATTGGTGCTTTTGCTATTGGATGTGCTCGTTCTGCCATGGAATATTCTATCGATTACGCTAAAAAGAGAGAAGCATTTGGAAGAACTCTCAATAATTATCAAGCTATTCAATTTAAAATCGCTGAGATGTATAAAGATATTGAGGCTGCCCGTCTTCTTACATATAAAGCTGCTTGGGAAGCAGACCAAGGGCTTGATAATAATCTTAGCTCATCCATAGCTAAAGCGTTTGCTTCAGATGTCGCAATGAAAGTTACTATGGAAGCCATCCAAATCTTCGGAGGCTATGGATATTTAAGAACATATCCAGTTGAAAAATTATTTCGAGATGCGAAATTATATCAGATCTACGAGGGGACTAGCGAAATTCAGAGAATTATTATCTCTAGGTTTGCCATGAAACGCTATGAACATGCCATGCCCTCTCTTTTTAAACGCGATAGAAAATAGATTTCTTAACTAATTTTTTTTTTTCTTAACATCTCCTTAATAATAACTTAATATTCGTAAAAGAAATTATTCAAATTTCAGAATTGGTCTCAAAAATGAATGTTATTGAAACTTCAAGGGAACTTTATTTTAATCTTCTTTTTTAATATAATCCACGATTAAGTTGGCCGCTTCTAAAAAATTATCTGCAATTAATGTGGGCGTGATAGATTGCTGTTTTAAATCGGTTAGATGATGTTTACCATGTCCTGTTAATAAATAGACGGTTTTACAACCAGCATTAATTCCAAGTAAAATATCAGTGGGGTGATCCCCTATTACCCATGATTGTCTTAAATCGATATCATATTGCGTGCGTGCTTCTAATAAAGAGTGTATTTTTGGCTTTCTGCATTCACAATTATCTTCAGGAATGTGAGGGCATACATAAGTTTTTTTTATATCAATTCCATGAGATTCGAGAACATGGACTAAATGTTCATTAAATCTTAAAAAATCCTCATGAGTATAATATCCCCTTCCTATGCCTGATTGATTCGTGACAATAAAAAATATAAAATGCGGTTTAAGTACTTTTAATCCCTCAATTACGCCAGATAATAATTTAAAATCCTCTATTTTATGAACATATCCTTTATCTTCATTTAAAGTTCCATCCCTATCTAAAAATATAGCTTTTTGTTTTTCTTTCTTCGATTTCATCCTTTAAATTTCCTTTCTCTCCTCCTCTTTTCATGAATAAAAATGATTCACGTGTAAAAAATTATGCTCAAAATAGTAAAATCCTTTTCCTTTTTTAGATCACGTTCAATGCGATATAATAAATAAACTTGTTGGGAACTATATAAACAATGATTTTTGTCTGATATGGAACTTCAAAATTTAATAAGATTTAATCAAATAAAAAAAGCTTCTAATTAGAAATCTTAAAATAAAAAAAAGAGAAAGAGAGATTCCTGAATTTTCATCAATTTTAATTGTTAAACAAAAGTGAATAAATTAGGAAATTACTTATATTAGGGGATATTGTTTTTTCATGAATCTCTCTCTATTCTACAAAGAAGTAATTTAAGTATTTAAATCTTAGCATTTTTACTCCAAATATAGTGATGGTTTAAGAGAAGATTGATTTAAAGAGAAAAGGAAAAATTTTAAGAAGAGTTTAACTCAATTGAGTATTCTTGAAAAAAATTCTATCTCTACTTGATTTCATGAATGATCTAAATGCATTAAGAACACGGGCAAATATTAGATTTTCTAAAGGGATTAATAATTTAAATTATTCTTGATTAGAACTATTCGTGTCTGAGGAAAAAGATAGCGATAATACATTCGACGAAGTTAATGGGCAGGAATTTGATGACTTTTTTAAAAAAGATATTATAATAGCGAAAAATTTAATTAAGGATTATGAAATCGGCGAATTCATCATTCGTGCAATAGATAATGTCTCATTAAGTATTGAAGCAGGAGCGTTTGTTGTAATTAAAGGACCCTCTGGCGCAGGAAAGACTACACTACTACGCTTATTAAGCGGGATAGAGCGCCCCACTCAAGGGGAAATCTATTCATTTGGGGTAAAAATCTCAGACATGTTGGAAGAATCAGTCAGTACATTTAGACTTGCTCATCATGGTTTTGTTTTTCAAAATTATAATTTAATCAGTACTTTAAGTGCTGAAGAAAATGTTATTTTTCCCATGAATCTTTCGGGCATCCCCATTAAAAGAGCAAGGGCACGAGCAGTAGAATTATTGAATAAAGTGGGCCTCTCAGAAAGAAAAGAACACCTTCCATTTCAATTATCCGCCGGGGAACAGCAGAGAGCAGCATTGGTTCGTGCATTAGCAAATGATCCTCCCTTGATCTTCGCAGATGAACCCACAGCAAATTTAGACAAATATTCAAGTATGAAAATAAAAGATATTTTTCAAGAATTAAAAGAAAAGAAAAAAACTATTATTTTAGCCACCCACGATGACAATTTGATACAACTTGCGAATAGAATCATTGAAATCGATGAAGGACAAATTAAAAATGATGTAATGAAATAAAATAGACTTGTGAGGGTATCGAAAGAGAATGTCCATTAATTTTCTTTTAAAAGATTTCTTTCGAGGAAAAAATCAAACGCTTCCTCACATATTTGTTTTAATTATAATGATTGCTACTGATATCTTTCAGGTAAATTGTAATTTTTTAATAGGGTTGAAAATATATCCTCTTGGAAATTATTCACAATTCCAGAATAATCCATATTTTTTCACTGGAACGATAAATCTGATTTATTCACAACTATCACTCCTTAATCTATATTTAATGCATCTTTTAACGATTATTGTGATTTGGGTAATTATCACCTCCTTCTTAGCTTATAAAAAACGAGATATTGCAATAATGAGGGCAATTGGCGGTGTACCAAATAATTTATATGGTTTTTTCATGAAAGAAATTTTTTTATTATTTTTAATCGGGTATATCATGGGATTTTTTTTAGGAATTTTTTTTACATTAATTTTTTTTATATGGGGCTCAATTATCACGGGATCTTTTAATCTTTCATTTGATTTCCTTCATAATTTAATCTTTTTTTTCATTTACATGGTTAGTGTCTTTCTAATTGCGGGCAAAAAGCTGAAAAAAATAGGTAATGAGCCATTAACTAAAAATTTTTCATCCGATCTTCCATTATCTTTAAATGTAACGGCGAAATTAAAATTTCTATTGAATTTTTTAAGTGCGCTAAGCTTAAAATTCAAAATTTCCATTATTAATGTTTTACGAAAGAAAAAAGAATATCAGAGAAATTTTCTTTTTTTTTCCCTAATATTTTCTCTCCTTTTTACGCTTGGGTTAAATATTTTGATTATTCGAGAATCTTCCCATCAATGGATTAATAATGCTCAAGGAACAAACGTCCTCATCATTGGTCATGAAGATGTTTTATATCATTATTCTCTTATGTATGAAATGTTTTCAGATCCCCGGATTTTTATTGATGAGAATAATATTGATTTCTTAAATGAGGATTACATATTCAGTCGTAACCAAATACAAGCATTAGAAAATATAAAGGGTATTCTTTCAATAGAAGATCGTTTAATCTCATTCTGCGAGGTTAAAGAACTCAAGGGATTAATCGTAGATGATAATGGAGAATACATGACGATTGGTGAAAATCGACAAGGAATCATTCCGATTATCGGAATAGAACAAGACTCTCTCATAAAAAATAGTGAAATAGAAGGGAAATGGGGGGAAAACGATTATATGGTAATTGGAGATGGACTAGCAAGCAATTTTTTCGAATATCCTCTCAATCAATCAATTTATGTAAAATCTTTACAAGAGATTTTCCATATTTCTGGTGTAATTATCGATAGTTTTTATAATGGCCATGTCGGGTATATTTCATTAAAAGAATATCAAGAACATTTAAAATTAAGACAAGATCTGGTAAATCTAGTGCTACTCTCATGTGATCCAATTTCTTGGGGAGATGATTTTGATCTTTTAAGGAGTATTATTACAAAGAATCTGGGAGAAGAATTTACTTTTTTGAGCTTGGATTTTGCATTTAAAAAAAATCATGATTTTTTGGATTCGCTAGCAGTGTATCCATTCTTTCTATTTTTTTTCATTTCTCTAAATGTTTTCCTTTCAATATATAATTATCAAAGAGGAGCATTACAAGGGAATCTTAAAGATTTTATTCTCATTAAAATGTTAGGAGCTAAAATGAAAACTTTAAAACAAATTTTATTCTTAGAATCTTTTTATGCTTTTTTTCCTGCGTTAATTTTAGGCTTGTCCCTTTCGATGATAGCTACTCCTCTATTCTTACATGATCGTGCTTATTTACCTGGTCTGATTTTTCCAATAAGTTTATTTTTCATTTCTTTTATTATGATGTTAATATTTATTGGATTTAGTATTAGAGTTCTATTCAAAAAATTAAGTGAGGCATTATTTTTGAACCGCTGATATAAGCGATAATCTCTCTATAAAAGAAAAATATACTTTATCCATGGGAAAACCGTAGCTTAAAATTTAAAAAAACCTTATTTATTATGAGAAGTTCTATAAAAAAGAAAAAAGATGCATTAATTTAAATCGAGATGATAACAATGTCAGAGGAATCTTTAAAAAAACGTGTAAAAGAATTAGAAAAAGAGTTAGAAATAAAGGAAAAAGAAATAAATCAATATTTGGACAGGATTGAACAATTAGAAGACACTATCATGAGATTAGAAAAAATAATTTCCAATGAAGAGACAACGGATTCAAGAACGCTCATTCTTTTAGATGAGAAGGAAAGAGAAATTCGAGAATTAAAAGATAAGATGGGATTTTTAAGGAAAGAAAATATAAAATTACAACAAGAACTCAGTAAATATCAAAAAAAAGATAGTTCTTCCGTAATTCGATTAGAAGAAAAAAAATTCCCCCTTGATAACTTAGTAGAAGATTTACAGAGAAAAATTAATCAACAAAAAACTATCATTGCCCAATTAAAAACGGAAAATGAAAAATTGGAAGAATTGAAAAATAGCTTGAAAGCAAAAGATAAAAAAATCAATGAATTAACAGCAAGAATTAATGAATTGGAACAAATTAAAATTGAAAAGGGAGAATTGCCGGTGGAGGCCAAAACGGCGGTCGAGAAAAGCTTAACTCAAGAATTACAAGAAAAATTAAATAAAACCCGAATGGAATTAGAAATAACCAAAGAAAAACTACGGGCTGTTGAGAAAGCTCAAAAAAAAGGAGAAACAAGACCTCTCTCAAGCATGATTTCGAAATTACAGCAAGAAAAAGAAGATCTTAAAAACCTCTTACAAAAGAAAGAAGATGAAATTACCTTATTGAATAATGAATTAGAAAGCGTGAAAAAATCAAAATCAGAACTTGTTGAAGTACCCCCTTCCCTAGCGGCGAATATAAGCCCTACTGTTTCTGAACTAACCGAATTATTACAAGATAAATTAAATAAAGCACGTTCTCGTATTCAATTACTAGAACAAGAACTTAAAGTCGCTAAAGGAGGTTCAGAAATTTCTTCTGAAAAAATAAAATTCGAATTAATGGAAGAAGTAAAAGTTAAAGAAGATAAAATTAAACAACTTCAGCAACAAGTAAAAATGTTAGAAGAAAAATTAAAAGAACGAGAATTAAAACTTTCTGGTTTGAAAAGTACCCTTAAAAGTCTATTGAATGAAAAATAAGTATTTTGTACGGAAAAACGATTCAAAAAAATTTCAAAAAAAAAGCGTAGTTCTGATGATTGAACTAATAATTCTAGGATCTTCCGGAAGTATCCCGATAAGAGAACGAAACTTACCCTCCATTGCACTTAAATATCGATCCGAAATCCTTCTATTTGATTGTGGAGAAGATGTTCAAAGAAGATTTTTAGAAGCGGGATTGAAATTAAACAAGCCCATGAAAATTTTTATCACTCATTTTCACGGGGATCACATTATTGGATTACCAGGTTTATTATTCCGATTTAATTTAACTGATAGAACCGCTCCTTTAGCAATTTACGGCCCCCCACGTCTTTTTATTTACCTTTATTTTCATCATAAAATAGTTGGATTGAAAGCTAGATATCCCCTAAGAATAATAGAAATTGATCATGACACAAATACCCTTATTAAATATGATGGATTAAATAACTATGATTCTAAAACGGAAATAAAAATTGAAAATAACACTCTCTTTGAATCAAAATATTATAGCATTCAATATGCTGTGATGGAACACTCCGTTCGTAATTATGCATATTCCTTTATCGAAAAGCCTCGTCCTGGAAAATTTCATCCTGAAAAAGCTAAAGAACTTGGAATTCCCCCGAGCCCTCTCTGGAAAAAAATGCAAGAAGGTAAAAAAATCACCTATAAGGGGAAAAGAATCAATCCCATTAACGAAGGAATTGTCGATCCTAAACGTTCCGGGAGAAAAATTACGTACTCTGGAGATACAGCACCTTGTAATGCATTAATCGAATTAGGTAAAAATTCAGATATTTTGATTCACGAAGCTACTTATACAGAACATCTGAAAAACATCGCTAGAAAGAAAAAACATTCTACTTCTGTTGATGCTGCCGAAATTGCATTAAAAATGAATGCCAAACAATTGCTACTAACACATATCTCTTCACGTTATGAAGATGATACCACTAAATTACTTGAAGAAGCAAAAAATGTTTTCCCTAATACTTTATTGGCAAGAGATCTAATGAAAATCTCTCTATTTTAAAATAAGAATGAACTTCTTGAGCATAAAAATATAAATGAATAAAAAAAATTTAAATTTTATTTTCCTCCCGCAATGTGAGGAAGAATGACCACTTTTGAACTGGGAGTGATTTTCGTATCGGGATCCGCTTTTTTGCCATCCACTAAGATGCCAAAATATTTATCCTCTAAGTTTAATTCTCTGAGTAGATCACCGACAGTCATAGTTCTCTCTGGAGTAAACGTTTCATAAATTCCAGTTTCTAGTAATTCACTTACTTGTTTCACTTTTCCTTACCTATTATAAAATTTGAATTAGTTTTACTTTAAATAAAAATAAACACTACTCATATAAATATTTATTCCATTAATTTCTAAAACTTGGTCTTATATAATAAGATGCAGTGAATATCTTTTAAATTTAGCTTTAAAAGAGAGCAAATATTAAAAAATGTTTTATAATTCTTTTGAAAGATATAAAGAATTTAAAAATCCATTTCTTTTTTATTGATACATTAATTTTAGTGCATGATTAGATGAAATTGAAATGCCTTTCTAAAAGAGTTGAGAAATAGATTATTGAAATTGACTCCGATTTAAAAGATTATAGCGATTTTCTTGAGAAGCAACGAAAAAAAATAATTCATGCACAAGAATTAAAGGATATTCATGAGAAGAAAAAAGTTTTAGAGGAAATCATCTCATCTACAATTACTTTTTCTAACGAACTTGCTACAGCAGGCGATTATTTTGAAGCATGTGAACTCGTGTATTCTACCGCAGAGTTACTAGAAAATATTTCATATCAACATTCGCAGAAATTGTATCGATATAACATTGAATTATGGGAGAAACAAATAGAATCGTATAAATTGCAAGCAAAACTTCATGAAATTGCTGAAATATATTTAAGAATTGCTGATATTCATGAAACAAAATTAAATGATACGAGCGCTCGGGATGAGAACATTAGAAAAAGCATCACGTATTTAAAACAAGAAAGCAATCTGTTAAAAGAATTTGATGAGTTTAGAAAATTAGCTCAAAATTATCAACATGTTGCGGATTTGTTCTTTAAATTGAATGATAATGAAAAAGCGATCACCTATTATAAAAAAGTCATCACGCTTTCTAAAAAGTTTAATTTCTTTGATCTCCTCTCATTTTCTTACCAACAAATCGCCCAAAATTATCGAAAACTTGAAAATTACAAGAAAGCGAAAGATATTATATTAGACGGAATTACATGTTTCATTGAATTATCAAAGGAATTTGAAAATACAAATAATAATTTAATTTTGGCCCAAATTTATCAAATTTTAAAAAAATTATGTAAGATAATCAAGGATAAAGAATGTTACACCAAATATGCTAAAAAAGAAGCAAGTGCTTACATTAATCTTGCTGAAACGTTAAAACGCGAAGAAAATAATTATTATAAAATTGCTCGATATTATCGGGGGGCAGGATTATGTTATAAAGAAATAAATTATAATTTAATTGAATCAGCGTCGTGCTTCTTATTAGCCGGAAATTATTATGAAAAAATCAAGGATTATCATAATGCGGCAATAAATTTTTTTGATGCTGCGCTCGTTTTTAAAGAATTAAAAAACCATGAAATGGTGTATAAGAATTTCATTAAGGCCGGAGATAACTTTTTTAAAATTAACAACATGGCTCTTTTCACGGAAAGTTATTTAAATGCATATGATACTGCGATGGAGGCGAACCTTGAGTTTAATCGGTATGGAATCTTCAATCAAATAATTCGGGGATTAAGCTACATGGCAAAAGAAGGGCTCAAAAATAAACAATTCTTTATGGCGGCTACTCTAATTTTGGAAAGTATAAAATTTTATGAACAATTAGAAACGGCAAAAGACTTTCTCTTGAGAGAAATGGTTCGAAACGTGTATAGATATTATTATAAAGCAGCGAATCTTAAGAAAATTGGATATTCCCATATCGTCCAATCCTATATTTTAGCCTCAATCTCATGCATCCTTACAGGGAAGATAGAAAAAGCTCGAAAGATTCTCAATGAGCTTGATTCTGATGGAGTTATTGTAGTAGAGCAGTATAAAACTTTAATTAATATAATAATTGATAAAATTACTAAGGGGGAACAAGTAGAATTAAATAGTTTCCCTTTTCACATTCGCAGATTAATCGAAGGCTCTGAAGAAGTTTTATTTCTATTAAAACTCTTTAAAGGATTCAAGATAGAGAATTATAATTCTTGATAAGTCTTTTTATTAATAATAATGAAATGATTCGGAAAGATTAAAAACCCTCATTTTTAAATAAAACGCTTGAGAATAAATATTTATATCAATATTTCCTCTATTCCTAACTCATTATAAGATTTAAAGAATAATAGAAAAAATAAAAAAATTAATTTTTTTTCCAAGATTCGTATTCTTTCATGAACTCTTCCGGTTTCCATTGAGTCTCCATGAACTTGGGAATTCCCGAACTATCTCGGGGTCCCACGACTACGTAGGCATCAGCTTCATCCTCAAGAGCTCCACTTAATCGAGCAGCCATTCCTGGGATGATTAAAATGCGATGCTTGACATTATCAAATGCTTTATACTTGTTAACTGCTTCAGCAATAGCACTTGCGTTGAATTGGCCACCTGCGACAGCAGATTCTATGCCGATACCCTCGCTATCTACGACTAAGAGCCAGCAATCAATATTTGCGCCTTGTAAATCTTGCTCCACTGGAATTTTGGTCATGCGATAGTTGGAAGTAACAAATATTGGCGACATTTCGTTCGGTTCACCGATCTTATATAAACCAGGCTCCACTGTAGGATAAATTCTGGGATCGGAAAACACGCTTTGTCGTAAAGTCATAAGAGCTAATAATGCCCATACATCTTCGGGATGACGGCCCGTGTGCATGACTATTAAGGAAGTATCAATCGATTCCATGATGGCACCCATAATGACTTCTTGGTATTGATGTTGCCATAATTCCTTATCATCATTCACTTGACTCCAATATGCTGCTGGAACGCCTATAATGGGCCAGCCTGCATTTGGGTTTTCTTTATCAATTCCAGCAATCCTCAATTGCATGATGTTATTATAAGTTTTTGCTATATTTCCGGGACCAAAAAATGTTCCTGCATCTAATACAAGGCCTTTAGCTCCAAGTTTTTGTAAAGTTGCGCTTAATGACATCAATTCATCTAAATCACTCGAAATAATTGCTAAGGGTAAGTCATTTTGGACTGCAAAGGTTCCAATTTTTTCCCACGTTTCTATCGTTGCCCCGTATAACAAGGGCTTTTTGTTTTTAATTTCTTCTGCAGCTGGGAGTAAGATTTCAGGATTTAAACAACATAACATGAGGGGTAAATTAGTTAGCTCTGTAACTTTTTTTGCCATTGCTTTAAATGTATTTGCATCTCCAGTTACGCATCGTAATGCGATTCCATCCAAGGTTAAAGTTTCTCCTATACGTTCAATTTTTAAATCCGTCAAATATTTTATGGTGGACTCTAAAGCTCCTCCCAAATCATCAGGAACTTCAATGAAAATTGCAGTTTGATTGTAAAAAGTTAATTGATGGCGCATGAGAACTTCTTCTCCCCCAATTACGCATTCTCTTTCCCCTATTCCAATACGCACTTCTTTTTGAGGTGGTGTAATCAATTTTATTAATTTTTCCCGATTTTTTGCTTGCTTTGGATCCTTCATTAAATGCGTGCAATCTTTAATGCGGATCTTACGTTCTAGTAAATCGGTAGCAAACGCCATGCAAGTATCATAACCACAATCGCCGCAATTGCTCTTATCGAGCAGGGCATATACTTCTAACGGTGAAGGACGTCCCATCTTGCATCTCTAAACCTTTTTGTTAAATCTTTCCCAATTTAATTTGAATAATTAATATAAGTTAAAAAGTAATGTTTAAAATAAAAAAATTGGTTTTTTCAACCACTTAATTTTTTTAACGATTTGACCTTAAAAAGATCTAAAACTTTTTCTTAGATCAACTTATTTAATGCGTAAAATCATGATTATTATACATACGATTTGCATGAACCTCTTTAAATCAAGATGAGTGCTGATAATAATATTAAGAGCAATAATTATAATAATAAAAAAGCCCTCCCATCTTACCCCAGGTGGGCGTGATGGATGATGAATAAAGATATATATAGAAAGCGCTTAAAATCTCCTCTAAATAAAGAAGTATTGGCATTTTTTTCCTCCCTAAAAGATGATTCTTGGATCGCCGAAGAAGATATAATCGGTACAGAAGTTCATGATATCATGTTATTTGAGCAAGGTATATTGAATAACAAGGAAATTCAACAGATTTTAATTTCGTTGGAAAAATTGAAAAAAGAATACCGAGAAAATAAGTTAATATTAAATGGGGCACAAGAAGATATCCACCCTTTCATAGAACAACGGATCATTGAAGAGATTGGAATTGAAATCGGGGGAAAAATCCATACAGGACGCTCCCGAAATGATCAAGTAAGCGTGGATTTAAGATTAAAAATAAGAAAAGAATTAAACGCTTTAACAGAAGCTTTATTAATCCTATTTGAGACTCTCTTCAATTTATCGTCAGATTCCTTAGATGTTATCATGCCATTATATACTCATCTTCAGAGAGCACAATTAGGATCATTTTCCCATTATCTTAATGCTTATTTAGAGCAAATCTTAAGGAACCTTCGAAGAATCGAAGAATTATATCATCGAATAAATATGAATCCACTAGGAAGCTGTGCTATTGGGGGCACGAGCATTGATATTGATCGGAGTAAAACAACGGAATTATTAGGGTTCGATTCAATAATATATAATTCCATTGACGCTGTGAGCTCCAAAGATTTCATCTTCGAAACACTAACATCTTTATCAATGATCGCCCTTGATTTTTCTAGAATTGCTGAGGATTTACTTCTCTGGTCATCCAAAGAATTCGACTATATTGAAATAGACGATCAATACTGCTCTGTCTCGAGCGTAATGCCCCAAAAAAAAAACCCTGACACGCTTGAATTAATAAGAAGCGGATGTGCTAAAATCCTATCCAATGCGTTTACCAGCGCAACGATAATTAAATCCGTTCCCACGGGATATTTTCGCGACTTCCAAGATTTAAAACCTATACTTCGAGACTCATTTAACCTCTTGCTTATCATTATTAAGATGTTAAATGGTATTTTTTCAACATTAGTTATTAAAAAAGCCAACATGAGAAAAGCTGTTGAGCAAGGTAATATCTTGGCATTGGATATTGCTGAATATCTTGTTCAACATTATAGTCTTCCTTTCCGACAAGCGCATGAAATTCTTGCCCGGTTAAGCATGAATGCTGAAAAAAATAACACTCTCATCGACAAAAATGCCTTGGAAGCCATGATTCTTGAAGTCACTAAAAAAAAAATTCAATTACCGCATGATTTTGAAACGCTTTTTGAAGACCCCGTGAAATGTTTAGAAAATCGAATAAGTCAAGGAGCACCCTCTAAAAAAGAAATGAAATATAACCTTAAACTCATTATGACGGAAAAACAAGATATGGTTGAGCTATTTAGTAAACGAAAGGAAAAAATTGAAAAAGCAGAAGCTTTACGAGAAGCACGGATACGGGAAATAATTAATTCATAATATGGACGAAACCTTGCTCTTATCTTTTCCGAAAATTCTTGATCTGCATGATTTTACTTAACCTTTTCTTCATTTTAAATAATCTATTCACGTGACAGTAAACATCTCCCAACCCAGTTCCATTTTTTTTTTTACTATGAATCCATTTAATTTCATATCCTTAGTGGATATCTAAGAGAGTAATTCACGTTCTATTTAAGAAAGAAAATTTTTATAACTATCGAATATTGAATAATATATAAAGAAGTTCTTATCATAAAAAAAAGGTGAAAAAAACATGCAATTAGGTGTCCCTGTTTTAATCTTGAAAGAAGGTACCGAAAGAAAAACAGGAAAAAATGCTCAAAAGAATAATATTGCAGCAGCAATTGCCGTTGCAGAAGCCGTTAGAACCACTCTGGGCCCAAAAGGCATGGATAAGATGCTAATCGATTCACTAGGGGATGTTACTATTACAAATGATGGAGCTACCATTCTCGACACGATAGATGTGGAGCATCCTGCTGCAAAAATGATGGTGGAGGTTGCTAAAACTCAGGATGATAGGGTTGGAGATGGTACCACTACGGCAGTCATACTTGGAGGCGAGCTGCTTGCCTTAGCGGATGAATTGATGGAACAAACAGTACATCCTACCATTATCTTTCGAGGGTATAAAAAGGGATTGGCGAGAACTAAAGATATTTTGACAGAATTAGCCACTAAAATTGATATCAACGATACCGATACTCTAGGAAAAGTCGCTGAAACGTCCATGAACAGTAAGCTCATTGCGGGTGTAAAAAGTCATTTTGCGGATATTGCCGTGAAAGCAATCTCCCAGATCAAAGAGAAACGAGGCGACAATTATGTCATTGATCTCGATCATATTCAAATCATTAAAAAAGAAGGAAAAAGCCTCTTGGATACCGAACTCGTGGATGGCGTTATCGTTGATAAGGAAGTAGTGCATCCCATGATGCCCAAAATCATCCATGATGCTAAGATAGCGTTAATTAATTCTTCATTAGAAGTAGAAAAGACGGAATTTGACGCTGAAATCCGAGTTCAAACACCGGACCAAATCAATCGGTTTCTTGAAGAAGAAGCCAACATGCTGAAAAATCGTGTCATGAAACTCAAAGAAATCGGAGCTAATGTCGTGTTTTGCCAAAAAGGAGTGGATGAAAAAGCCCAAAATATTTTGGCGAAAGAAGGTATAATGACAATTCGACGAGTCAAGCGCTCCGATATGGAGAAACTTGCCAGAGCCACGAATGCGAACATCATCACAAATATTTTCGATTGTACTCCAGAAGATCTGGGTTCGGCGGGAAGTGTAGAAGAAAAGAAAATCGGAGAGGATAACATGATTTTCGTGTCTCAATGTGCCGATCCTAAAGCAGTAAGCATTTTAATCCGGGCTGGCATCGAACATGTCGTAGATGAAGCTGAACGAATGATAAAAGATGCACTTTCCGTTGTAAAAGCTGCCGTGGAAGTTCCTCTTGTTTTGCCTGGAGGTGGAGCGGCTGAAATAGAATTAGCCAAACGATTGCGCACCTACGCTCGTTCCATTGGAGGAAGGGAACAATTGGCCATTGAAGTATATGCAAACGCCATGGAAGTTATCCCTAAAACCCTCATTCAAAATGCCGGATTTAACTCTATGGACTTGTTAGTAGAGCTGCGATCTAAACATGAAAATGATGAAGGCAAAAATTATGGCATCAACATCGATGAAGGAAAACCCGCTGATATGGTTAAACTTGGCGTCTTAGAACCTTTAGCCGTCCTCTTGCAAGCCATTCAATCTGCTACTGAGGTTGCGTCCATGATACTAAAAATAGATGATGTTATTGCCGCTTCAAAAACTTCTACTGGCGCAGGAGAAGAAGCGGGTGGTATGGGCGAAGAAGATTAGTTTTATTTTTTTTTTCCTTTAATTTTTATTTTTTACTTAAAATTATTTAAAATCTTAAATTGTATTCCCCAAGAAAATTTTGATAATAATTCTTCTGCCAAATTATCATATCCTGTAATGTATAATGCAGCAGCCAAGGCTTCTACTGAACTTAATTTTTCCCATTTCCCATAATTCGTGGGATTTGCTGCCAATAAGGGAGGTAATTTCCGCTCTTTTTTAAATCGTGTTAAATTAATACTGGAAAGTTCGTTCCAAGAACAATCGATCACCACGATTCCATGCCTTCTAATTATATCTCGATCGTTTATCGAAATCTCTCGAAGAGAAAAAGGATTGAGAACAATCGCATGCTGCATGATCCGATTTTTCTCGTCAATAAAATTGATCAAATTTGCTTTCTTTAATTTCAAAGCCGTACATTTCTTAGGATCACACTGCCCATGATGGATACAATATAATTTAGGAATTTTCATTGGTCCATTACCGGAATCCATGATCCTTAATTTAGTTTTTAATTGAAGAAGCCCTTAATTTAATAAATTTCAGGAAAAGTTTTCATGAAACGTTCTTATCACTTATTCCTCATATTTATGGCTGGTTAATACGTTTGCCGTTTCAATGAATCGCTTGGTAATGGGATCTTCTCCTAAAATTTCTAACATCGAATTAATTATATTCCGAGCCTCGCCCAAGACGGGAACGCCTCCATATTCTAAGGGAAACAATCCCACGAAAGATATCTCCTCATGATTGGAACTATCCTCAATCATCGAAAATTTTAACCTTCCTGAAGGTGCTGTCATGATTCCATACAAGTGTTCTACATCTTTCCCCGAAATCGCAATGTAACAAAGAAGCTCTCCAATCGTGGAGCCCCTTGCTTCCCCTTTCATCTTCTGAAACGCCACATTAGCATTCGCAGAAAATGCTTCTATCGAAATGGGCAGCTCTACTCCACTTACTTCCCTTGCATCTAAGAGCAAGCCCGAGGGAACCACCATTGAGTACCGAAGGAAAATGAGATTTTGAAGAGAATCTAACACTTGAGAGATGGCAGGCAAAATATTCGTAGAATCGTGATTCGCTGGCGTATAGGATGAAAACGGGACATTCGATCCCATACCAAATAAATAAATTGCAGACCGTATCTTGTTAGAAAAAGATTCGGCCTCCTCCTCCGAAATGGGATTCGTGCCAAAAAATTCATTTATATTCAGGTATAAGAAATAAATGGCACTCGCCAACTTGTCTGCATCTAACGGCCACTCTCGATGATAATCATGAACGATCGTTAATAAAATATGATCCATCCGAATCGTTATCAAACATGCCTTTTCGAAATATGAAAATGAAATGACCTGATCCCGAATGTCCAAATCTATCCACGTTTCTTCACTCGCAGAAAATGCCACCGATGCTAAACTCGTGATCTGATTCGGATTCACCTCAATATCACTTTTCCTACCAATTTTCGCAATCGAAAGTCCATTCAAATCGCATAATACCACTAAAATCGTACCATCTGACGACCTCAAGATGGTAGATAAATGCTTTATTAATGCTTCGCGCACGCTCAACTGAATGACCCCGTATTTATTCTGCAGCTTTACTAATCTTTATATTAATTACACTAATATGGTTTCTTAAATTTTTCTACTTTTAAAAGTTTTTTAAATAACAATTTCCGCCTCTCCATCCTTTCCCCGAACCATATAAAATTTATCTAAAAATAAACATTTTTATTCTTAATAATACCACCTCGATCCCGGTTTTCTACAACTAAAATATTTCGCCTTTACGACGCCTCACGTGAGCACCAATCTCTAAAAACCATGCGGGAATAGCCGAGTCTGGCCAAAGGCGCTGGACTTAGAATCCAGTCCCATAGGGGTACGGGAGTTCAAATCTCCCTTCCCGCACTTTCCTTTCCTCAATTAATTGTTCTAATCCATGAGAATTCTCTTCATATCATAGTTATCTCCCCACCTCCGCCCTTTCCCTCCTACCACTAATCTCAATAAAACTTGATGTGCCTTAATACATTAATCAAATGGAACTCTTCGCATTATTTAAAAACCTTTTCAACAAAATTTAAAATTGAGAGTTCATTCTATTTCTTTACTAACTCATCACTTTTCTTGATCCCCAAAAAATTGATAAAAAAAGCTCCTGTAGTGTAGTCCGGTCAAGGAACTTAATGCTTTCCCCGATTATTCCACCGAAAGCATACGGGGCCTTCTTAAGAGCATTTCACTAATGCTCTAAGGTAAACCCCCGCGACCCGGGTTCGAATCCCGGCAGGAGCATCAACAATTACCAGATCATCCATTATCCCTTCTATTATTTATCAATTAACACGAAAAGAGATATAATAAAGGGAAATTTGACCCTCACATGATCTTGAACTAAAAAAGAGGACCTTGAACAAAAAATATATTGGTCATAAAAATACAAAAAATTGTCCAACTGTTATATTTCACGTATATTTTTGATCATTTGGCCTATCCCGTAATTTAGGTTGCTTCAAACGAATAAAATAATACAATATCATGATCAGTAAAATCTAAATATTATCATTAATTTTAAAAAATAGATTATCATTGTAGATTAATAGGGAAAACAATACGCTGTGAACCACTAAAAACAAGAAGGTTAATTTCCCTCTTGCCAGCCTCTGTAGCTCAGTCGGTAGAGCACCCGGCTGTTAACCGGGCGGTCGCATGTTCGAGCCATGCCAGAGGCGCTTATTCTTTCCTTTTCTACTATTTTTCCATGTTATTATTCTTTGAATTCCGTGATATAACTTTTTTAGGATGAGATGTCATGATTTTACTACATTTATAAATTAAATGTTGCATGGTTAGTTCATGATATAAAAATTTTTTATTAGAAAAATCAACAATTTGAAAGTAAATCGTAATGGATAAAACAATTAACGAGATAGGTTTTAAAAACATGTGCCTGGTAAGTTTTAGGGGTATTTCGGGTGGGGAAGCAGAGACGTTAAAGATGACGTTCGTAAGTAATGAGGAGATGTTATCGCGGAGGGATTATTCAGGGTTAATACAAAGTCTTATGGAGAGGGGTAGAGAGGAGGGAGAAATGCATTATTTTAAGAATATAATGGGGGTAAAGATAGTTGAGGCGGGAGAATTGAGGATTAAGGGGGAAAAATTCGTTGTCTTGCTTTTTAAGCTCGTGAAAACCGGGGAAAAGTTAGGTTTTTTATTTGAGCAACAAGAGGATGGTAAGACGAGTTTATTAGGAATTTGGCCGTTTACAGCGCTAACTACTCATTCAATGGAGGAAATAGATGCTATTCTCGATGATCTTATTCGGAATGAGGAGGGTTATAAGGAAATTAATATTATTGATTGAATAAAAGAGTGATTCTTTAATTTTAACAATATTTAAAAATTAAAAAAAGGAAAAACGATTAAATCATTCAAATTGAGAAAAAAAAGCATTTAGTTCTTGTTTAGTAGGCATGCCCGTACGGGCGCCTAATTTTTTAATTTTTAAAGCGGCGGCGGCATTTGCATATTTTACGGATTGGAGGAGGTCCCATCCTTTTATCCAATAGGCGACGGAGAAAGCACCATTAAAAGTATCTCCTGCGCCGGTAGTGTCGATAATGGGGTCTACATGAAAGGCGGGGATTTCTTTTTGAAACTGTTCCGTGGTGACTAAGGCGCCACGCTCGCCTAGCGTGATAATGACGATCGGAATACCCTTTTTTATCAAGAGCTTAGCGGCTTCTTGAGGCGTCGAGGTGTTGGTGATGGTTTTTGCCCCTTCTTTATTTGGAATGAGAATATCTGCGCTCAAGAGGAGGTTTTTAAGGGCATTCCATCCTTTTTGGGCGATTTGGGCTTCTAAATCAATGCTTATTTTGACATTATGTTCTTTAGCGATTTGAATCGCTTTTTCGGAGACATCTTGATGAATTAGTGTCGTATGTAATAATTTTGAATTTATAATATAAGTCTCATCAAGATCAGAAGGAGAGATTCTCGTGATTTTCATGTGCGGAGATTGGATTATAGTTTTTTCACCCTTGGCCACGAATATAAAATTAACTGGGGTTTTTTTACTTGGTATTTTAATGACGTGAGACTGGTCTACGTTTTCTTTCTTGAAGTCTTCCAATAAAAATTCGCCGTAATGATCATCGCCCACGGCTCCGATAAATCCGCATTTAACTCCAAGGCGGGCAACTGCTACCAAGTAGTTAGCCGTGACTCCTCCTGCAAAGTAATTCTCGCTTAAAGCATCAATCTTTTCATCTGGTTTGGGAAAATGGGGTATTTCAGCCACCCAATCTACAACAACTTCTCCTAAACCAATAATATCTACTGGCGTCATAATACGATAAAAAATATTAGTAATTAATATTTATCATTCTAAAAAAATGATCACGTGAATTGGCACGGAAAACGGAGGGTTTTTATATCATGGAAAAAATTAAAACTCTATTTCCTCGATTAATTTTGCCAATTCTTCTTCAACATCAAGATTTTTAAATTCGATGACATTCAATTCATAGCGGTTGAGATTATTAAACTCATTAAACACGCCCCTGCCTTTAATTATCAAGTCTCGTCCCATCAATTCTTTCGAAAGATTGGTTAAAAATTCTTCCGTTTCCAGCACTTCTTGAATTTCATCGGCTCCCAGTCCGATGAGAGCTTCTGCTTGATCTCCGAAAAAAATCGTTTTTATGGTATCCGTTCCATCATCAATGAATATTTTAACGATCATTCTCTTGGTGGGGGTTCCTTTTTGGGGGCAGGTGCAATTATCTATTTTTTTTAAACAATTCGAGCACGCTTCATAAATGATGATGTCATTATCGCGTAATTCTTTTGCGATATATCCTTTGACTTCAAAAATGTCCGTGGAATTGATATCTTTTAATGGCGTGTACTGTCCCGAAAAAAACCCCGTTTTTAGAGCCCCCGCCCTTACGGGAGAACCCACTTTCAAGTCCTCGAATTGCACGTCAATGGTCTCCAGTTCGGAGCCATCCAAGAAAGTAAGCTCTTTTTTATTGCTAAAAGAATTGAATCGGATTAAAACATTTTTAAGGGCTACACCCATGCCCATTGTTAATCTCTCAGAAAATCTTTCTGCTTGTTCTCTCCACATTACCACGCGCACGCTGTCCGTATCGTCACTGAGTATAAAATTCAAAAGGTTCACTTCTTCTCCACTTTTTAAAGTAATGGTTTTCAAGTTATCAATAGACGTGATCACTCCTTTTACAGAGATGATGCTTTTTATTTCTTGTATTTTTTTAATATTTTCCACGTAGTTTTTCTTGATTTCGATTGCTTTTTCTTTTACTTGGATTGTTGTTCTGCCAGTTGCGTGGAGATCTATCGTATTTGGATCTAACCTATTGATTCTAGGATTTAAAGCTGTTAAAGAGATGACGTTACCCGGTTTTAAATCTGATATTTTCATGGTATCTTCGTTCCAAAATGTTACCCTGATGGAACCAGTATCGTCTGAGACATACATGGAAGCTACCTTACCGGGAGTCCCATCATTTCGAGTAAATTCTCTAATGGGGGTGATTTGTAATATTTTTCCTTCAATAGAGATGGAGGAAAGGGATAAATGAATCTCATTAATAGGTGTAAATTGTTGGGTAATTTTTGGGTATTTTTTATAGTCAATATCCTCTGGATTTAAAAATATTCTTCCTAATCTTCCCACGTGAACTTCTGATTTCTGGTTAAGACCTTTTTTAACGTAAGCATTTATTATTTTCACAATGCTATTCAGTTTAAAATCGGGGTCTTCAAAAATTTTAACATGCTCATTCCATAATACAATTCGAATATCCCCCGTTTCATCATGTAATATAAAGGATCCTAACGTGCCCTCCGTTCCATCTTTCCGACTAAACATGCGCGGTTCATGAACCTCTTTAATTCTTCCAACGAGAGTTAAATTTTTCATGTTAGGGGTGACATCTGCTATATTAATTTCAAAATCATCCATGATCTCTTGGTTTTCTTCCTTCACGTCCACACCCAATTCTTTTGCTATTATAAAAAGTGCTCCCTCATCAGAGATTAACCCTTTTAATTCTTTTATTTTTTCTTCTACCCTCTCTTGAATCTCTTTCTTTGATAAACCCGTTTTTTCAATAATTTTATTAATATACGCTTGCATTTTCATGGTAATTACCACTTAAAATGATTCTACCTTGTTATCAAATTGCAAGTAGAAACCAGTTTTAATAAAATCATTTATTTAAGGATTAATTTTTTTTTTTTAAATTTTAAATCATATGACTTACTATTTTTTCTAATTAATTTTAATTAAACCCAACTTATTTTATTTCTTGAATGTTTAGCATGAAAGAAGAGATTTTGTGAGGCATTAAAAAATGACAAGGCAAGAGGAAATGGGATTCAAAATAATTCCCGTCATAGATATCCTCAATTCAACTTGCGTTCATGCAAAAAAAGGGGAAAGAGCTAAATACAAACCTTTAAAAAATGTCTATTTTAATACAGTTAATCCTCATGAGTTGATCAAAAAACTTCATGAGAATTTTGGCTTTTCCCATTTTTATATCGCAGATTTAGATTCAATTTTAAATAACAATTTAAATAAGGCGTTGCTTTCTCAAATAACTGCCCTTTCGGGAATTCAAGTAATGTTAGATCCCGGAATAAGACGCGAAGAGGACTTATATCCGGTTTCCGAAATCAACCCGCATGAACTCATTTTGGGATTAGAAACTATGGAAGATATGAGCGTGATTGAAAAAAGTATTGATTTGTTGGGCCGTAATAATGTCTTGGTAAGCATTGACATGTATGACGGAACTATATTATCTCCCATTAAGGACTTTCAACATTCCTCAATTATCGAAGTGATTACGATTATAAAAAACCAAGGGATAAAAAAGATAATCTTGTTGGATTTACGGAGAGTAGGGCAAAAAAAAGGCTCACTTTCTCCAGTTCATGAAAAAATTCGAGAAGAATTTAAAGGTATCATTTATATTGGAGGTGGAATTAGAAATCTTAAAGAAATCCTTCAAATTCGAAATAAGGGCTTCTCAGGCGTATTAATCGCCACATCGCTATATGACGGCTCAATAAGCATAAAAGATGTGAAAAAAAATAATTTATTATGAATCATCCGGAAATAATTTCTCCACTATCCGTGATTTTTAGCGGTTGTTCGCAGGAAGGACAAACATGTTTCATTTTTACCCATTCTAGCAAGTGATCCTTGTGAGCTTTCGTATTGCAAATGGGACATGAGGCAGTTTCATCAAAAATTTCAATATTTTTTCCACAGACGTTGCAATTTACCTTGCCTTCTGTTAGCACGTTGACAATTCGTCTTTTCATGTCTAATAATACTTGTTTCGTGTTTTCTTCATTAGGATTTATTAATTTTAATTCAGATCCAGATTCCACGCAGAAAATGGTTCCTTGCGATGAGGTTTTATTATCACCAATCCATGTAATGGTACCTCTAAAAAACACACCACTTTGCTTTTGTAATGCGATTTTAAGATCTCTTTCCTCTAGAACAAATGTTTCTATAACTTTCGTATGTTTAAGTCCGATACTCTCTGCAATCTTATTCACGACTTCTGTGGGACCCTTAAATACTTCGTTTGTCAAATCCAAACTAGTAACTTGTTTAGGGGACATTTATTGTTCAAATCTTTTTTTCATGTTTATAATAATTTAATACAAGAATTCCATATTTATATTTAATTGAAATTTAAGATCTAAAAACATGAGACTTTCTATGGAATCTTCAATCGATTCGCAACATGAAAGGTATTATTATCAGAATTTTATTCCTATATTTGAAATAGATTATTTTGGCAACCTTGCCTTTTGATGGAAAATCTAATTAAGATAAAGTATTATTTTACTAAGGAGTATTATATTTAAATGGAATAAAATATCTTTTTTATATTAACGCACATTCAATAATTATAAAAAGTTCTAAACAAATAATCATGGAGAGAGAAATTAAACTATTAATTAGTCCCAATACAATTGAAGAAGCTATCACGGTAATTCGTTCCAATGTGAATTATATTGATTGTAAAAATCCTAATGAAGGATCTCTTGGGGCTAACTTTCCCTGGATCATAAGCGAAATGAAGAAGCTAATCCCTCCTAATAGCTCGCAACTATTAAGTGCAACTATCGGAGATTTTCCTTATCTTCCGGGAAGCGCATCATTAGCAGCATTAGGGGCTGCAGTATCGGGAGCTGATATCATTAAAGTAGGTCTAAAAGGTCCCAAAAATGAAAAAGAAGGGATTGATTTGATGGAGAAAGTCGTTAAAACCATTAAGGAGTACAATCCTGAGATTTTGGTCGTAGCGGCGGGGTATGCTGATCAAAAAAGAATTAATACGTCCCCTCATTTTTTAGATATCCCTATAATTGCCTCTAAAGCTGGCTGTGATATTGCAATGCTCGATACTTATATAAAAGATGGAACTTGCTTGTTTGATTTTTTGAATGAAAAAAAATTAATCACTTTTGTGAATAAAGCACGGAAATTAAATTTACAAGTAGCATTAGCCGGAAATTTAAGGAAAAATCACTTGGACAAGATAAAATCTATAGAACCCGATATAATCGGGATTCGAACCGCGGTATGTGAAGGATATGATCGTAATAGAGGACAAATTAAGTCAGAACTCATTGAAGAATTTAAAAATGAATTATACAAATAAAGGTAACTCATTTTAAAGGGAAATCTCATGACTTCGAGTATAGAAATTAAAGAATCTAAAAAAAAAGATCTTCTTGATTTTTTATTATTTGCCGGTGAATTTAAAAGTTTTATTGAAAACCTCATTAATTCCATTCCGATTGAGAGACTATTTATTTTATCTGCTTACTGTAACAATTCTATTGCAGGAATACTAATTTCAGAAGATAAAAGTCAAAATATCGACTCTTTGGAAACCCTTATTCCCACGGCACGTTTGCATCTCATCCAAGTGAATCAACTTTATCAAAATAAGGGATTGGGCACGACATTATTAAAAGAATACTTAAAAAAACAACAATTTCGAGGTATTGCAACCATTAATATAAAAATCCCTAGAAATTACAAAAAAGGGAAGGAGTTTCTCTTAAATAATGGATTCCGTCAAAAATCTCGAGATAATGCTTTCATCCTTTTTAAATATAATCTCTGGAACGATTTTGGCATTCGAGATTCTGTTCTTATTGGAGAACCGTCTCACTATTTTTTGGATTAACCATTGCATTTCCCTCCTTTCTTGCATGTTATCTTAAACTTTTAATTATATTGAATATTGTTTATTTTATCATTCTGTAAAGGGATTTTTAGTTTCCTCAAACACGATAATAAAAATAACTTAGCAAGATATGAAGGAGGAAAAAAATTGAGTGAACATGATAAAGAAATAGGAATTATTGGCGTGGGTAAAATCGGATCTGTTCTCTTAAAAGCAATATTAGAAATTACGCCTAAAGAAAAAGTCATAATTCATGATATTAATAAAGAATTATTAAAAGAACGTGTTGAGCATTATAATGTAGAAGCGGCTAAAAATAACGTTGAATTAGTCCAAAGATCACGGTATATCCTCTTGGCGGTGATTCCTCAAGTAATTGATAATGTTCTTGAAGAAATTGGGCACCTTGTCCAACCAGATCAAACCGTGATTTCAATTGCAGCTGGTGTCCCTCTTTCTCATATTCATGAATATGTTGACGAGCGAGTTGCATTAATACGAGCTATGCCAAATACCCCTGCGTTGGTTAAAGCGGGTGCCACGGCCATTGCTAAAAATAAAAATGTGTCTCCAGAAAAGCTCGCTTATGTAAAGAAAATTTTTACAACTGTAGGTCTCGTAGTAGAATTAAATGAATCCCACTTGGATGCTGTAACGGGTTTATCGGGAAGTGGTCCGGCTTATGTATTTATCATCATAGAATCTTTAGCAGATGGAGGCGTGAAAATGGGGCTTCCTCGCGATGTTGCTTTAAAGTTAGCCGCTCAAACCGTAATGGGGGCTGCGAAAATGGTATTAGAAACTAAAAAACATCCTGGAGAATTGAAAGATATGGTTGCAACGCCTGCGGGAACTACTATTACTGCTATTCATGAATTAGAATCTTCGAAAATTAGAGCCACTTTAATAAGAGCCGTTGAAGCGGCGACATTACGCTCTAAATCATTGAAAAAATAACTCTAATTAATTATAATTAATATCAATATTTATTATTTTAATCCCCTCTTCATAAATTTTTAGTACATGAATTTCATCCGGATTTAAATACGATTTGAAGGTATTAATTACAGAATTTTTATCATCTTCATGACAAATAGCATACACGGAGCGCCCTAATTGATTCATGCTAGCGCCCATGATATCTAATTCATTTAATTCCTCCATCAAAGCTTTTGTTTCACTCAAATTCAAGTGTTCTAAAATATGAGTATTTTTTACAAATTCGATCGAGCATTCTATAAACGTTTTAATGGTTGGAGATTGCAATAGTTTTTTTAATGCCAATTGACCCGCTTTTTTGATTCTCTTGCTTAATTGAGGATCAGAAAGAATGGATTTGGTGGCAATTTTTCCAAAAGTTCCGCAAATCACGTTTATATTGTTCGGGACTTTTATGGTTTCAAATACGCAGGGATATCCCGGTTCTTTAAGAATGCTTAATCCTCTAGCAATCATGCCACAAACCGTTCCTAATCCCGTTTTGTTAACGACTTCCGCCACGTGAGCGATTTGTCCGCATTCAAAATGAGTTAAATTTAATTTTAAGAGTTCATTTAATCCGTGTACGGAGCCTAAAGCACCAGAACCACTCGCACCATATCCGCAACCTACGGGTAAATCAAATTCATGGAAAATCTTTATATTAACCGGAAAGAGCATCCGTTCTTTTAGATGATTAAAAATAAAAAATGTTGTTTCAGCGTTTTCATTTATTAAATTATTATTAATATAAATCTCACACGTCGTCTCTTCCTCTCTACTGAGCTCTTCGACCTCTATCCTTGTTCTTCCGACAGCATTTAAATTAAATCCCGCCCCCCTGGATCCTAATTTAATAGGGTCCGTGATTTTTGTTCCGTTTTCATGTACATCCACGATTTCAAAGAAACCAGATATTCTATGAGGGACTTCAACAATTATCTCCTTCATTATCCCCATGAACCTTTCATTTTAATCATATACTTTAATAAATGAAAAATGAAATAAATAATATATAAAACATCAAAAAATTCAAACACTTATCATGGAAAAGAATCGAAAAATTGTTATTAAATTAGGAGGATCCCTCTTATTCTCCCAAAATGAAGAAATTAACGTAGAAAAATTAAATGAATTTTGCAATATCGTGAAAAAGGATAAAAATTTCAAAAAAATTATCATTGTTTGTGGAGGAGGACGAATCGCAAGAAAATACATAACGGTTATGAGAAAATTCACGAAAAATGAAGCCGCATGTGATATAGTAGGAATTGAATTATCTCGCATTAATTCTCGCCTTCTCATTTCCTTCTTAGGTGATATCGCCTATCCCATAGTACCAACACTCATGGATGAGGTCGCACTTGCAGCTTTAACAAATAAAATCATCGTGATGGGGGGCTTGCAGCCCGGCCAATCCACTACCAGCGTGGCAGTAGAGGTGGCTGAATTCTTGAACGTTAAGGATTTGATTATTTTAACAGATGTTCAAGGAATTTACGAAAAAGATCCCAAGAAATTTCCCAATGCGAAATTATTTAAAAAAATAACTCCTGAAGAGTTATCTAGCATCATATTTCAAGAGACGGGCACTCAGCAAGCTGCTGCAGGAGAATATAGAATTTTTGATGCTGTTTCCTTCCAATTAATAAAAAGAAGTCATATCAGAGTCATTATAATGTCAGGACAAGACCTCTCGAATTTTAAAAAGTTTTGGAAGGGAGAAAAAGAATTCATTGGTACCATCATTGAACCGTGATCTCGATGTCTAACGTGTATTCCTTTCTTACCCCTATCATTTCTTCAAGAACCCCTCTTTTATTAAAAACCTTAAATTATAATGAACATTTTCTTTCTTAATTTAATTGTTCTTACCCCATCTCTTAAAAGGTAATGTCCTTGAAACTAATAGAAAAAAGTTATGACACTCAAGAAATTGAACGAGGATACGCCAACCGCACCCTCTATATCAATCTAACAACCAAAAAAATCGCTCTCAAACCAGTAACCAATGAAATGAAAGAAAAATTTGTCGGAGGGAGAGGATTTAATCTCTGGTTAATGTGGAATGCCCTGCCTAAACATAAAATCGTCCGGTGGAATGATCCCGAAAATGAAATATGTATAGGAAATGGCCCATTAGGAGCAAGTACCTTTTACCCTGGAGCAGGAAAATCCGTTGTCACATCGATATCTCCCCTCACGGGGCTCATCATCGATTCCAATGTCGGAGGGTATTTTGGCTCCCACTTGAAATTCTCTGGATTTGATGCCTTAGAAATCCAAGGAAAATCCAATAAAGAAGTCATCATATTCATTAATGGAGAAGAAAATTCCATTTCCATCGAGGCAGCACCAAGCACGCTGCCTAGATATTCCCACTTATTAACTCAAGAACTCACAGAAAAATATGCCAAGGATTCTAGTGAAAGTGCTAAACAACACGTTTCGGTCGTTTCAACGGGTCCCGCAGCAAAATATTCAAAATGGGGTATGCTGAATTTTTCTTGGTATAATCGGAAGAGGAAATGGGCCTCTTGTAAGCAAGCTGGTCGAGGAGGCACTGGAACCGTGTTTGCTGATAAAAACATTAAAGCTATCATTTGTAGATCTCCAAAAATGGATTCCCGCAAGTTAAATCCCGCAGATCTCGAAACTCTTATGAAAATAGGACACCAACATCAAAAAGAGATTGTCCGCTTGGACCCCGGCCAAAATCAAATGCGCTTTGTGGGAACTGGATATTTGCCCGATATAATGAATCTTATGGATTTATTACCCACTGAAAATTTCCGATTTGGCCATCATCCCGAAATTGATGATAAAAACATTCCATTTAATAGACAAACTTGGGCGAAGCTTTTTGGAGTAAACTCGGGTCAAGGAGCAGATGGATGTTGGTTAGGGTGTACTCTTAGTTGTTCTCATTTCGTAAAAGAATACCGCGTGAAAACTGGTCCTTTTAAGGGACAAAAAGTGGTCGTGGATGGGCCAGAATATGAAACCATAGCTGGGTGCGGCTCTAATTGGGGGGTTTGGGATCCTGAATGGGTGCTTGAAGTAAATTTTTACTGCGATACCTATGGATTGGACACCATTAGTGTTGGAACGGGAATTGCATTCGTCATGGAATGCTATGAAACAGGAATCTTGAACAAGGAAATTACGGGAGGCTTAGAATTAAAGTTTGGAAATGCCAAAGCTGCTTTAGAATTGCTCCATCAAATAGCACGGGGAGAAGGATTCGGAATGATTGTAGGACAAGGTATTCGAGAAATGAAACGGATTTTTGCGGCTCAATATGGGGCATCTCCCCAATTCCTCCAAGATATTGGAATGGAGCATAAAGGATTAGAGTTCTCTGAATATGTGACTAAAGAAAGCCTTTCTCAACAAGGAGGATATGGTCTTACCAATAAGGGCCCGCAACACGACGAAGCTTGGCTCATTTTTGAAGATATCGTGAGGAATTCCATCCCCTCTTTCGAAGATAAAGCAGCTGCTCTAACGTGGATGCCTTACTGGAGAACATTCTTTTCATTAGCTGGCTTGTGCAAACTTCCCTGGAATGATGTCATTGATCCCAAAAATTTTGATGTACCAATACGCGACCCTAATACGGGTGAACTACTCCAAGCTAAAATACTTTACCACGTGGAATGGTATGCTAAATATTTTGAAGCCATGACCGGTAAAAAAACAAGCATCGACGATTTAATTTGCATGTCTGAAAGAGTCTATACTTTTCAAAGAATTTTTAACATCCGTCAAGGCGGAGGTCTAAAAGAACATGACTCCAATCTTCCCTATCGCGCAATGGGGCCCGTTACAATCCTCGAATATGAAAGCCGGGCAGAAAGATACGATTCCCAATTAAAAGAACACCTCGGTATTGTTCCTTCCCGCTTACCTACGGAAGAAAAGATAAAACTCCTACGAAAATATAGAGAAACTCAATATGAAAAACTCCAAGAGGCCGTCTATAAAAAACGCCGCTGGTCTCCCCGTGGGTGCCCTACTATTGAATTGGTGAAAGAACTCGGAATTAATCACGAAGATATCATCGAATTAATTAAACCTTTTCAATGAAATTAAATTAATCCCGTTCCTTCTATTTAAGGTGTAATTTTTCTCCCTAAAATTCTTTCAAAAAAGGCTAAAGAAAAAAAACCATGAAATTTCTTTTTTTTGGGATATTAAAAATAATTTAAACATATTCACTTTTTTTTTTGCTTATTTTCTCCTTTTTCAACCCCTTCTTACCAATTCTTTACATCTATCGAAATCCAGAGTAATCTCAGAAT